>LIQL01000440.1 GCA_001418405.1 Streptomyces diastatochromogenes | reverse complement strand
GCCCCCGCAGCCAGCTTCCCCGCCCCGTAGAGAAGTTCGCCGAAGGGTTTCGGTTCGGGACGCTGCCCAACCAGGACGCGTTCGGAGTCTGTCGGTTCCCCTGGGCGAAAAACAGCAAAGGCAAGGAGAGCACTCTCCTTGCCACTCTCAACTTATAGCGTACTGGGGGGCTTGCCGCAAGGCCCCGGGTATGGCGCACAATCGTCGACCGATGCCAGCGCCTAGGGAAAATGGGGCACTACGTGCGTGAGTTGTTGTGGACGTATGGGGGACGCGGTGCCGTCGGACCGCTGGAGGCGGCGGTGATGCGATCGGCCACCGCAGTGCGAGGGAACGTGGCTGTCTCGGAGGTGTCGCAGTGATCGAGCGGTACGTGTGGGATCTTCTCGACGCCGACGAGACGCAGGTGGCGGTCGTCGGTGGCAAGGGCGCGCACCTGGGAGGGCTGTCCCGGATCGACGGCGTCCGGGTGCCGGAGGGCTTTTGCGTGACGACGGACGCCTTCCGGCAGGTGATGGCGGAGGCGCCGTCGATCGACGATCAGCTCGATCAGTTGTCGCGCCTGGACCCGGACGACCGGGAGGCGGTCCGCAGGCTCAGCGCGCAGGTGCGTCGGACCGTCGAAGGGATCGCCGTCCCGGACGATCTCGCGGCGGCGATCACTCGCGCGCTCGGCCGGCTCGGCGAGCAGGCCGCCTACGCCGTCCGGTCCAGCGCGACGGCGGAGGACCTGCCGACGGCCTCCTTCGCCGGCCAGCAGGACACGTACCTGAACGTCATGGGGCGGGCGGAGATCCTCCGGCACGTCAGCCGGTGCTGGGCCTCGCTCTTCACCGAGCGGGCCGTGACCTACCGCCAGCGGAACGGCATCGACCACCGCACGGTCCGCATGGCCGTGGTCGTGCAGCGGATGGCCTTCCCGCAGGCGTCCGGCGTCCTGTTCACGGCCGACCCCGTCTCGGGCAACCGGAAGGTCGCCACCGTGGACGCCGGCTTCGGCCTCGGCGAGGCCCTGGTCTCCGGGCTGGTGAACCCCGACGTCTTCACCGTCCGGGACGGCGAGGTCGTCGCCAAGACGATCGCCGCCAAGCAGCGTGCCGTACAGGCCCTGCCGGCCGGCGGTACGCAGGAGGTGGCGATCGACGCGCAGCAACAGCAGCAGCCGGCACTCACGGATGCGCAGGTCGTGCGCCTGGTGGAGCTCGGGCGGCGGATCGAGGCGCACTTCGGCCGCCCGCAGGACATCGAATGGTGCCTGGTCGACGACGACTTCCGGATCGTGCAGAGCCGGCCGATCACGACGTTGTTCCCCGTTCCCGAGGCCGGCGACCAGGAGAACCACGTCTACGTCTCCGTCGGTCACCAGCAGATGATGACCGACGCCATGAAGCCGCTGGGGCTCTCCATGTGGCAGCTGACGGCCATGGTGCCGATGCACGCGGCCGGCGGGAGGCTGTTCGTCGACGCCACCCGGCGCCTGTCCTCGCCCGCGGGCCGCGCCGCCCTCCTGGACGTCATGGGGAAGGGCGATCCGCTGGTCAGGGACGCGTTGGAGACCGTCCTCGACCGCGACGACTTCGTCCCGTCGCTGCCGGACGCGGTTCCCGGCAGGCCGGCGGCCGGCGGTGCGCCCGCCCCCATCGAGAACGATCCGGCCGTCGTCAAGGAGCTGATCGAGCGCAGCCGGGCGTCCGTCGCCGCCCTGGAACGCGACATCCGGACGAAGACCGGACCGGAGCTGTTCGACTTCCTGCTGGAAGCCTTCGACGAGCACAAGCGGGTCCTCGGTGATCCGCTGAGCGTCCAGGCGATCATGGCGGGGATGGATGCCACCTGGTGGCTCAACGACAAGCTGCAGGAGTGGCTGGGCGAGAAGAACGCGGCCGACACGCTCACGCTGTCCGCCCCCGACAACATCACCTCCGAGATGGGACTGGCGCTGCTGGACGTCGCGGACGTGATCCGCGCGCGACCGGAGGTGGTGGCCTTCCTGCAGGACGTCGAGGACGAGGACTTCCTTGGCGAGCTGGCGAAGGTCGCGGGCGGGGCCGAAGCGCGCGACGCCATCGAGGGCTACCTCGACCGGTACGGGATGCGCTGCGTCGGCGAGATCGACATCACGCGGCCCCGGTGGAGCGAGCGTCCCACCACGCTCGTGCCCGTGCTCCTGGACAACGTCCGGAACTTCGCGCCGGGCGCCGCCGCGCGACGCTTCGAGGAGGGGCGGCGGAAGGCGCAGGAGAAGGAGGACGACGTGCTGGCGCGCTTGCGGGCGCTGCCGGACGGGGACCGGAAGGCCGACGAGACCAAGCGGATGATCGACCGGGTGCGGACCTTCATCGGGTACCGGGAGTACCCGAAGTACGGCATCGTCAGCCGCTACTTCGTGTACAAGCAGGCGCTGCTGGCGGAGGCCGAGCGCCTCGTGGCGGCCGACGTGCTTCCCGCGAAGGAGGACGTCTTCTACCTCACGTTCCAAGAGCTCCACGACGTCGTGCGCTCGCACCAGGTGGACGGCCGGCTCGTCCAGCAGCGCAAGGACGCGTTCCGCGCGTACCAGGCGCTCACGCCGCCCCGGGTGCTCACCTCGGACGGCGAGGCCGTCACCGGGGCGTACCGGCGCGACGACGTGCCGGCCGGCGCCCTGGTCGGCCTACCGGTGTCCGTCGGGACCGTCGAGGGCAGGGCCCGCGTCGTCCTCGACATGGCGGAGGCCGATCTCGAAGCGGGCGACATCCTGGTCACGACCTTCACTGATCCGAGCTGGTCGCCGCTGTTCGTCGGCATCGCGGGCCTGGTGACGGAGGTGGGCGGACTGATGACCCATGGCGCGGTGATCGCCCGGGAGTACGGCCTGCCGGCCGTCGTGGGCGTGGCGCAGGCCACCCGGCTGATCCGCGACGGGCAGCGGATCCGCGTGCACGGAACCGACGGCTACGTCGAGATCCTGCCCTGACCGACAACACCGACCACCCCGACCACTCCGACCACCCCAACCACTCCGACCACTCCGACCACTCCGACCACTCCGAGTAAGCCCGTCCGTCCGGGGCTTCCGGCCGAGCGATGTCCAGCAGTCGACGGCCGCTCCATGGCGGCCGTCGAACGGCCTGGCAGCGAGCTGACGGGCGACCGTGGCGAGCCCGCGGCCGCAGCCACCCGACGTCGATTCGGTCGATCCGTGTCAGTGCCGTACAGTTCACGGTGCCGTCGCGGGGTGGAGCAGCTCGGTAGCTCGCTGGGCTCATAACCCAGAGGTCGCAGGTTCAAATCCTGTCCCCGCTACTGAAACGGTGCAGGCCCGGTGGATCCCACCGGGCCTGCACTGCGTTTGCGCACCCGAGCGAACCGGCCCGCCGATTCCCCGTTGCGCGCGGCCGGGACGCCTGCGGCGAGCCGCTACTGTGGCGCTTTCGTCCGACCGTCGCCAGATTTGGGGTAGCTCCAGTGAGCAACGTCGACGCCTTTCGTCTCGTCGTCACGGGTGGCGGCACCGGTGGTCACACGTATCCGGCGCTCACCGCGATCCGTGCGCTGCGCCGGCGGCTGTCGGCCGAGGGCAGGGCGCTCGACGTGTTGTGGATCGGCACTGCCGACGGCCTGGAGGCCCGGGTCGCCCCGGCCGAGGGGATCCCGTTCGCCACGGTGGCCACCGGCAAGGTTCGCCGGGCGAAGAACCCGCTCAAGATGATGTCGGCGGCCAACATCAAGGACATGGCGCGGGTGCCGCTCGGCGTCGCGCAGGCGCGGAAGCTGGTCGCGGGCTTCGGGCCGGACGTGGTGCTCGCCACCGGCGGCTATGTCGCCGTGCCGACCGGCCTGGCGGCGCGCATCTGCCGGCGTCCGCTGGTGCTGCACGAACAGACCGTGCGGCTGGGCCTGGCCAACCGCAAGCTCGCCGGTTCGGCGACCCGGATCGCGGTGTCGTCGGAGTCCTCGGTGCCGCTGCTGCCGGAGCGGGTGCGCGGGCGGGCGGTCGTCACGGGAAATCCCATCCGCCCCGAGGTGCTCGCCGGGCGGCCGGACGAGGCGGTGCAGAGTCTGGGGCTGCACGCGTTCGACCGGAGGCTGCCGACGGTGTACGTCACCGGGGGCGCGCAAGGGGCCCGGCAGATCAACGACGTCGTGCGGGACGCCCTGCCGTGGCTGCTCCAGCAGGCCAACGTCGTCCACCAGTGCGGCCCGGACAACGTGGCGGAACTACGCCGCCACGCGGCAGCGCTGCCGACGGCGTTGGCCGGCCGCTACCACCTGACCGGTTTCGTGGGCCCGGAACTGCCCGACGTCCTGGCGCTCGCGGACGTCGTCGTGTCGCGGAGCGGTGCCGGGACCCTCGCCGAGCTCACCGCGCTCGGCAAGCCGGCCGTGTTCGTGCCGCTGGCCTCCGCGGCGGGCAATGAACAGGCGCACAACGCACAACACTTGGAGGACGCCGGGGCGGCGCTCGCCTTGCTCGGCGACGTCACCGCCGGCCGCCTGAAGGACGCCGTGGGCCCGCTGCTCACCGACCCCGCACTGCGGGCGGCGATGACGGAGCGGGCCCGAGCGCACGGGCGGCCGGACGCGGCGGACCGGTTGGTCGAGGTCCTGGTGTCCGCCGCATCGGGCTGACCACTGCGGCGCGGCCACAGGCATGGCGGGGCCCGTGCCGGCCCTCGCGGTCGTCGTCGCCGTGTTGGCCGTACTCGCCGTCGGCGTGGCAGTCACGACGGTCCGCAACGGGCAGGTGTCCGCGCATGCCGCCCCCGAAGGCCGCGCATGGTCACTGGGTGCGCAGTGCGCCCCACAGCGGCAGTTGCTCGAAGAACGCGACGGCTTCGTCCCGCCACCGCCCCCGCCAGGTGGCGGCGACGGCGGCCGCCTCCTCGGCACCGCCGCGGATCTCGGCGAGAAGTTGCTCGTCGACGCCGTGGTGCCTGGCGATGTCCTGAACCCGTCCAACGGTCTGCGGCGGGCAGCCGGGGCCGGCGAGCGCCGACTCCACCACCGCCCGCTCCGCGCCGCTCGTGGCTGCCAGCAGTGCGCACACCGCGTAGCTGCGGCGGCCCTCGCGCAGGTCCGACCCGGCCGGCTTGCCGACCGTGCCTGCGTCCGCGAACAGGTCGAGGTAGTCGTCGCGCATCTGCCCGCTCACGCCGAGCAGTCGGGCGTACCGGGTCAGTTCCTCCTCGTGGGCGGTCACGTCCGCGCCGGCCGCGAGCAGGCCCAGCTGCAACGGAGCCAGCACCGAGTACCGGGCGGTCTTGTACTCGGACACGGTGTCCAGCACCGCGCGGTCGGGCACCGGGCCGAAGTCGCGCTCCAGGTCGAGGAATTGGCCGCGGACCGTGTCCGCCCCCGCCGTCGCCTGAACCGCGGCCATCGCCTGACGCAGGTCGCGGGGCACCGGCGCGGTCAGCAACACCTGGACCGACAGGAACGCGGCCAGGTCCCCGGCCAGGACGGCCAGGCCCAATGCCGTGTGCGGACGGTCGGGGAACCGGTCGCGGTAGGCGTAGTACACCGACGGCGCTCCCCGGCGCACCGGGGAGTCGTCGATGATGTCGTCGTGGATCAGCCCGTGCGTCTGCAACAACTCGATGCTGAGCGCGGCCTCGTCCAACCCCGTCACGGCATCGGGGGTCACCAGCCGCGCAGCCTCGTACACCAACGCGACCCGTAGCCGCTTGCCGCCCCGCAGCGACATGTCCCGCACCAGCTCCAGGGCCTCGGGCACGAACGCGTTGCGCGGCGGCCCCTGCCTGGCGACCGAGTCGAAGTAGTCCGCGAACAACCCGTGGAAGCGGTCCCGGTATCCGGCCAGCCTCTCGTGCACACCGGCCTCGATCTCAGCACTCATCGCTCTCCCTGGCACCCCGTCAAGCGCGACGGCCGTCGACGCACACCGTCAACTGGCATTCAACACCATCGGTGCGCGGTGCGAAGTGACCGCTTCCAACGGACGGTCGTGGGTGGGCCCGCGGCGGCCAGGCACGTTGGGCGCGCCCACGAGGCGTCCGGGCGGACGGATAACCTGGGCCCGTCAGTAAAGGATCACGGAAGGGCGAAGCACATGGCAGACATCGTGGAGACGGCGGCACGCAAGGTTTTCGCGCGCTACGACCTCGACGGGGACGGGCAGGTCACCGCGGAGGAGTACCGCCAGGTCATCGCGGAGCTGGAGGGCACGGAGATCACCGAGGCGCAGGCTCAGGAGCTGATCGACTCCCTCGACACCGACGGTGACCGCCAGATGTCCTTCGAGGAGTTCTGGGCGGCCATGAATGGCTGACACTGTCGGGTCCGGCACGTGAACGTGCCGGACCCGGTCGTCGTCCCCCGATCCGGTGCGACGGGGAACACCATCAACATCTCTCACGCGCGTCGCCGTTGCCGGCCGGCGTGCCAGCAGAGCCAGGGCTGGGCGCGGCAGGGGGCCGGCAAGGCCAGGCATCCCGCAGCGGACCTGTCTCGCCTATAGCAGGGGTCACCAGGTAGGCGCAACTACCCGCCAGTGCAAGCCCTTTCGGGGGCTAACATCACGCTTCGCGAGTTCACCGGCACGGTGAGTACCCCTTACGGGGTCACTGCGAGAGTGGGGGGCAGGCGTGCGGGATGTCGTGCGTGAGTCGGCGTTGGCGGGCCGTCTGGTGGTGTGGGAGGAATCGGCACGGGACGGGGCACAGGCCAAGACTCTGATGCCGGGCGGGTTCCGGGTGCGCCTGGCGTTGGAGCAAGGGGCGCTGTTCGGTGCGGACGGGCCGCGCCACGTGGTGTTCGCAGCCGGCTTCCCCGCGGTGTGCGCCGAGGAGTTCGAGGCGGTGCGGCAGGTCGCCGTCGAGGCCGAAGGGCATGTCAGCGTCGCGGCCGTCTGTCGCGGCGCCCTGGCCGACGTCCGGCAGGCCGTGGCGTCGGTGCGCGGCAGCACGCACGCCCGGGTGATGGTGGTCGTGCCGGCCTCCGAGGCGATGGCCCAGGTGATGGTCCACCAAGGCGCCCGTGAAGCGCTGGCGCGCGGCGTGGACCTGGTCAAGGCAGCCCGTGACCTGGACCATGAGGTCGCCGTCGACGTGTGCCTGGCCGATGCGTCCCGCGCCGACCACCTGCTGATGGCCGATGCCGCGGGTGAGTTGACCGTCGCCGGGGCCGGCACGGTGATCCTTGCCGACACCGTCGGCCGGCAACTCCCCGCCGAGGCGGCCGAGATGTTCGCACGCGTCTCCGCGGCGTCCGCGGCCGGGACGGTGCTCGGCTCGCACCTGCACAACGACCTCGGCCTCGGCCTGGCCAACACCCTCCAGGCCCTCCAGGCCGGGGTGCGGGTGGTCTCCAGCTCGTGGCTGGGCCTCGCGGAGCGCTCCGGCATGGTCGCCACCGAGCAGCTGCTGTTCCTCCTCGCCCACGCCCCGGACCGCGTCACCAAGCTGCTCGGCACCTCGCACGGGGCGGACCTGTGGTGGCGGGCGCCCGACCTCACCCGCCTGCCCGCGATCGCCGCCCTGGTCTCCGAACAGACCGGCGTACCCCTGACGGTGACCACACCGGTGGTGGGCACCGGAGTCGGCACCCTCTCCACCGGCACCCCCTTCGTGGACCCCGACCTGTTCCAGCCCTACGACCCCGCAACCCTCCTGGGCATCGAACCGAGGATCGTGCTCACCCACCTGGCCAGCACCCGCGTCGTCACCGCCGTCGCCGCCCGGCTCGGCCACCGCCTCGACGCCGCACAGAGCAGGACCGCCAGAACCTGGGTCAAGGCCCGCGCCTTCCGTACCGGCCGCGCCGTCGTCGACGAACACGCCTTCGCCGCCTACCTCGACGGCCTCACCGAGCACCGCACGGAGACCACCGCATGAGCCACCGACCCGCAGCCGACGCCACCCCGGCCACCAGCGACACCGCCACCGTCCGCCGCGCTCTCACCCAAGGCCGGGCAGTCGTCCTGCCCAATCCCGCCCCGCTCACCTGCGTCGTCACCGCCACCCAGCCCACCGCCGTCAACGTCGCCAAGGGACGCCCCGCCGACCAGGCCGTCGCCCTATGGGCCCACCACCCGCACACACACGAGGAACTGACCGAGCACCTCGACCTCAGCCCCGACGCACACCGGCTCGCCCGCCGCCTGCTCACCGAGGAACTCGTCACCCTCCTGGCGCCCCTGCGCCGCCCGCACGACGTCCCGTCCTGGCTGGCCCCTGCCGCCAAGGACGGCTGGACGCTCCTGTTCGCCGCCCGCTGGCAGCCCCTGGCACCGCTCCTGGACGACTTCCCCCTGCTCTACGTCAGCAGCGCCAACCGCACCGGCCACCC
>LIQL01000044.1 GCA_001418405.1 Streptomyces diastatochromogenes | reverse complement strand
GGGGAGCGGTTCGATGTGCCGCGCCCGGGTGGCCGGCTGGGCGGTGGGCGGGGAACGCATGTGGCCGCACGGATGACCGCGCTGGTGACGGTGTCGCTGCTGGCGCTGGGCACGGTGGGTGTCATGGCGTACAACGCCGGGCACCCGGCGCCGGTGGCCACCGGGATCACGAAGGAGCAGGTGGCCGACTACCGGCTCACCGAGTTCCCGGTGGAGCGGGCGATCGCGTTCGCGGACCGGTACGCCAGGTTGTGTGCGAACCAGAACCCGGAGCAGGCGGAGCAGCGCCGCATGGCGATAGCCCGGCTGTCGTCGTCGGGGGTGGACACGACCTGCGGCTGGAACGGCAAGGGGAAGCAGGTCGTGGCCTACTCGGTGTGGTCGGGCTACATGGAACCGGTCGCCGAGTACGACGGGCACGCCTACTACATCGGGATCCAGGTGCAGCTGACGACCGGGGCGCTGCGCACGCTGTCAGTCCCGGTGTGGGTCGAGGACCTCAAGTCCGGCCAGGGGATGCGGGTGGTCGGCGATGTCGGGACGCTTCCGCAGCCCGACCAGGCCAGCCCGCCGGAGATCAAGGATGCCCTCCAGACGGACTCGCAGCTGTCGGGGGATCTGCAGAGCAAGCTCTTCGCCGACTTCTTCACGTCCTGGGGTTCGTCGAACGGCAACAACTTGTCGCGGTACGTCGTGCCGGGGGCGAGCAAGGCGGCGCGGGCCGGGCTGCGCAATGCGCTGCAGTCTCCGAAGGTGAGCGAGGTGAAGGTGCTGCTGCCGAAGGGCGTGTCGGCTTCTGACGGTCACAAGTGGAAGGTCGGGGACACGACCTGGGCGCGGGTGGCGGTGGACTGGAAGTCGGATGATGCGCGGGTGACCGAGCGGTACCGCGTGCAGATCGTCCTGACCGATCAGGGGTGGTTCGTGAAGGACATCCGAGCCGGGGTTCCGGATGAGCGGGGCGGGTCGGCCACGGTGTCCTGATCTTGCCGCACGGCATCTTCCGCTCGGGCTCCGCCCGCCGGTCCGAGACCGGCGGGCGGAGCTCTTTTGTGTGCCCGGAATCCGGTCTCGGCGGGGGTGTCCGCTTTGAGATCTACAACGAGGGCGTCCGGAAATCCGCAGCTCACGCAAGGTGAATGCTCATGTCTCACGCTCTCGCGGCCTCCGTCGATCCGGCGGTCTGGCAGGTGCTGGCCGCTCCCTCGGTCGACGGGGTCCTCGGCAACATCGGCACGCAAGTGAAGGTGATCGGCCTGGCCTTGGCCGGCGTCATGATCGTGGTCCTCGGCATCAAGGTCATCATCTCGATGAAGGGCGGCCAGTCCCTGCGCGAGGCCATCCAGAACCTGGGTGTCCTCGGCATCGGTGTCGCGATCATCGTCAGTGGTGCCGTGATCCTCACCATCATCCAGTCGCTCGCGACCAACACCATCAAGTAGCGGCTGCCCTCAGGGCGGCCGCGCCGCTGGGGGCAGCTCCGCTCGAGGAGCTTCATGGACTGGCACGACGGCGACGGAATCGTCGCCCACGACTACACGAGGATGCGGGACCGCCCCAAAAGGATGTACAGGCTCGGCGGGCCGCTGCCCCAGTGGATGCCTGGGATCAACATGCAGGCGTGCGGCGTGGCCCTGGTGGTCGCTCTCGTCTGGGGGCTGCTCCTGGGCCTGGTGAGCTTGCTGATCCCGCCGGTGCGGGAGGCGTGGTGGGTGGCGGCCGTGTTGTTCGCGCCGCCGCCCGTCCTGGTCGGCTGGATGTGGTCGAGGCCCATCCCCGGCAGCAAGCTCCGCCCCGGCGCCGAATTGGTGATCCGCCTCGACTGGGCGTTCCGCCAGCCGCGACGGGTCCAGGGCCTGGGCCGCTCCGACGAACCGCAGCGCCTGCACTGGCAGGTCATTTTCTGGGCTCCGCCCGCACCGTCCGCACGTAAGAGAAAGGGGGTGTCCTGACCGATGGCGTTCATCCTCATCGGATTCATCGTCATCGTCGGTGTCCTGGGCCTGGCCTGGGTCCTGGTGCCGTCCAAGAAGGACGACCTGGCCGACGAACCCACCAATAAGAAGGAGAAGAGCAAGTCCGCCGGGTCGGCGCAGCAGGTGCGGGAGGATGCCCAGCGGCTGCCGTACCGATACGCCGACGATCAGTTGTTCATCCACGGTGACTCGGTCTGGACCGGGCTCAGGTTGACGACCCACCCGGAAGAGCTGGCCTCGGCGGACGAGCTCACCGCGATGGCGACCGAGCCCGGCCGGGTCTTTGCGGCGCTCGGCCGGGCCGGCCGTCCCGTCGAGTGGCACCTGAAGATCGTGGAGAAGCCCGTCGACGCGGCCGCAGAGACCGCCAAGATCCTGGATGCGGCGTGGCTGCCCACCGAGAACTACCGGCGCTATACCGAGCGGATCGCCGAGTACCAGCAGCGGCTTGGCGCCAGTGAGCGTGATGTCGCGTTGTTCATCAAGCTCGGATCGCTCGCGCACGGGCCGGCCGTGGACCTGGGGGAGACGGCTGCGGACATGCCCCGGACGCGGGGTGAGGGCCGCGAGGCGCTGACTTCCCGCGCGGGGGAGATAGTCACCGGGGTGGCTGAGGAGGACCTGTCGGCGGCGACGATCGAGCGATGGCAGCGCGTGGCCGACGCCGTGCACCAGACGTTCTCCCGGCTCGGTGAGCCGCTGTCGCGCGCCGATCTCGTTTACCACATCCGCAAGCCGTTGCATGGGCACCTGGCGGTGCCCAAGGAGCCGCTGATCCACTCCCGTGCGTGGGGCCGCAGTCAGTTCGACTTGGTCATCGACTTCCGCGGGGACAACTCGCGGCCGACGCATATCGGGATCGAGCAGGTCGACGATGAGACCGGGCAGCAGCTCACCTCGTACACGACCACGCTCGTGGTCGCCTCCTGGCCGGAGAACCTGCGGTTCCAGCAGTACCAGGCGTGGGCGCGGCGGGTGGGGGAGCTGGACTTCCCCGTCGATGTGTCCTGGCGCGGCACGCTGCTTCCGCCGGATCGTTTCACCAAAGAGATCACGAAGATCGCCAACAACCTGCGGGACGAGTACGAGGACATGGTGGCGGGTGGCCGTACGCCCGACCAGCAGCTGACCGACCAGGTCGCGGTGTCCAAGGAGGCCGTCGATGTGGCGGTCGACAGTCCACGGCCCGGGTTCGAGGGCCGGATGAGGTTCTCGGTGTCGGCGTCGACGGTGGAGGAGCTCAACCGCCGTGCGTCGGAGCTGAAGAAGCACCTGGAGCGTCAGGCCGGGGTGGAGGTGCTGCGGGCCAAGCGTCTGCAGTGGCGTCTGCTCCAGGAGGCGCTGCCCGGAGACGCCCCAGCGCTGCCGGTCGCCCCCTACCAACGGATCCAGTCGCTGGAGACGTTCGGGATCGGCCTGCCGACGGCCGGCGTCAACATCGGTGACCGCACGAGCCGGGACCGAAGCGGTCAAGTGCTGGGCTGGAAGGGGGCGTTCATCGGCTGGAGCGGCCGCTTCCCGGTCCACTACGGGCTGCACGTCGGCCCGGCCCGCAACATGGGCGCGGGCGTGGCATGCGCGGGTGCGTCCGGCGGCGGCAAGTCGTCGCTGGGGCTGCTGAAGTTCTGGCAGGAGTCGGAGGCCGGCACCGAGTGCGTGGCGATCGACCCCAAAGTGGATTTCGCGCAGATGTGCTACTACCTGGGCTTCGGCGCCCAGGTGAACGACCCCGACTTCGAGCAGGAGGCCGCCGAGGGCACCATCGGCACACCCGGGTCCCGGTTCCAGCCGGTCAACGCGGAGTTCTGGGCCGAGACCCGCATCATCGACCTCCTCAAATCCCATGACGGCGTGCTCGACCCGTGGTCGATCACTCCGGACGTCCACGCCGGGCGTCTGGTCGCGGAGACGATGCTCGCCGGCTTCGTCGGACAGCAGATGTGGCAGCGCATCCAGGTGCCGGTGACCGTCGCGATGGAAACCGTCCTGGACCGCTACGACCAGCGGATCCAGGAGGCCATGGCCCAGGGCGCGAGCGCGGCCCAGGCCGCGGCCGCCGCTCCCCGGCCGACCGCATGGGAGGTCGTGCAGAACATCGAGGAGCAGCTGGAGCAGGCGCAGGCTGATGCCGCGAGCCGGGCGGACAAGCTGGCCGAGCTTGAGCTCGCCGCGACCGTGCTGCGCTCGCTGCGGAAAATGCCGTACGCCCGGCTGGCGTTCGCCAAGGAGCCCAAGCCGTTCGAGACGGTCCACAAGCGGCGCACCGTGATCACGCTGCGCGGCCTGGAGCTGCCCCAGGACGACAACCCCGACAACTGGCAGGCCCCGGACCGCCTCGCGTCGACGATCCTGCAGATGGTCATGCGGATGGCCTCGCAGATGCTCGACGTGAAGCTGGAGCGCCACCCGGTCACGGGCAACATGGCCACCCGGCCCAAGGCGCTGTTCGTCGACGAGTCGTACGTCGTCACCGCGACCCCGGCGGGCCGGTCGCTGCTGCAGCGGGCGCTGAAGCAGGGCCGCTCGTACGCGATGGTCGTCTACCTGATCACCCAGCAGGTCACCGACCTGATCAAGATCGAGGACGCGGAGTCCCGTGAAGGCGGCACCAACCAGATCCACTCGGCCTTCGCCTTCCTGCAGAAGTCCGTGGAGGAGGCCCGCCGGGTCGCGCCGATGCTCAAGCGCGACCCGGATGACCCGCGGGTCATCGCCTCGCTGATGGAGCCGCACCTGGAGACCGGCGTGTGCATGTACCGCGACGCGGACAACCGCGTGGGGACCACCGAGATTGACCTGGTGTTCGCCGAGCTGCTGCGCGCCACCGACACCAACCCGAAGACGAGGCCCGTACGGCAGTCGGTCGATCCGCCGGCGTCCGTGGCGGCCTGGTCGTTCCAGAGCGACATCACCGACTGGGAGGTGGCTGCCTGATGAGTACCGCTCTCGCCGCACGGCTCATACCGCCGCGCCCGAAGCGCGGCTCGGTGCGAGCCGGGCTGCCGCCGCTGGCCGTTCCGGCCGGAACCCTGCCGGGCCCCAAGCGACCCGGCCGGGTGGCACGGGTGCGCCGCCGTGTGAGCAGGACCGCCCGGGCGGGCGTCTTCACCGTGCTGACGATGCTGGCGCTGGTGCTGGGCACGCCCATGTCCACGGCGGACGCCGCGCCGTTCGGGCTGGACTGCATCGGTGTGCCCGGCAAGGGCAACTGGGGGCCGGAGTCCTACGCCTCGGCCTCGACGGTGCTGCTGCCCGCGGCTCAGCCCCAGTACGGGCCGGAGCCGAAGGCCGACATGAACAAGACGACCCTGGCCAAGAACTACACGCTCTACGAACTGACCAACGGGCGCGGTCTGTTGTGGAGCACGTACAAGAAGAACGCCAGCGGCGACGACAAGTGCTCGATCATGGACGTCGCCGGAAACTGGATGGCCCAGACCGTCTTCGAGTTCTCGAAGTCGCTGGGGTCGTTCAGCCTGGGCATCCAGGACCTGGCGATGAACTCGGTGCCGTTCCAAGACCTGTACCAGGGCAAGGACGGCCAGGTGAACTCCCTGGTGGCGAAGCTGTACGCCACGCTGTGGGCTCCGCTGGGCATCGTCATGATCACCTTGTGCGGCGCGTGGGTCGTCGTGCACAGCAAGGACAAGAACCGCACCAAGGTGTGGCAGGGCCTGTCCGGCATGGTGGCGTCCCTGTTCGTATCCGCGCTGCTGCTGCAGGGCTCGTGGTACACGACGGTCACCTCCGAGGCCGACAAGATGATCAACGGCCTGTCGTCGGCGATGACCGAGGTGATGCTGCCGGAGAACGCCGGGGACAAGACCGCCGACCCGTGCTGGCTGGCCGAGGGCGTCCCCAACCGGGCGAAGCGGATCTCCAGCTGCACGATGTACAAGGCCATGATGTTCACGCCGTGGGCGGCCGGCCAGTTCGGGGCGAACGCCAACACGGTCATCGACAGCGGCTGGAAGGGCAGCGCGGACGGCGGCTGGGACACCGACGACTGCTCGCTCGGCTACCGGTGCACCGACATCCGCACCGCGCAGGTGATGGCGCAGACCTACACGCGCGCCGACAGCCTCAAGACCTTGGACAAGAAGGGCGACATGTTCGAGAACGTCGCCAAGGCGATGGCCAAGGACGAACGCAAGTCCCGGTTCAACGACTGGAGGGGCGCGAACCCAAGCTCGCGTATGCAGGTCGCGCTCGCCGCGGGTGTCTCCAACGTGATCCTGGCGCCGTCGATCGACGTTGTCGCCCTCTTCAAGTTGTTCTGGGAGGGGTTCATCCTGATCTTGATCATCATGTTGCCGATCGTCGGCGCGGTCTCCGCGTTCCCACCGGCGACGTTCATGATGCGCGAGTGGGGCAACGCGTTCACGATCTCGTTCATCCTGAAGCTGATCGCGTGGGTAGCGCTGACCTTGCTCATGGTGCTCTACACCATGGTCCTCAGCAGTTCCGCGTCGCTGGGCGTGCAGATCTTGATGCTCATCCTGATCGCCTTCGGGCTCTACCACTTCGCCCGCAAGTCGATGAAGGGCGCCAAGCGCAGCGCGGATCAGGCATTCGAGGCCAAGGCGGCGTACGAGGAGGCCACCAGCCGGGCCGGAAACTATGCGAAGTCCACGGCGCAGAGCGCCGCGCGGCGCGGGTTCCGTCAGGTGACGGGCAACCGGATGCCCAGCCCGCGGGGCCCTGGCGGCTCCGGTCCGAAGTCGCCGGGTCCCCGGCGGGGACCCGCGGGTCCGACGCGTCCGGAAGGGCCCTCGACCGGGAAGCGGACCACGACCACGCCGCCGGACGGGAAGCGGCCGGAGCCGGTGTCCGGACAGGCGGGCCGCGCCAAGGCGAACTCGGGTGCCAAGGACACGCCGGCGCCGGAGACTCGGCCGAAGTCGCCCGCCGGGGACACGGCGACGCCGGATCCGCTGAGCAAGCCTGCCGAGTCCGGCCGGGCCTCGTCGCCGACGGGTGCCAAGGCCGCACCGTCGGGCGGTGGCTCCGGTCCCGCCGACGGGCCGGGTGCTGTGCCGCCGACCCGCGCGCCGTCCCCACGGCCTCGACCGGCGGCACCCGCTGGGGAACAGCCCGGCGGCGCGGGGGACATGGGGCCCGCGCCGAGCGGTGCGCCGGGTTCCTCGCCCGCGCCGCGCAATCGACGGCCCCGGGGGCTGCCGCCGGAGGCAGCGGATCTGCCTCGGCGGCCCACCAGTCCGCGTCGTCCGTCGCCGCCCGCTGCGGGCAGTGACGACTGACCGGAGCCGGATGCGCAGACGGTGAAGGCCCTGACCGAAGTGAACACTTCGGTCAGGGCCTTCGTGCGAGGGGCACGGTCAGTAGGTCCCGGCGGCCACCGCGACCCGGCGCTGCCGCATGTCGCCGAGCTCCTGATCGTGCTCAGCCCGTACGGCCGCGCGGGCCTTGGTGGCCCAGCGGCGCGGCGGCCGGGCAACGGGGACTTCGTGCAGGTATCCGGTGGCGTCGGCGAGGGTGAGCACCGTGACCGGGTGGTCGGCGTAGCGGTGCGCGGCCTGGTCCCAGATCCCCGCGAGGTCGATGCGGACGGTGTCCTCGGTCAGGCCCGCGTGCGGGGCGGTGACGAGGGTGGTGACCTGCGCGGCATCCAGGCTCAGCTTCCGGGCCAGCGTCCGGTCGTCGGCGGCGAACTCCTGGAGCGTCCGGGCCAGTTCGTCGGGGGATCCGTTGAGCGCGTACGCGCGGACCGGCGGGCCGCTCGGAGTGGTCACACGCTCCAATGTGATGCGGCCCCGAGGCAGCTGGTGCACGGCGGCGATCTGCCCGCCCGCCCCGATGTAGTAGCGGGAAGGGTCGTCGTCCTCGCGTTCGGCGGCCAGCCACAGACGGCCTTGCTCGTCGCGCACCGGGGTCAGCTGCTCCGCGTACCCGGGGAGGCCGCGCAGCCGAAATCGCCAGGCGGCCGGGGCGCCGGAGCGTGCGATGAGGACACCCATGGTGACGGTGGCGGCCCCGGCCACCGCACTGGCGGGGAACACTGCGGCGGGCAGCGCGGCGATGGCTGTCGCCAGGTGGCACATCACCACGGTGACCGCTCGCGATCCGCGGTGCCGGGTGGGCAGCCAGGCTCCGGCTGTCGCCGCGAGGGTCAGCGCCCACAGGGGGACGACTTCCCAGGAGGCGACAGTGGCGGGCACCCCGGCGGCCTTCCCGATGGCCTCAATGACGGTGGGGATCCACATCATGGTCACGGCGGTCGACAGGACGGCGGTGGCGGCTGTGCGGTTCGAGCGCAGCCACAGCACCAGCCCGCCGACGGCGGCCAGGGCGCAGACAAGCATCCCGCCGGCTGGGCTCGCCACGGCGAGCTGCAGCGCGGCGAGTAGGGCGGCGAGACCGCCGATGCCGAGCAGCAGGCGCCGTGAGCGCTGCGAGGCGGGCGCCGTGGAGCGGGGAGTACCGCGCATGGGGGAGTCCTTCGCGTACGAGTACAGGATCGACCGAACGGTAGGGGCGGAAGCGGACAGGGCCCGGAACCTCTTGGCAGGAGGTTCCGGGCCCTGTCGCGGATGCGCGGCTGGCTACTGCTCGGCCGGGTGGCACGGTGCGGTCCGGAGTCAGGCGGTCGGCGTGACTTCCGCGTCCTCGAGGTCGGCGACCCACGGGCCGATCTTCCTCCATTCGCCGCTGCCGGTGAGGATCCAGCCGGTGGAGGTGTCGCCTTCCTTGACCTTGGCGACGGCCTGGCCGTCCGGGAAGGCCCACAGCTTCGTCTCGGCATCCGTCGACGGCGGCAGCGTCTTGGGCAGCGGGCTCAGCTTCAAGTCGCTGCCGTTGGTGGTGAATCGCCACATCTTCCGCTCGCTCTTGGCCGCAGGACCACTGTCGACGATGCCAGACAAGCCGCTGAGGGTGGAGGCGCCGTTGCCGCCCGGGCCGGCAACGCTGACCGGGGTGGCCGGCTTGCCGTCGCTGCCCTTGAGGTAGCTGAAGGTGATCTTCTCGGTGCCCGAGCCGGTGGTCGGGTTGGTCCAGCCGGTGTCGACGCTGCCCTTCACCGCGCGGGCGCTGGCAGGACCGGAGGCGACCGGGTTGCCGGTCGCGTCCAGGAGCCAGCAGCTCCACGGGGTGAAGCCTTCCTCACCGGCGTTGCGGGAGAACGCCGTCTGGCACTCCTGGGACTTCCAGTAGCTCTGGATGTCGGCCGGGACGGCGTGCTTGGTAGCGGTCTTCCGCCCGGCCTGCCAGTCCTTGACGTTCACCGACCACAAGGAGGTGATCTTGTATTGGTCGGAGGTGGCACTCGACCAGTTCTCGCCCGCCGGGGCGTCAGTGGCCGTGGTCTGGAACCACAACTCGGGTCCCTTGGACGACGTGGCGAACTGGGCACCGGAGATGGACCCGGTCGCTCCGGCGGCGGTCAGGTCTTCCCGGCCCAGGGTCAGGACAGCCTTGTCGGTGCCGGCCGCGGTGAGGTCGGCGACCTTTAGCGCACCGTCGGCGCCGCTGCCCATCCCACCGGGCCCGAGCAGGGCGTAGTGGAAAGTGCTGTCGAAGGAGCGGCTGGTACTGCCGGTCCCCGCGAGCCGTCCGGAGGCCACCGGGTCGGGCACAGTGACCTGCTTGCGGATCTGCAGCGTGTCACGGTCCACCGCGACGATGGCGGACTGCTGATGGGCGATGAGGTCCTTGCCCGGACGTATCTCCCAGCCCGAGGCAGTCGTCGGCGGGGTCTGCTTCTTCTTGTTCTCGTCGTTGGGCTGCTTGCCATGGTCGTCGGTGCTGGAGCAACCGGCCGCGAGCAGCACGATGGCCGCGGCGGCCGCGGCGCGGATGGTGTGGCGGTTCAAGTACGTCTCCTCGAGCGGGTGCTCCGCCGGCAGACCGAACGGAACATGATCAGAAATCTCGCGGCCATTTGACCACCTGCCCTCCTGCGGGGCGAAAGCCCCCTCCAGCCCGCACCCACGGATTGCGAGAGGCTGATCGTTCTCGCTGGCCAGGCGGCACCACGTCAGGAGAACGCCGACTGCCAGGCGGACAGGACCAGGTCGGACGACTCAGGGATCGCGAAGACCGTTCCGGCGACGGTGACGATGCTGAGGGTGGGGACGAGGACGGACTTCTCGAACGAGCCGCCCGCCCGGATCCGCAGTGCGGAAGGCAGCGCGACCTCCCACCACCGCTTGCCCCGGTGCACCATCGGCCACAGCAGCGGGCACCCCTGCTTCGTGATCATGTCGCCGAGACAGTGCGTGACCGATCCGACCGCGACCGCCAAGCCCAGCACCGGATAGCCCCGGTCAGGAGGCAGCCACCACATCGCCGCAGCCGTGGCCGCGGCCGCGGCCATCATCGTCACCACCCACCCTTGCCTCCGCGCCCAGCTGCCCATCAGCCCTCGGATCGCCAGACCGAGGAGCACGAACAGCACCGCCCCCGCAGCCGGTTTCCCCAGCGTCCCGCAGGCGGCACTGACCAGGCTGCCCAGCCCGACGGCGAACACCGTGGTGTGGGTGAGCGTGCGGTGGCCTCCCGTCCGAGGCTCCTCCCGCGCCGTCCGCGTCGCGTTGTACACGGCCGCCGCGACGGAGTCGACGAGATGCGACAGGCCCGTCGAGACTGGGCCGAACGTCCGGGCGACCGTCGAGGAAGGGTGGTCAATGTCCGGCAACAGTGCAGACCCCGCGCAGACCGCAGCGCCTACCGCGAGTTCCGGCGCGGCTACAGGGTGGCCGAAGGCCTGCAGCCCAGCGGCGCCGGCCATCCATACTGCGACGCCCGACAGGGCGTGCGTCGGTCCCATCACCATGGTCGTCAGCTCCCTGCCTGGCCGAGGAGGTCGGTCGTCAGCCCGGCGAGGAAGTCGACGGTCGGCGGGACCCACCGATGGGTGACGTCGGCGATGCCTCCGACGAAAGCGGTGACGAGCTTGCGGATACCGCCCGCGCCGTCGTCTTGGACGTAGCGGATCACGCCGCAGACGACGCCGATGGTGAGCATGGCGGTCAGTAGCCACCGTGCGGCACGTATCACTGAGAAATCCCTTCCGAGGTCCGTTGCCGTGCCATCACCCGATCCGATCGCCGAGCTGCCTGATCAGGTCCTTGGACCAATTCCCGAAGTCGGTGAGGTTCTGCGTGACGTGGCCGAACCACCCGGGGTCCGTCACATCCGAGCCCTTGCCGAGCCACCGCCAGGCACCGATGACGACACCAGCAGCGACGAGAGCGAACAGGAGCCGCTTCAGGACCCCACCGGGACCGCGTGATCGTGATGACATGGCCGGATAGTCCCCGCGAAAGCGGACACCCCTTTAGAGAGCCATCAGTTCAAAGCTGGTCTAGGTAGTTCGTCGACTGCACGCCGTACATCCCAGGGGCGCTGCCCCTGGACCCCGCCAGGGGCAAGCGGCCCCTGGACCCGCATCGCGGGGGCCAGCCCCCGACCCCGTCAGGGGGCGCTGCCCCCTGCACCCCCCACTGGGGGCCTACTCGCCCCCCAGACCCCCAGCGCCAGGCCCTTGGCGGCCTGGACCAGCCCAGCCCGCATGCCCTGCGCCAGCTCCTAACGTCGCTGACGCACCGCTCGGGCGCTGGGCGCCCTCCCTGGGCAAGCGGGAATGGGAAGGTCGGCTGGGCTCAGACCCGGGCTGAGGATGCTCGCTGAGCTGCTCGGTCACGTGCGGCATAGACGGGGGTGACGGGCAGTGGCTGAGGTTGATGCGGGGTAGGAATTGGGTACTCAGCTCGTTCGTCGAGAGGAAGTACTGGGACACGCTGGTCGGGACGCTCCCCGCACATTGTGGTGCGGCAACACAGCGCGGACCGGTAGTGCTTGCGAACTTGGCTAAGGTCCGGTATCACGTGCGCGCGCACGCTATAGAGTTAGAGAGCGGTGCATCGTCGCAGGTCAGATGGCATGTAGTTGCGTTCGATCATGATGTCCAGCTCATACTCAGGGCCCCTTCATATGAGCTGGACGTCGTCGTGGACGTAGTCGATTGCGCTCTGTGTGCGCAATGCTGCGCATATTCATGACCCGCCGCAGCTTCGAACTGCCAAGCTGACGCGAGGTCGGCCGCCCCGTCGGCGCATGCAGCGCGCAGAGCAGGTACTGCAGTGACACTGGTTCGTCGCCCCTGGGGCCAGACAGTCCAACCTCGGCCGCACCGAGAGGGGCATGCCCTGTCAGCGCACGCGACCGGCTTTGCCGAGGTAGGGCGGGGGGGACTCCGACGGAGGTGCGTCTCGCATCAAGGGCGGCCGCGCCGATGTTCCTCGCTCTATGGGGTGCAGCTCATATTCGACACGGCAACGCGCGCATAGAGCGCGTCATTGCGCTCTATGCGCGCAATCGATAGGGTGCCTTTTGTCTAGGATTCGATCTTGAGGAGTGCACTTCGCCATGTCGGCAAGTTCCGCCCGGGGGCCAGACGTTGACCCGGCCGCCGGGTCCTCGCCCGCCCCCGCAGAGAAACCAGGGCGTCGCCGCCGCGCGAGCCCCTACCGTCAGCCAGGCAACCTCGCGCCCCGCCCGAACGTCGTCGAATTGCCGGCCGGGCACACCGCCAAGATTCAGCCGCCGCTCACCAGCGACGGGTTCATCGGCGGCGGCTTCACGATGGACTCGCTTGAGTTCCTCCTGTGGGCCGCGGCCTACTTCTACGACGACAACGTCACCCTCTGCGTCCTCCTGTTCCTGATGGGAAGCCAGGAACCCGGCGGCCTTGCCTGTGTCACACAGGCCGAGATCGCCGAGGGCATCTCGAAGATGATGAAGGAGGAAACAGGCAAGAAGCGTGACCAGAGCCAGGTGTCTCGGTCGATGAGCAAGCTCACCAAGCTGGGTCTCGTGCACATGCCGAAGCGGAGCCGCTACCAACTTCAGCCCGCTGCGACCCTCCGCGGGGGCAGCGCGACCATCGATCGACCGGTGCGCCAACGGCCCGGCGCCCGTACCGTGAAGGAACGGGTCAAGGTCGACCAGCTCGATCTGCTGGCCGATCTGCTCGCCGACCCCGACGTCCCCGAGGCGTTCAAGGACCTGGCCCGACCTGGCCCTGTGCTTCCCCAACGCCATCGTGAGGCAGCACAGTCCGAAGAGAAGGCCACCGGAGGCCAGTGATGAGAGCAGAAGCTGAACCCATGGTTGACGATGAGCCAGCCGAACTGACCTGGGGCTCGTTCAACGTCTTCTCCTACACGCCCAACATGCCGAAGGCCGCGTACCAGGTCCTGCACCACCTGCTCGGCGAACAGCAGCCCGGGGGCCTCTGCCTCACTACCGAAGAGCAGATCGCCGAGACCCTCGGCATTCATCGGTCGGTCGCCGGCCGTGGTTTGCTCCATCTTGGGCTGGCACGGATGGTCTTCCGCAAGTCCAAGGGCATCTACCAGCTCAACCCGATGCTCAGTGGGTTCCACACGCCGGCCGAGCACAAGAAGGCGATCGACGCACTGCCAGAGGAGGACTGGCTGGACGTCGACGACTTCCAAGAGCGTTACGAGGCCGCCTTGGAGGCGCACCAAGAGGAAGTGCGCCTCCGACAGCTGGAGCGTAAGCAGGGCACAACGCCTGCCGCTCCGGGCGTCGCCGACCTCACGGCCGCGCGGAGGCGCAGCCGGAAGCCGTAGGTGGTCAACGGACAAACAGCGGGGCCCCACCCGAAGGTGGGGCCCCGCTGTGTCTAGTTTTCAATCGGCGACACTCTACCTCTGTTGGAGCGTCGCCACCAGTGGAGCTCGGGCAGAACGACCCCTTGAAGGCCGCCGATCAGGGCCAGGTCAACACGGAGGGACTCACCGGAGCGGATGTGCCACCACTGCGCCGGACCGGGGATAGGGTGGCCCTGCGACCGCTGATGGATCGGTCTCCGATCTCAGCAGGCGGGTCGCACTGACAAGGCCACGAGAACCAGAAGAGCCCCGCGGCTCAGCTGCAGGTAAAAGGCGTCGGAACCTTTGCAGCGAGCGCCATGCGGGGCGTCCTGGGAGACCTACATAGAGGATCGGTCTCTTGAGCTCCAATGTACCCGCATGCGCGCGGGGAGATGCAAATACGGATAGGCCCACCGGGCGGCGAGTCGTTCGCCGACGTCCGGTGGGCCTTCGTGCGTCTGGTGTTGGTGCTCTCCGTGGTTTCTACCCGACGGAGGTGGGCCTGGCGGCCTCAGTGATCAGTGCTCCCCCTGCTCCGTATGCCGCTCACCCCATGGAGGTTCTCGTGACTTAGCTCTTGTAGCGGGCTGGTGAAGTCCGGACGTCTCGTGTGGCGCGAGCTTCCGTACCAATCCAGTCCAGGCCGTTCGCTCGATGTGGCGTCGAGAGAGTCGGCCACTTTGTTACTCGGACCTCGCAACAGGTCCGTTGGCTCCCCGCACATTCGTGCGGTTTCACCGGATCACCCCGGACCCGCCAGGAGCGGGCCCTTTTGCGCTCGCTTTTGGCATCACGAGCACGGAGACATGATGCCGTACACCCGCGTGCGCTGCCAGCCCTGCCCGACGGCGCGCCGTCAAATCGACACAACGAGTGCCTTTGCGGCCCTGCCCACACCAGTGGAAGCAGGTGCCGTCGATCGGCATATTCCGCCTCACCGTGCGCTGTCCGGAGCGTGCTGGTGATGGGCCGGGTCGCTGCCGAGCAGCAGGCGCCTTCCAGGCGGCGCCAGCGGCTGCACGCGGTACCAGGACCGCGCGACCGAGACAACGTGCGCCGCTCAAGAAACCCGCTGGCGCTCGGTCGGGGGACCCGTGCCCGCCTGAAGGCTGTCGTGCAGACGCTGCTCGCCGCTCCAGGTCTGGCCGGGGTCCCGGACGCAGTTCGGCTTGCCGTCATCGTCTTGGCCTCTCGCACTCCGGCGGCCACTGGGGTGGTGGAGATGCGGACGGGCGAGCTCGGCCGGTGGCTGGGGATGTCGAAGTCATACACCTCGTCCTCAGTCGTTCCGGGCCTGCGCGACTCCGGGGTGGTGCGGACGGAGGTGGCGGAGGGTGAGTACGGCGAGGACCGCGGTCTGCGCTTTGAGGTCGCGCCCTTGTGGGACGCCCGGGGTGTCATCGGACACCCGCTGGCAGTTACCCGCAAGGAGCTCGCGACGTTGCTGCGTCTGCTCGAGGTGCTGATCGCTCCGGGATGGACGCATAGGGACGGCTCAGTCACCCCGCCCGGTCTCCTCGGTACTCGGACCGGGCGGGGCGCGGCCACCGACCGGTTGGCGCTCCTTCTGCTGGTCCTGGAGACGACGGAGACCGGGCGGGTGCGGCTGTGCGGAGGGCGGGTGGATACCAGGCGTGGCCGCCCGGCCGGGACGGTGGCGCGCCTGATGGGCTGCACCGCTTCGGGAGGTGAGCGGATCTTGGAGCGGCTGGGGAAGTACGGCGCGGCGTTGTGCGTCCGCAGGGAGACGGTCTCCGGGTTGGCGCACCGTTCGCGGCTGATCGTGCCGGCCGTGGCCGCTGCCCACCGGAATGCCGTCGCGGAAGACTGGCCGTCGGCTGTTCCTGCCGTGACGACGGAACCTTCTCCGCCCCCCACCACAGAGCCCGACGATGCAGCAGTGGGTAGTGAGGCGCCGGGGTATGAGGAGGCGCCGCAGGTCCCGGGGAAGGAGATGCCCTCGGAGCCTGTGGAGGCAGACCCCGACGATGCGGGAATCCTTCACTCTGAACACTCTCCTGTGGCTGAGGAAGTAGAAGAGGGTGCGGGTGATTCTGGTCTTTCCGGCGAAGCGCCGTTGGGGAACTCCCGTCAACCGGAACGCGTGGGCGCGCACGAGGAACGCCACGGCACTGCTACCCAGCGCCCGCAGCTGAGGGTCGTGCAGGTTGATGACAGCCCGCTCCGCGGGGAACAGCCGAACGAACCTCATCACCAGCAGCCAGATCCGAGCTCAAAGCTCAGGCCGGAGGCGCTCGGCCGGGTACAGCGGAAGGGGAAGGGGAAGGTGCCGCGCCCCCCAGCCGATCTGCGGGTGGCCCTCGCACCGGCCTCCGCACTCTGGAACCGCCTGGAGCGCGCGGGTGCCCGGCGTCTGGTCGTCCGAGCAGCGCAGCGAGAGCTCACCGCCGTGGTCGGCCTGGCTGGCGCGGATGGGCCGCAGGTCCTGGCGGCGCGGCTGACCCGTCGTCTGGCCGCGCAGGATGGGCCCGACGGAGTCGCGGATCCGGTCGGCTGGCTGCTCAGCCGGGGGTTGCCGCGTCGTGCCGAGTGCTCTGATCTGCGGTGCGATGAAGGGCAGCGGGTGGATACCGGCGCCCCATGCGAATCCTGCGCATTCTTGATCGCTGACCGGCGAGGGTTCCGGCATCGAGTGGCGGTGAAGGTCGACGCGGACCTGCCGGATGCACCGGAGCACGAACGGCGCACGGTCACCGAGGAGCGGCTGCGGCATGAGGTCGCGGTTGCGGCGGAGCGTGCCCAGATCCGGCGCGAGCAGGCTTCCGTCGAACGGGCGGCACGTGAGGCGCGCATCGCCCGTGACCGCGCTGCTGCCGAGGAGGCCGAGCAGGTACGCAGGGCGCAGCCGTGCACGGACTGTGGCACCGGCCAGACCGCGGGCCTGTGCGAGCCGTGCCGCAACCTGCGGACAGTGGTGTCGAGCATCGGTAAGGCAGCACGCACCGCAGCGGCCGCATGGGCCGACGTCACGGATCCGGCGGATATCCAGGCCGTTATCACCCACGTCGAGACGGAGGTTCGCCACGAGATCCAGGTCGCCCACGAGGACGCCGAGGCCCAGGGGGCGTTTCCGGAGACGCTGGCGCTGCTGAAGCGTCTCACGGCCGAAGCCGCCGCAGCCGAATACCAGCGTTCCGCCCTGGCCTTCCTCGCCCGCAGCCAGGAGGCCAAGGACGAAGCCCAGCTGGCGTACGAGGCGAAGATGCGTGCGAGACACCGGTACGCCAGCGCCGCCGAGGCGCGCGAGGCCGCAGACACCACGGCGCGGAAGGCGCGGCAGCGGACAGCGGAGCACCTGCTGAACTGCAGGCTCGGCGTTCTCAGCGGCACCCTGGCCGAGGGACCGGAGGAAGTCGTTTCCCCTCGGACGAGCTGGGCGGAGCGGTTGGAGTCCCTGGCCGCCCGGCCGCTGGGCGAGGAGCTGGCGGCTCTCGCGGGATCGGGGGACTGCACGTGATGGGGCCCGACGAGCAGCATCGGCTTCGAACGCAGGGTCCCGCCGGGCACATCAAGCATCGCACCTGCCACTGACAAGGGCGTCGGTGGGAACCGCGCCGTGTCGGGAGGCCTTGCGTAACACTGCCAGCACAGGTCTGCGGCACAGGGGAGGCACACGTGATCCGTGCAGAGGGTACCCAGCAGTTCGAGGTCGCGACGGGAGACGAATGCCCACTGGATGGGACTGTCGAGAGCCGAGCCGTGGAGGTGCAGGGCGCACTGAACGGGCTCCTGCAGATCCGGCGCCTCATGAACGCCCACCTGGACGCCCCCGAGGCGGTGCCCGCGGAGTGGGAGCGCCAACAACCGGTGCGAGCCGTGGCCCTCATCCTGGAAGCGGCCGGGGTCCCGCCGTCCTCCGTCGACACTAACGGGGGGCGTATCACAACCGGTTATCGGGTCCATCGCCCGGAGCCGGGGGGAACGGGCCCGGTACGGGTGGAGTGGGTCGGGCCTCATGGCAGTGGGGCGGTCCACGAACAGCAGCAGAAGCTGCGGCGGTGCGCCGAGGCTCTCGGCGACCGCGGATGGCCCGTCCTGGAATACCGCGGTGCACGTCGCCAGCGGTACCTCGAAGCCGAGCCTGCAGCGGCGGTGACCGGAGGAGAATCGCGGCCATGACTGATCTGGTGCGGCACACGACGGCCAGCGTCTTCCTGTTCACCCGCTGGGGACGTTCGTGGCGCCTGTGCGTAGTTGAGCATCCCCGACTCGGCGGCCATCTCGTGGCCGGCGGTCATGGAGAGGGGGTCGAGGGTCCGGTGGAAACAGCGCTGCGGGAGGTTGAGGAGGAGACCGGATACCGGGCCCGGCTTCTGCCCCCGCCGCTGCCGAACGGCTATCCCCACGCGGGGATTCCCGCCGCGTGGCACGTCGTGGACATGCCAGCCGCCCCGGACGGCAAGGCTCACGGCAGACACGTTCACCGCGACCACATCTTCGTCGGTGTTGTCGACCGGCCGTTCGCGCCCGCGGGCCCGGCCAAGCACACAACCCGCTGGGTGCCCCAGGAGGACCTGAGCCAACTGGAACTTCCCGATGACACGCGGGTTCTCGGGCGGCATCTCTTCGACCGCATCGAGCAGGCCGTGGCGGAACCACGGCCTGTGGAACTCAACGGAGCACTCCGAGACGAACTTCTGCGGCGCCAGGAACAGGACCAGGAGGTCCGCCTCGTCCCGGCCGCCGCGCGGACGCCGCAGCTCTTGGAGCGGTGGAAGGCCGTGGACGAGGAGAACAGCAAGTGGCTGAAGGAGATGATCGCCTCCCACGGGTGGCCGGGTGAAGCGCTGGCGGGCCGGGACGGCGCATCCGCCGCGTGGCTCCTGGCCCAGCATGCCGACCGCGATGGCGAGTTCCAGCAGAACTGCTTGCGGTACTTGGCCGCTTCGGTGACGAGCGGCGACGCCGATCCTCGGCACGGAGCGCTACTGGAGGACCGTGTACTCGTAGGACAGGGCATGCCTCAGGTTTTCGGGACCCAACTGACCCAGGGGCCCGACGGGCAAGAGCTCGTCCCGTTCCCCCTTCGGGATCCGCAGATGGTCGACGAGCTGCGGGAGGCATGGGGCTTCGATCCTCTGTCGGTCTACCTTCGCCAGGTGGCGCAGAGCGTCACGTAACACGAGGACTCCGCGTCCGACAGGGCGGTGCCGTCGCTGGATCTCCGCTGATCAGTGTGCCGAGCTCCACGCCAAGCCCAGTACGTAGAGCGCGGCCATGGCGCCGATGACCCAGGCGAAGCCGGCCAGGGCGCCACGGATGCCGATGCGCTCGGCGTTGGTCACGATCCGTTCCCCGGACATGGCGAGGCCGCCGTGGCAGGCGGCACGGTGACCGGTGCATTCGGCGTCGGCGGCGGCCCTGGAGGCGACCCACTCTGACCGGGCGCCGCAGCCGCACTCGTACAGGTAGGCCACCCCAACTCCCCATCACGTCCGTGTTGTTGACCTTCTGACGGTACCGCGCGAGGAGGTTCGCGGCTGGCTAGATGTGCGGCTACGACGAGCAGCAGAAGCCCGTAGCAGCCGGTAGATGCGGCGATAGAAGTGCAGGTCAGGCGGTAGTAGAAGCGGGCGGTAGCACCACGGTGCCGGAGTGGTCGAGGGGAGGGGAGGACGGCCGATACACGCACTTCGGCCCCTCTCTCGCCCGGCTTCAAGGCCGGGCGAGAGAGGGGCCGAAGTG
>LIQL01000439.1 GCA_001418405.1 Streptomyces diastatochromogenes | reverse complement strand
GACCACGTAACAAAGCACTACATGAGCGTGTTCGTACGACCGTCCTTCACGCCCCGGCTCCCGCCGCCGTGAAACCCCCGGCTTCGAGATCGCGTCCGACCGGGCGTGGCGCTTTGGCACACCGGCCGGGAGAGGAGAGCCATGGCGACCTACCAGCCGGACCCGAACCACCAGTTCGGCAGCACCACCCCGCCGCAGACCACCCCGCGGCCTATTCCCCGCCGATTCCCCACCCTCTGGCTCCGGTGCCCGCGGATGGCGGTGCAGAAGGCTCTGGAGGCTCTCCAGCGGCCCGCAGGCGCCCAGCCGTCGGGGACGGTGACGGGGGTCGCTTGCGGCGGCACCGACGGCGCCCCCGTCCTCGCGGTGGCCATCAGCCACCCCACCACAGGAGCTGCCCCCGCACCCGTCGCTGCGTTGACTGAGGACCTCAACCCGCCTGCGAATCCGCCCGCCGGTCCGCCTGTCAGCCCGCCCACTCCGGCTGACGACCCGGCTGACGACCCTGCTCCCGGGGAGAGTGCGTGGCGTGCGGTGGTGGTGTGTGCGCTTTTGGCGGCCGGGATCGGCTGTGGAGTGCTGGCGGTGGTCTATCCCCGCATGGCCCCGTTCTGGCAGGTCATGAGCGGGGTCGCTGCCTTCGCCGGCACCCGGCGGCCGACGCTTCCCGCGGGCGTCGGCGAGGCAACCTACCGTAGTGGCCGGGGTGTCGGGTGCTCGCCGGGAATTTAGCAGGCGAGGCACCCAATCTCAGTCGCCTACCGGCCGATTGGGAGCGCAATTGACCGCGCATATAGAGTTGTTCAGACGGTCGTTTCTCTGGTAATCGAGTCCAGTGAAATAGGCGAGAATTCATCGAGTTCTCCATGCCGTTGGCAGGGGGTGCTGGGAGAACGCGGTCGTGCGAAATGAGCGTGGCCTTGGCAGTGTCGCCGTGGTGGCCGTCGGCCTCCCCGTGTCATCGTCATCATCACCGGCGAACGGCAGGGTCCCAGGGGGCTCAACCACGCGTGCCATGTACGCGTGCGGCGTGCGCGCCGCCGGCCGCCGGCATCCTGCCGCCTCAGAACACGGCTGAGCCGGACCGGCCCCCGCTATCACCCCACCAAGGGGCCTGTGCGCCTGTTTCCTGCCCTCCCGTCTCGCCCCGGTCCCCTCCACAGGGCGAGACGTGTTGCCTTCGGCCGCTTAACGGCCGCACAGCGCCTTTGGGGGCGTTGGGTGTTGAAGGGGCCGGGTCGGGCCGGACGGTCGTTGAGTCGGGGGTGGCTGCGCCGGGGAGCCGCGGGCGAAGTTCCCGCTCCCGGGCTGGTCGGAAGGCCGCCAACGCGTCCCAGGCGTCCCGCGCGCTGTGCGTGCGTACGCGGGGCGGCAGCGCCGGCCCGTGCCCCGGTGACCGCGAGGACATCCACCCGCGTCGCGGGCCTGCCCGTGCCCGTCCACTCACGGCTGCGTCGGCGTCGTACGAGGGGAGGGGCCGAGCCGGGACCCGACGACGGCCTGGAGTCCGCCGAGCCGACCCCGGAGAGCCGGCCCCGGCCGCGGGGTGGGGATCGCGCGCAAAAGGCCTGCACACGTGCACGTGCCCACGCGTGCACACACGGAGCCGCGCCCTGCCGGGCCGTCGTGGGCGCCGCCGCTGATCGGCTGTCGATCGGCGGAGCTCTGCCACTCAGCAGCAGATCAGCCCCCCGATGCTGACCAGCGAAAGCCGATCAATCCAACCAACTGCCGCGCTGCCCCGCTCTACCCGCTCGACTGCTGGTCAGCGCCCTGTCGTGTCCGCTCGCGGGGCGCTTCGCCCCACTCGAGAGAGTTTATCTAGGGTGAATCGCCGTTGTGGCAGGTCAGAGCTTGATCGCCGTGTTGGGCAAGTCGGGCAAGTTGCTCGACGTTGGGTGGCGCGGCGAACTGCCGACAGGGATCAGGTCGTCGAGGACGTCGACGACGAACTGGGACGCGGGGCATCGCTTCGAACTCGTCTCGTGAGTCGTCGTTCAGCACCGTGTACGTATCAGGTGACGGATGCTCAGCGACGGCTGGGCCCGCCGATCAGTCGATGCCTTCGATGATGCGGAAGTCGCGCTCGAAGCCGTCGGGGAGGGCCACCAGCGCCTTCTGGTATGCCTCGCTCTCGTATGCCGCGACGGCCTGTTCAAAGCTGTCGAACTCGATCAGAACGACGCGTTGCGTGATTCCGGCCTCGTGGGCGACGACTCGACCGCCGCCGGACAGGAGGCGCCCGCCCGCAGCCCGGACAGCCGGACCGGCCAGCTTTTCGTAGGCAGTCAGCCTCTCAGGGTCGGAAATGGCGGGGTAGACGCTGGCCCAGTAGCCCTTAGCCATGGAAACCTCCTGTGTTCGGCCGGACACGTCCGACTTCGTATTGACACTCAGATCGATCGATTCCGGCGACGGGTACTGCGATCAGTTGAATCGCCATATGCGCAGGTTAGGGCTTGATGTTTGGCCGAGGGAAAGACCGGTACGGGATAGACTCAGAGCGGACCGTTATCAATCGGCAGGGAGGGCACGTGGCGCCGGACACGGTGAGCCTGCGGTACTTCCTGGTGCTGGCGCAGGAGTTGAACTTCACCCGCGCGGCCGCACGGATCGGGATCGCACAGCCCGCACTCAGCGCCCGGATGCGCCGATTGGAGGCGGAACTCGGTACGCCCCTGCTGGTCCGCAACACGCGTAACGTCGTATTGACCACGGCCGGTGTGGCTTTGGCGGAGTCCGCGCCGCCCGCGCTGGCGGCGCTGGACCGGGCATGGGGCACCGCCCGGAGCGCGGCGGCCGGTGAACTGGGCACGCTGCGCATCGGATACAGCCTCAGCGCCGGGGCCGAGACGGCACCGGCCCTGGTGGACAGGCTGATTCGCGGCAACAGCGGACTCGAGGTCGCCGCGTTCCCGATGGCGACACCGGAGATCTCCCCCGCGGTCGCCGACGGCCGCATCGATGCCGGGATCACCCGCGGTGAACAACCGGGCCGTGGCGTGCGCCGGTTCCTGCTGCGGCGTGCGCGCATCGGGGTCCAGCTGGCACAGCACCATCCGCTGGCCGAACACCCGGAGATCGAGATCGCCGACGCGGCCGCGTATCCGCTGCGACTCCCGCACCGTGCGGCCAACCCCGTGATCCACGATCAACTGTCCGCACTGTTCCGAGACACCCAATCACACCCCCGAATCCACACACCCGCAGTCTCTTTCGACATGTCTCAGCGCGACCTGCGCGACGGGGCCACCCTCGCCCCGGCCGGAGAAGCCGCGGCCACGGTACAACCGGCCGGTCTCACCTGGCGCCCGCTACGAGGCGCGCCCAGCCTGACGATCCACCTGGTCCTCCCACGCGAGCAGTCGCCACTACACCGCCGCATCCGTGCCGTCGCCAAAACCCTGGCGCACGAGCTGCAGTGGCTGCCGGACTGACGCGCAAGACGTCAAGCGAGACGGACGAACTTGCCTAACAAACCCCTGGATATCAGTCAGGCAAGTTCGCTCCGGTGTACTTGCCTGACACCTGCTGGGCACCCTAGATAACCGGAGCGCTCTGTGAGCGGGGGCAGAGCGGGTCCAGAGCGGCCGGCGAGCGGAGTCCGAGCTGGGCCTGGTGGCGTAAGGGCGGTAGGCCCGGGTCGTTCATCATCCAGAGAATCGATGACCTCCGGCCTACACGCGCGCGTGGGTGCTCCCGTACGTCTCCGCAGGCACCCCGTGGACCACACCCCTAGGAGCAACCAGTGTCATACCCGCAACTGCTCACCCCCGAGGAGAAGCTCGCCGACGCGAAGAAGCTGTTGAGCCTCCCGCGTATCGTCGTGATCTGCGGCTCCACCCGCTTCATGACCGAGATGAACGAGGCCGATCTGCTGGAGACCAAAGCCGGAAAGATTGTCGTCAAACCGGCCTGTGACATGAAGTCGCCGCACGAACGTTGGTCCGATCCTGTCGAGGCCGAGTCGCTGAAGGTTCGACTCGACGAACTGCACCGGGCGAAGATCCGGCTCGCTGATGAGGTGCTCGTAGTCGGCGACTACATCGGAGACAGCACCCGAGCCGAAATCGCCTACGCCCGCTCGCTGAGCAAGCCCGTGCGGTTCACGCACCCCGAAGTCGACCCTGCCGCCTGACCGCCCGCTGCCACCTCGACAACCAAGGCCGACAGCCCGCCGCCGACCGCCTCGCGCTGGCTTCGGCCTCGGGGAACATCGGCACAGCGGTTATCGGTGAGAACGATCACGGCCGTCTAGCACAGTGATCCACTTCGCCGCTGGGGTTCGGTGAAACGCCTCCGGGCCCGGTCCGGGGCTGGCTACGGTCCGGCTCGTGCCGGTGGAATTTCTGAGCGATGAGCAGGCCTAGGCGTACGGGACGTTCGCCTAGGAACCGACGAGGCCCGAGCTGGAGCGGTTCTTCTTCCTGGACGACGTGGACCGGGACCTGATCGCCCTGCGGCGGACGGAGCATCACCGGCTCGGGTTCGCGCTCCAGATGTGCACGATTCGGTACGTCGGCCTGTTCCTGGAGGACCCGCTCGCAGTGCCGTGGCCAGTGGTCGAGCACCTGGCCGTGCAACTCGACATCGAGGACCCGTCGGTGGTCAAGCGGTACACGGAGCGGCGCCAGACGCTGTATGACCATGCGTGGGAGATCCGGGACGCCTACGACTACCACCCCTACGAGGACGGCGAGTGGGGCCGGCGGTCCCGTACGTTCCTGCACGGGCGGGCGTGGACGCACACCGAGGGCCCGAAGGCGCTGTTCGACCACGCGGTGGGCTGGCTGTGCCGTCACCGGGTCCTGCTGCCCGGGGCGTCCGTGCTGGCTCGGCAGGTGTCGGAGGCGCGGCAAGTCGAGGAGAAGCGGCCGCGAGGCCCTGACCCGGGCCCGGCTCGTGCACGTCGATCAGTACTATCTGCGCGTCGACACCATCGCCGCGGCGAACGCAGCTCTCATCGCCGCCCAGGCCGGCATCCCGATCGTGCGCTACTGGGGTGACGGGCTGCTCGCCTCCGTGGACGGGCTGCGTTTCCAGGTGCCGGTGCGCACCGTCAACGCCGTCCCGTCGCCGAAGTACTTCGGGTTCAAGCGGGGCATCACCTGGCTGAACGCCGTCAAGGAGCAGTTCGCGGGCTTCGGGCAGATGGTCGTGCCCGGCACCCCGCGCGACTCCCTGCACATCCTGGACGCGCTGCTGAACCTGGACGGCGGGGTGAAGCCGGAGATGTCGGCGACCGACAACGCCTCGTACTCCGACGTGGTGTGTCGGCCTGTTCAAGATCCTCGGCTACAACTTCAGCCCACGGTTCCGCGACCTGGACGACCAGCGGTTCTGGCGGGCCACCATGCCCGGCGTCGAGACCGGCACGTACGGCGCGGTGGAGGACCTGGCCCGCAACCGCGTGAACCTGAACAAGGTGATCACGCACTGGCCGGACATGCTGAAGGTCGCCGGTTCCCTGGTCACCAACCAGTTCCGCGCCTACGACCTGCTGCGCATGTTCGGCCGCGACGGCCGCCCGACCCCGCTCGGGGCGGCGTTCGCCGAGTACGGGCGGTCGTGAAGACCGAGCACCTGCTGTGGGTGGTCGACCCGGTGGACGACACCTACCGGCGGCAGATGAACCGGCAGCTCACCGTGCAGGAGTCCCGCCACAACGCCATCGTGCTCTGGACAACCCGCTACATCGACGCCGCCGTCGCCCAGCTGAAAGCCGAGGGCCACGAGATCCGGGACGAGGACATCGCCCGGCTCTCCCAGCTCAAGCACCGCAACCTGAACCTGCTCGGCCGCTACAGCTTCACCGCCAGCCTCCCGGCCGCCGGCGCCCTGGGCCCGTTGCACGACCCGGACGCGACCGAGCTGGATGAAGACGAGACCGGCGCGGAATGAATCCGGCCCGCCGTTGCCTGTGGCCCGGCACAGGCTCGCCCGGTCGGTCAGAGGAGGGCGCCGCCGGAGACCTCGATGCGCTGGGCCGTCATCCAGCTCAGGCCGTCGGACGCCAGCGTGGCTATGGCGTCGCCGATCTCCTCGGGTTCGCCGACGCGGCCGAGCGCGGTCTGCCCGGCCAGGCCCTGGCGCATACCGGTGTCATCCCGCATGGCACCGCCGTTGAAGTCGGTGGCGGTCGGCCCCGGGGCAATGGAGTTGACCCGGATACCTTGGGGGCCGAGTTCTGCGGCCAGAGTGCGGCTCAGAGCCTCGACGGCGGCCTTCGAGGCGGAGTAGACCGAGGTCGCGGGACTGGTGTGGCGAGTCAACGACGACGAGACGTTGATGACCCGGGCGCCCGGCGCCAGCAGCGGCACAAGCGACTGGATGAGGAAGAACGTGCCCCGCACGTTCGTGCCGAACACCGTGTCGAAGTCGTCGGCCGTGACAGCTTCCAGCGGACCGAAAACGCCAACCCCCGCGTTGTTGACCACAATGTCCAGCCGCGAAGCCCCCCAACGCTCAAGCAGTGCGCTCAGCTCGGAAGTGAAGGCTCCGAAAGAGGAGACGTCACTGATATCGAGGCGCACGACAGCGGCAGTCCCACCCGCAGCGTGCACGTGCCGCGCCGTCTCCTCGGCCCCGGCCACATCACCGCGATGAGCGACCACGACCCGCACCCCGCGCGCCGCCAGCGCGAGAGCTGTACTCCGGCCCAGACCACGGTTCGCACCGGTCACCAAAGCGATCCTGTCGGCTGTCATCAGCTGCTCCCTCAACACACGGCACCAGAGAGACATCGGGCACCGCCATCAGATACGAGTCGCTCGACTCGCCTTTCCGTTGCAGCGTAGGCACGCCAAAAGAGGCGAGTCAAGTGACTCGCCTCGGATCTGGGGCATACTGCACGCATGGCAGCAGAGCTCTCCGCACACCACCGCCGTCTCGCCCAGCAGAAGCGTGAGGCGATCATCTCCGCAGCCACGGACCTCTTCCTGAACCGCGGCTACGACGGAACCTCCCTCGCCCGCATCGCCGAAGGGGCGGCCGTCTCGAAGTCCACCCTGTTCAAGCAGTTCCCCACCAAGGCAGCCCTCTTCGAGGCCATCGTCACCGAGTCCTGGCAGCGTGACACCGCAGACACTGTCGGGCGCCCTCAGGCCGGAGACCTGCGTTCCGGCCTGACCTCCATCGGCCACCGCTACGCCGACCTAATCGGCCGGCCCGGCATGACAGCCCTGTTCCGCATCGTCATCGCCGAGCTGCCCCGCTTCCCCGAACTGGGGCAGATGCAGTTCCAGCTCGGCAAGTTGCCCTACTTCACCTCGGTCCAGCACTACCTGGAGTCGGAGCACGAGGCTGGCAACGCCGACGTCCCGGACGCCGAGACCGCCGCCAACCAGTTCCTCGGGATGATCGCCAACTACGTGCTCTGGCCCCGCATGCTGCTGACCGACTGGAACCCCGCCGCCTCTGAAATCCGCTACGCCGTCGAGCAGGCGGTGGAGACCACGCTCGCCCGGTACGCCTCCGGTCGACCAGCCTGACCCAAGGGCTGGAATTCGTACGCCGCCGCCCAGCGCCCTAGTAGTGCTTTGTTACGTGGTCTTGTCACGGTGGGTGTGTGGTAGTTCGCTGGTTGTATGAGGGCTGGGGAACTTGCTGTGTGTCGGGGCCGGTTGGAGGATTTTGCCGGGGAGGTTTTTGCGCCGTTGGTGCGGCGGGATCTCAGGGTGAGAAGGGCAGCTTGTATCTGCGGGGGTTGCTGCTGGATGGCCGTCGTAAGTCGATGCAGCCGATGGCTGAGCCTCTGGGGGTGGACCACCAGCAACTCCAGCAGTTCGTCACCTCCTCCACCTGGCCCTGCGATGCGGTGCGGGCCCGGCTGGCATGGCGGGCCGTGCGGGTGGTCCGTCCTCAGGCATGGGTGGTGGACGACACCGGCTTCCCCAAGGACGGCACCTCCTCGCCAGGGGTGGCCCGGCAGTACTCCGGCACGCTGGGCAAGGTCGGCAACTGCCAGATCGGCGTGAGTGTCCATGCCGCCTCCGACACCGCCTCATGCCCTCTGTCCTGGCGACTGTTCCTACCCGAAAGCTGGGACACGCCGGAGGCGGACAGCCGAAGGAAACGCTGTCGCATCCCCGACGACGAACACCACCGCCCCAAGTGGCAGCTCGCCTTGGAGATGCTCGATGAACTCGCCGGTGCCGGCCTGAGGCCCGCCGTGCTGGTCGCGGATACCGGATACGGCCCCAATGCCGACTTCCGCCGCGGCCTGGAAGACCGCAGCCTGGCCTACGTCCTGCAAGCCAAGGCCGAGATGACCGCCCACGGTGAGGGTGTTGAACCCCGCCAGCCCGCCTACAGCGGACTCGGCCCCAGGCCCCTTCCGCGCTACCGCACCCGGCCGGTGTCCTTGCGTGAACACGTGCTGGCCGCAGGGCGAGGCCAGGGACGGACCCTGACCTGACGCAAGGGCTCCAAAGCCGCGCTGAGCTCCCATTTCGTGCTGTTGCGGGTCCGTCTTGCAGGGCGGCGCCCCAAACCCGCCGCGGACGGCACGATCGGTCTGAGCTGGCTGATCGCCCAGTGGCCCGAGGGTGAGGACGAGCCGGTCAACTACTGGATCTCGAACCTGCCCGCCGGCATCCCCGCCCGCGACCTCGTCCGCATCGCGAAACTGCGGTGGCGCATCGAGCACGACTACCGGGAGTTGAAGACCGCCCTGGGGCTGGACCACTTCGAAGGACGCTCGTTCACCGGCTGGCACCGCCACGTCACCCTCGTCACCGCCGCCCGCCTCTTCCTGACCGAACAACGGAGGAGCCCAAAAGCCCTTGCCAGGGCCTGACCCTCTACCAGGCCCTGGACCTCCTCCAACACCTCCTGGCCACCTGGACAGGCACCTGCCCCACCTGCCACCAACCCACCCCCTGGCAGCCCTACGACACCACCCAACAAAGCACTACTAGACGCCGCCCGCGGCCGGGTCGGCGGGCGCCCCACCGTCGCCACCCCCGAGATCATCCGAGCCGCCCGCGACCTGCTCCCCAACCCAGAGAACTCGATCACCTCGATCGCCAATCTCCTCGGCGTCAGCCCCGGCACCCTCTCCAACCACATCCCCGACCTTCGGGAACTCCGGACCTCCGGCCGGATCCCGGGGCAGCTCACCACCAGCTGAGCGGTCCCGCTACTGGCCGTTCCGATCCTCCCCGGAGACCTGGTAGCCGTACGGCCGAGGAGATCTTCGACGCAGGACGGAAGGCCGTCGATCGGCGAGGCTGCCCTCTTCGCTGCGCGACGCCGTCCGCTACCGCTGGCGAGCAAGCACGGCGGTCCGGTCATCGGCCAGCCCGGCGGCGTCGGACGCAGGGGGCTGGTGCCCCCTCTGCTGTGCGCGGGCGGGTGTCGACAGCGGGCCCTCCGAACGGGGCCGTGCCGCCACCGTCGTCGGCGATCTCCTGGCGAACACCTCGATCATCCACGACGACGTCCGGGGCCGGGACCCGGTGTACCGCGGGAGGCCGGCCCTGTGGGCGGCCGACGACACGGCCCTCTCCCTCCTCTCGCGCTCAGGGCCCCCGATGCTGCTGGACCGCTCCCGCCGCGCCTCCGTCCGCCCCCTGGAGCGGTACGCCCGCCCTGGCGTCGACGCGGTCGCCCGGCACGTCGCCGAACGCGACCCCGCCGCCCGCCGCAAGGGGTGCGCCCCGGAACCTACCGGGGAGTTATTTGCTCCCCGGTGTGCGAGCTAGGACTACTGGGTCGGGTGACTGCTTAGCCGCATTCAGAGAGCTTCTTGACCTCTACGTCCTCTTCCGTCACCCACGAGGGGTTTTCGGTTTTGCCCCTGGCGACCTTCCCCAAGCTGTTCTGCAATTCCGGGTGTCGCAGCAACGCTCCCCATGTGGAGCGGGTCCAAGCTCTTCCATTGGCGTCCATAAACGTGATCGTCAGACTGGACTCCCGGATATCTTGGCGCCCCAAGCCAATCTTTGAAAGTGGAACGGTTAGGCGAGTGCAAGGCGGGAGGGCCCCGGCCCACAGTAGGTCGCCGCTGTCCCGCAGGCCCGGAATGTACGGCGTGTCCCCGGAGGGGAGGTATGCGTACGCCCACACAGGGTCCGGAGAGCGGTTCGCAAGGACGATACGCGTCGATTGTTTGCCTTCGCCCCATATCGAGATACGGGAGGCTTGTGCGCGCTCGCCGTTCTCGTTGTTCGCACGTGACTGGGCAAGCTGATCGTCTGCGACCTGAGCAGCCTTATACGTTCCCCACGCTGTGACCGCAAGGCTCGCCGCAGCTACGGCCGCGGCGAGAACCGCAGTGTGCTTGGCCAGATCAGCCCTGCGATACCACCTGACAAACCGCTGGAGCCTGGTGGGTTCTCGGGCGGCGCCTGGACCAGAAGTCGGGGACGAGCCCCCTTGGACGGGATCTGCACCAGAGAGCGGGGGCAGGGGCGGGCGCGGCCCCACCTGACGTACCCGTAAACGAACACGACGCTGAGACACTTGACCTCACAATCTCGTCTCGGCTGTACAGCCTGGTCCACCACCGTATTGAAGGCCAGGGCCGGTGCGATGGCGTCTCCATCCACAGCGTCGACTGAGGCGGCCCACTCCCGCCGGCCCCACACCCCGCCAGATCGGCGCCCCACCAGCCGCGACAATGCTGCCGATCACCGAAGTCAACCAAGGCAAACCAGGAACTACTTGACAAATCTGATTCCACAGAACGCACACGAACGCGGCGCGTACCGCCCGGCCGAGTTCCTCGATCGCCTGGTAGGTGGGGTGCTTGGGGCCGCCGCGGGTGAAGCGGCGCAGGACCTGCTCGGCCGCAGGGCGGTGGTGTACTTCACGATCTGGTCGTAACTATTCGGTCATTCGTCTTTGGATTTTGGCAAGTTCTTGGCGCGTACCAGTGGTATGTGGGTGGTCTGCTCCAAGAATGCACTGCCGCGCGTTCAGGACCAGCTGGATTTGTTCGGTGGCTTCCTTGTGCTCGCCTAGGACGCTGAGTGTGTTTGCGAGCAGATTCCGTGCGGCCAGCGAGATGGGGTACTCGGGGCCATAACGCCGTTCGTGTATCTCCAGCGAATGCCGCGCTTGGGGTAGCGCCCGAGAGACTTCCTCGTCGGTAACCGTGCACCGGGACGATGGGGTCGACGACTGCCCGAGAAGGTGGGGCCAAGCAGTCGCCTGGGCCCCACCTGCGTACGTCATAGGCGTCGGGCGCTCCCGACGCGCGAGTTTGCGCACAAGCACGGTGTGACGTGGCGGACGGTGCGGAAGGCGTTGGATTCGTCCTGGCCGGAACCAGGTAAGAAGCTGCCGCCGCGGGCGACCGAAGTGGACTGCTACAAGCCGGTGATCGACGAGACCCTGCGGGAGGACCTGGACGCGCCGCGCAAGCAGCGGCACACGGTCACCCGGATCTTCCACCTGCTGGTCGAGGAAGACGGCGCCGACGTCTCCTACGGGGTGGCCTGCTACTACATCGCGGCCCGGAAACCCGAGTTGCTGGTCGAGTCGGGCAAGGCGCCGCTGGAGGCGTTCGTTCCCCAGAACCACCAGCCCGGTCACGAGGCGGAGGTCGATTTCGGCGACGTGACGATCCGCCTCGCCGGCGAGCTGGTGACCTGCTACCTGTTCTCCTTCCGCCTGTCGTAAACCTGCAGAGGGCTGCCCCTCCCGAAACCGCTGGACTGCTGGTCAGGGCACCTGTCAGGCTCGGCCTCGTGGAGATTCTCGATGTCCTGACCAGTATCGCGAAGACAGGTCGACTGGGCCCGGTGTTCAGCGGAGCCGACTGGAACGATGTGTCCGCAGCACTCGGCGAGCCGTGGCACATCGGAACAATGAGCCGGAACAGAAAGTGGCCCCGGCTCTTCGCCTACGGAGACCTTGAGCTGAGTGTCTGCCGCTGCCGCAAGGTCGCCCTCATCTGCGTCCAGACCTGGCGTGACGTCGTCGAACTTCCTCCGTCGGCCGTCGGGGGGACGGGCACCTTCCCGGCAGGGCTCAAGCACGCGGAGGTCGTTTCCGCCTTGGACCGGGCCGGCTGTTCCTGGGAGCCCCACACCCCCCTGACCTTCGGCAACCAGTGCTCGCTCACGGCGCTCGCGTCAGGAGCGAACTTCACCTTCGAGATCCCCGAGGGCGAGGAACCAGTGCTGAACGTCATGGGCCTGCCCGGCGACGGACACGACTGCTCCGAACAGACCGCAGGCCAAGATCACTGACGCGAAGCGCCGTCAAAACTCATCAAGACTTATCGCCCCAGAGATCGCTAACCGCCGCTCAAACTGATCGACAAACGCTGTCACTGAAGGCGAACGAGACCACGACTCCGGCGCTCGGATGGGTTGGTGACGGGTGGCTGGGGCGCACCGACGTGCGAGGGCAGTGCGCCGCAGCCTGTTCCCGTCCGTCCAGTTCAGGCCGGGCGTGGTTCGACGGTAGAGGGTTGATCGGCATGCCGCGAGGCGGGCGCTCCGGCATGACGACGGAGCCACCCCGGTGGGGAGTTGAAGGTGCGTCTCCGCCTGTGGGCGTGCCTCCCTGCGCAGGAGCGCGGTGGCACGGTCGCGACCAGGACCGGTGGTGGTCGTCGATGAGCCCGGCCGAAGACCTTGGCGACGGTCTGGAGCCGGGGATTGGTCACCAGGTCGGTTCCAGATTGACTGTCAGCGGCGCGTAGCTCTGGGCAGTCGACTCGCGAGCTGAGACTACGACTTCGGCGAGGAAGTGTTGTTCAGTCCGGGCCGACTTCAATAGCTAAGGGGTCTCGCTGCCAGTGGGCTTGGGGTACTTCTGAGCCCAGCCGTCCAGCAGTCGCTGATAGGCCTGGCGGCGCGGGGGCCGCGGCTCTGCGCGGCCGGCCTCCCAGTTCTTCACCGTCTGCGTCGACGTCTGCAACGCCTGCGCGAGCCGGGCCTGCGAGACGTGGGCTGCCTCGCGCAGGCGCGCTCGTTCGGCCGGGGGCGGCATCTCTGGCTCGCCTTCCAGCAGTGCATCCACAGCCGCGAACAGCTCATCTTCCGTCGGCATACTCCACCTCCGCCCCAAACGCTACCACAAGATTAGCCCTGAATTTATCCCTGAAATTGCATGATTCTTGCCCTTGGGTTTACGCTCGCCTCGCTCTGATCAGAAACAGAGCGGGCTGCGACAGCCGTCAACCGATCTGGCAGCGCGCGGCGCCTGGCGACGACTGCTCGGTCGTCGCCTGCACAGACGGAGTGAGCCGACCCGACCCTGGGAGATCACTCACCCACACCTCGATGTCCGCGTCTTGCAGCAGTCCTTCGTGGAGGAGCTCGTGCACTCGCCGCACCACCCCGGGGTACCCCCGGCCCACCTGGGCCCGGGGCGAGCTCCTTCAGCAACTCCCGGCGGTGACTGGGCCGACGAGGTCCTGGCCAACGCCGTGTTGCCCTCCGCCCTGACGGACGCAGCACCCCAGCCGCCCGAAGTGCGTCCGGTGGCGGTGTTCGTCGCCGGGCAGCCCGGCAGCGGCAAGACGCTGGTCCTCGACCTGATCCACTCCGCGCTGCAGCGGCGGGGCGGTGCGGTGCGGGTGGACCGCGACACCTACAAGGCCGTACATCCCCACTACGGCGTCTTCCTCGCCGAGGACGTGCGCACGGCCGGGGTGCGGGTGCGGCCGGAGACCTACCGGTGGCAGGCCGAGGCCGAGGCGCGGGTGCGGGTGCGGGCGGGGCGGTATGACGCGGTGGTCGAGGCGCCGTTGGCGGACCCGAGCGAGTTCCTGGCCGGGGTGGCGGCTTACCGGCAGGCGGGCTACCGCATCGAGATCGTGGCCCTGGCCGTGCCCGAGGCGGTCAGTCAGCTCGGCATCCTGGACCGGTATCTGCGCCTGGCCGAGGAGGGCCGGGCCTGCTTCGTCTCCTGGGACAACCACGATGCCTGCGCGGTCGCGCTGGTCGACACCCTCCGTGCGGTGGAGACCGCGCATCTGGTCGACCGGGTCCTGGTCGTCCGGCGCTCTGCCGGGGCGGCGTTGGAGGCCGTGTACGGCAACGAACTCAGTACTGCCGGGGAGCAGCTGGCGGGCGCGGCGGATGCAGTGCTCGCCGAGCGCAGGCGCCCGTGGGGGCCCGCGGAGACGGGCCGGTTCCGGCGTCAGCTCGCCGACGCCGACCGGCGTCTGGCCGATCCCCGGCTGCCGGCGGACTGGTCGCTGGCGGTGCGGCGCGACGCCGAGCGGGCCGCAGCCTACGCGGAACCGGTTCGACGCATCGCCCAGCCCCGGCGGGACGCGCCGGGCGTCAACTACCACCGGCTCTCCGCAGAGGAACACCGCTGGATCTTCAACGAGTTGATCACCCCGGCACTGGGGCGGATCACGCCGCAGGAGCGGCCCGTCGCGGTGTACGTGTTGGGCCAGCCCGGCGCGGGCAAGACCCGGGCCGCGCGCATGGTCCGCCGTACTCTGCGCGGCGGCCCCACGCACATCACGGGCGACGATTTCAAAGCCGCCCACCCGGACTACCTCCAGTTGCTGCGCGAGGAGCCTCGGACGGCCTCCACACGGATCCGCGCCGACTACCGGGCCTGGCAGGCACAAGCCGAGGCGTACGTCCGCGAACGGCAGGGGGATGTGGTCATCGAGATGGCCCCGGGCAGCGCCGCCGAGTTCGTCACCAGCGCCGCGCTGTACGGGCAGGCCGGCTACCGGGTGGAGCTGGTGGTCCTGGCCGTGCGCGCAGCCGATTCCCGGCAGGGCACGGCCTCCCGCTACGCCCAAGCCAGCAGCGGGCCGGCACGGTTCACCACTGCCTCCGGGCACAACGTCCACTTCGACGTTCTCCCTGCGGTGGTGGCAGCGGCTGAGCAGTTGGCCGTGGCTGACTCGGTGATGGTGATGCGGCGCGACGCTCACGTTCTGTACCACAACGCACGGGATGCTCAGGGGGCGTGGGTGCGGCGCCCCGCTGCTGCGTTGGCCCTCGCCGCGGAGCGGTACCGCCCCTACATCCCCGCGGAAGCAGCCCGGTTCTGGGCCACCCAGCGTGGCCTGCACGCGACGATGCCCCAGTACCGTGACGACCTCATCGCGATCGGCGGGCTGGCATGCCCGCTGATGCCCGCCCAGCAACCACGCCAGCTCGGCACGCCCGCCCCGGCAGCCGCCCTGCCCTTAGGACCTGTCCGGGCGAGAGCCATCGACGAAATGCGCTTAACTGCTGTGATGACTCCGGTCACGTGTGGGTGATACCGAGCTCTGTGGATGCAGTTCCCGGCTGGGTTTGCGGCGCACCAAGGTAACTCATAGCACCCCAATGGAAGTGGTACGTGGCGACGAACCGCACGCGTGGACGGACATCCACGCGGCGATCGTGGACCTGCTCGCGGGCCATCTACCGGCGACGGACCGGGGGGGGAGGGCCCTCCCGGGTGGCGCCCGTGGCGGGGCTCTTCGTGGGGCGGCCACGAGGGCCGTTGTCAGAGGCGATGGGCAAGATTGAGGCCATGAAGGTCATTCCTGTCACTCCGCCACGGCCGATCGATGTTGTCGCGGTCTTTCCCCAACTGGCCCCGTTGGCCCGCACGGCGACCCGCCTGCACCCCCGCCCTGGGGTGCCGACGTGGCACGACAGCTCGATCGGCGGGCCGCTGCTGTGGCCCGCTGAGGAACCGTGGCCGCACTGCGAGGAACCGCATGTGGTGGACGGCATCAACCCAGCCCCGTCTCCGGCGGATCTGCGGCTGGAACGACGTATCTTCGCTGCCGCGCACGGCCGGGACATGACTCCGGAGGAACGGGAGACTCTCGAGCGGATCCGGCCCCCTCAGACGTGTCCGGTGAGGCCGGCGGTCCAGTCGTACGACAGCCCCATAGCGGGGCTGCCCGTCGCGCAGCTGTACGTACGGGATGTGCCCGATCTGAGCCCGCCGGAAGGCAAGGACCTTCTCCAGGTTCTGTGGTGCCCCTTCGATCATCCGATCATGCCCAGGACCCTGCTCTTCTGGCGTTCCGCAGCCGCCGTCACCGACATCCTCGACACGCCCCCCGAGCCGCCCGCAGTGCAGTTCGACGGCTATCTACCGGAACCGTGCGTGCTCGAACCGGAGCAGATCACCGAGTACCCCGACCATCTGGAGCTGAGCGAAGAACTGCGGGAGCAGCTCAAGCAGTGGAGTGTGCCGCAGGCAGCAGAGGAGGACATGGACTCGGACACGTACTACGACTGTGTGCTGTCCAACGCACCCGGCTGGAAGGTCGGCGGCTGGCCCGCTTGGAACTCCACCGACCCCAGCTCGCAGCCCTGTTCCGAGTGCGGCACCGGCATGGAGGTCCTGATGACCGTCGCCACGTTTGAGGAAGGGGACGGCGCCGGGAACAGCTGGTCTCCCTACCCCCACCCAGGTGCTGGACCGTACCCCGGCCACCGCGGCTACAACGCGACCGGGGTCCAGATAGGCAGCGGCTACCGGCAGCATCTGTTCGTCTGCCCGGCGGAGCCCGAGCATCCCCACATCGAGTTGATGACGTAGCCCGTCCGCGGTGTGCAGCCGGGGCGTCACGGTGCGGGCATGCCGTGACGCCGGGCGGACGCGAGGCTCAGGGTCCCGGACAACCGACAAATTCGGTTGACCTGCAGGAACGTGACCTCCGACGCGTGGAGTCCCCGCGCAGGTGAGCTCGCATTACCTTCCACGAGGGTCGGTAGACGAACGTAGGCGCATCCTGACGGTGCCCGACCGGCCCACGCCTGCGTTTCGTCACTTCGTGAGGCCCATTTCATCGGTACCTCGGCGATCACGTGCGGCGCCAGATGACGAGAGCTGCGGCGGTGCCGAGGAAGACGTAGCCGAATCAGACGCTGCTGGACACGGTGGGCGATGTGCCGGTGCCTGCGCGGCGCGGGCAGGTCCTCCAGCTCAGCTCGCGACGGACGCAACCCGGCCTCCCGGCACGACCATGAACAACACGGCACCGACATGACCGTGGTCGGGACTCGCGACAGCAATTCGCGCGGCCAGTCCGGAGACCAGCCGCGCGAAAAGTGGATGAGTGTCAGCAGGTGGCTACCGGCGTCTGGAAGGTCCCCTGCCCGCTCACCTGGAGCAACCCGATGGTCGGGGCGCAGCGGAAGGCGGAGTCGTAGTTGGTCCATGACTGGTACTTCGTAGTGCCTGCGGACTGGCTGAACTGGCCGCTCCAGTGGCTGGTGCCCTTGTAGGAGTAGCCGAGCTGGGCCGTGATGGTGCCGCCGCTTTCCTTTTTGTAGGAGGTGGTGATCGTGACGTTCGCTCCCAGTACCTTGGTGTGAAAGACGGCCCCGCTGCTCAGAGAGGTGCAGGTGTTTCCACCGTCGGTGCGGCCGTCGCCGGGGCAGCCGGCCGTTTGGATTGCCGCGGCGCTGCGGTTGGGGACGGTAGCGGCGTGAGCAGGAGTCGCACTGATCGCTGCGGTGACGAGCGCGACGGCAGCTATGGAACGTCTTGTGGCTAACTTGACCATGGAGTTCTCCTTTTGGCGAATGGTTCTTGTTCGGCTTGCCGCGGCACTGTTGACCGCGGTGGCTTGAGGGGGTGTCCACGAAGTCGCGTCGGCTGCCCGCAAAGGCAGGGCGGGCGGCGTTCGGTGCGTGCTCCCGGTGTGCCGGGCGGTGGCCCCTGCACGGGAGTTCTGGGGCGTCACCCGGAGCGGCGGGAGTGCGTGCCGGGCGACGGACGGCCGACGGGACTTTGTGGCCACCGCTTAGGTCGGGGCCGGCGGTTCGTGACGGCAGAGCTTTAGTTTTGGGTTGTGACCACTTGGCCGTCGGCGCCTTCCGGGTTGTCGATCTTCTGTTTCCTGCTGGCGCGGGCGTCGACCTTCCCGGTGTTGGCATCGACGTAGATCGGGTCGATGACGACGCTCTTATCGTCGGTCTCAAAGCTGGTCAACCACTGAGACCGCCACTCTCCTTCGCGCTGTACAGCCAGGAGTTCGCTCTCGGCAACGCGCACTTCGTGCCCCGTGGGCTGGTGCAGCGCTTTGAGAGCCGTGCTCTGGGCTGCCTTCTTGTCGACGGTGGGCTTGGGCAGCGAAGCGGGGTCGTCTATGGAGCGGACCAGGAGCTGGGAGACACGGCCAGCGGTGTTGATCTGGACGTCCAGACGCACGGGCATCAGAACGCCGGCACTGTTGCGACGGCGCCAGCTGACGATCCATCCAAGCTCGGCCCGGTCGCCTACGGGATAGACGTGAGGTTCGGCGCCGCGCAGTTCATGCGGGTAGTGCTCCTGGGCGTAGCGCCCTGCGATGGGGAGAGCATCCTCCCCTGTGATCTTTTGCTGGCCGGTGCCGGGTACGGGGAAGCTGGCTGAGGTGGTCTGACTGGAGTTTTCGAGACTGACGTTGAGCTGTGAGGCATCGGGCCAGCTGAGTTCTGCGGAGCCCTTGTCGAGGGCGATGAGCAGGGTGTCAGGGTTGTCGTCGACGCCTGTTTGGAGCTGTACGTTACTGATCTTGTAGTGGTCGCCAAAGGCTTGGCGGACGGCTCGTTGAGCTGCTGCCTTTTCCTCGTCACCGGTGAATTGCAGACTGGTGGCGTCGACGGCGACGGGGGTGATCCAGACGGCGGCTGCAATGCCTGCGCCTACAAGGACGATGGCGGATCCGACGGCGGTAGGGCGAGCGTGCCTGCGAAGCGGGCTGATGGGGTGTTTGGTCAGATGTAGAGCAGCCCAGGCGATGGCGATGCCGGCGAGACCGCCCAGGGCGTTCATCTCCAGGTCGCTGCTGTCGCATCCGCGGTTCACGCCGGGGACGAGTGTTTGCAGGAGTTCGGTGCTCAGGGAAAGCAGGATGGTGCCGGCAACGACTGGCAGGAGTGAGCGCAGGGCCATCAGCCCGAAGAAGCCGATGGGTACGAACAGCAGCAGGTTGAGCAGCCCTTGCTGGGTGGCAAATGGTTCGGCGTAGTTGCGGTTGATCACGCAGACGTGACGTGCCTCAGCGACTGCTGCCCCGCTCGGCAGAAAGAGGGTGAGGGCGACTTCCGCAGCGATGGAGGCACCGAACGCAGCATGGGACCAGGGACGTTTACCTGACCGATGCGCGAACCAGAAGCACAGGGCGGCAACAAGAAGGGCAGCCGTCAGCGCTGTGGCGATGAAGCCGGCCTGGTCATTGAAGATGGCGGAGAACACGAGGACGGTGTCCTAATCCTGGGGAGCTGGACGAAGGCGGTCCGTGCCGGCCGCCTCGGGCGGCGGCCGGCACGGATGGGCGGTCAGCTGCAGGCGGTCAGAGGTGTCTGGAACGTCTGCTGGCCTTCCGCCTGCAGAAGGCCGACGGTGCCGGAGCAGTAGGTGACGTTGGCCCAGTTGCCCGTCTTCGTCGTCCCGCTGGATTGGCTGAACCAGCCACTCCATTGCGTCGAGCCAGACCGGTTGTAACCGACACGTGCCGTGATGCTGGAGCCGCTGGTCTTGGTGTACCAGGTGGAGGCCTGGTTGTTGGTGTACTTCCGGTGATACAGCTCACCGCTGCTCAGCGAAGTGCACGTGTAGTTGGTGCTCAAGTGGCCATCACCGGGGCAACTTGCCGTGACCGATGCCTTGGCTGCTCCCGGTGTCCCTTCGGCATAGGCGAGCGGAGTAGACCCGATCGCTGCGAGTGCCACTCCTACCACGACAGTCGCACGCTTCAGCTTGTCGGTCTTCATGACTAGTTCCCCCTCGACAACAACAGCATTTGCTGTGGATGGAAAGTTGAGCGGGGGACGTCACACGCGGTGCCGGGCAGGCATACACACTGCCCCGCCTGTCCCCCTCAGGCGCCACCGAAAGCTTGATCGACCGTCCGGTGTGATCCATGAAGTCATGGAGCGGAATGCCCGGGCGCAACGAGATTCAAAGATTTCGGCCAAATTTCCTAAGTGTTCAGTACAAGCCACCTCGAACAGAAATGCACGGCTGAGTCGTCGGAATCCGAACGATGCCCGGCGGCAACACACCTACTTTCACGTCGAAGTGCTTCGGCACAGCCCGCTTGCCGTTGTCCGTAAAGCCATAGTAAAAGTTCAGGTATCGCTACTTGACCTAGAACTGCTTACCATTGCCCTCAAGGTGGCCCCGGCTTGGGGGTCTTGGCGCGAAAGAGGAGCCCTAGAGCGGACACACAGGGGCAAAGTGGGAACCGGGCTCGCGATGTGAGCTCTTCTCCTGAGACGTCACAGCGCACAACCGATCCGATCAAGCCGTCTTCGTCGACGCAAGGGCTGGCGCTGCTGACAGAGACGAGACGGGCCGAGAAGGGCCGGAGCGGCTCACGACCCTTTCCGCCTCAGCTCCGCCGCGGAGTGCAAGCCAGCGGTCACGTCGACCGCGAGCGGTGCGCCGATGACGGGCGCTTGGCCGCCGCCCGGTGCATCTCCGTCTGTGCGGAGATGCCACTGTCCGGTAGTTGAGCACAGCAGCCGGGCAGGCAGGGCGAGGTTCATCTCGCATCTGCGCAGTGCTTCAGACCGGCCGCGCGATTCGGAACTGCACAGCGGACCGGTTCCGAACAGCGCGGCGGCTGCTGAACCTACGACTCAGGCGGCGTGGCCGCGTCCAGTTCCTTCCACCGCGCGGTGTAGGCGGTGGCGATTCGCGTGATCTCTTGGGGGCCGGCCTCATCAAGTCGACGCTGGTCCTCCACGCACTCGAGCCGCTGTGCCTTCAACTGCTCCAGGCGCTGCTCGTCACCGGAATGTCGCGCGAGCAGGAGTTGCTTGCTGTACCAGGCGATGACGGTCCCCACGATCTCGCGCGCCACCTCGCGCTCGACGGCGTCACCACCCCTCTCCGGGGCCGGACCTGATGGCGGGTTGGGGGAGGACGGCGGGGGCGGTGTCGAGTCGTGCATGAAGAACCGCCTCGGGTCGCGGAATCAAAACCCACCACCTGCGGATCGCCCGCTGGATCGTCATCGCCTACCTCTCCGGCATGCGGGACGCCGAAGTCCGCGCCCTCACCCGCGAATGCGCCACCACGACGACCACCCCGGCCGGCCGCACCCGCCACAAGATCACCGGCAGGGTCTTCAAACACCGCAAGCTCACCGGCGACCAGGCCGAATGGATCGTCCTCGAATTCGTCCACGAGGCCGTCGACGTCCTCAAGCAGATCAACAACGACCCCGAGCTGCTGTTCGGCTACACACCCGCCCGCGCCCACAACGCCCGGCTGGTCCGCAGCATCCCGATGCGCCTGCGCATCTTCCGCGACCACCTCAACCATCTCCTCTCCACCCCCGACGCCCCGTTCATCCCCACCGCCCCCCGTACCC
>LIQL01000438.1 GCA_001418405.1 Streptomyces diastatochromogenes | reverse complement strand
GGGCACCGGCTCCCGGGCTGGAGTCCCACATCACGGGGGTGGGCGCCTCGAAGACCGTCGCGTCCGTGCCGGGCTCGACCGCGGACAGTCCCCCGGCGGCGGTCTTCTTGACGTCCATCCCCTCGGTCGCCAGCTTCAGTTCGAGCTGTGCGAGTTCCGGACTGGACGCCGCCTGGGCCGACTTGACGACCAGCAGCTGGGTGAAGCCGTCCGCCTGCGTCCCCATCCGCAGGTCCACGTCCGGCAGCACGTCCGGATAGGTGGCCGTCGCGCCGTCCGTCACCGGCGTCGGCAGCTTCCCCGGCCAGGAGAGGGCCAGTTCGCGTCCCGCACGGCGCATCCGCACCAGGGGGCCGTCGCCGCCGCCCGAGAAGGCCAACCCGACGGAGGTGGCCTTCGGCGCCAGCGTCCCGTCGGTCTGCCGGGCCAGGTCCGTGTCGATGTCCTGCCAGCGACCTTCGATCCGGGTGCGCACGGGTCGGAGGTACTGGCGGGCCTGCAGCTTGCCCTCGGGGGTGGCGACCACGTCCACCGACTCCCCGCGCAGGGCGGCGACTTCGACCTCCTTGCCGGTGCGCTTCGCCTGTTCGAGCGCGGCGTCCTCGGTGGGTGCCCGGGATGCGTCCGCGGGCGTGGCGGGCTGCGCGGCACGGGTCGCGGGGGCGGCGTGCGCGGCGGGGGCCGCCGGTCCGGAGAGCAGGCCGGCCGTCAACCAGCCGGCCGCGCCGACCGACAACCACCGGTATGTACGTCTTCGCCCCACCCCAACAGACGACACGATCGCCCCACCCCCCGCTCACAAAGATGAAAATTCTCTGAAGAAGTTGTGTGCGGGAACGTAAGGGAGCGCCAGGCCCGCTGGGAAGCCCCGGCAATCTCCCCTCGCATAGCGAAAGCGGCATTTCGGATGACGGAGGCGCGTGATCCGCGTCACTACGGTGCGGGGTTGTACGCGTTCAAGCCGTAATCGGAGCGGAATCGCGACAGCGCGGGCCGCACGCACCACCCCACGGTCACGGCCGTCACCGGACGCGGCACCCCGCACGTCTCACCATCCGGGACCCCCCACCCCCTCCATTGACTGCCCCCTACACCAACCATGAGAGTGCGGCTCGTGCACAGTGACGCGAGATCAGCAGCAGCGAAGACGGCGGCGGTTCCGGAAGCGGAGGGGGCGGGCGGGGAGAGCCTGCGGCGGGTGGCGGTGGCCTCGTTCATCGGGACCGCCATCGAGTTCTACGACTTCTACATCTACGGGACCGCGGCCGCCCTGGTGCTCAACCAGGCGTTCTTCCCGACGCTCGACCCGGTCAACGCCACCCTCGCGTCGTTCTCCACCTACGCGGTGGCGTTCGCCGCCCGGCCGTTGGGGTCGGTGGTGTTCGGGCACTTCGGCGACCGGGCCGGGCGCAAGTCGGTGCTGGTCGCGTCGCTGTTGCTGATGGGCCTGTCCACGGCGCTCGTCGGACTGCTGCCCGGCTACGGGACGTTGGGGATCTGGGCCCCGCTGCTGCTGATCCTGCTGCGGTTCCTCCAGGGGATCGGCCTGGGCGGCGAGTGGGGCGGGGCGGCGCTGCTGGCCGTCGAGCACGCGCCGCGCGGGCGGCGGGGCCTGTACGCCGCGTTTCCGCAACTGGGTCCGTCCGTGGGGTTCTTCGCGGCGACCGGGGTGTTCTGGCTGCTGTCCGACGTGATGAGCGACGCGGCGTTCCGCTCGTGGGGCTGGCGGGTGCCGTTCCTGTTGTCGTTCCTGCTGGTCGGCGTGGGACTGTTCGTCCGGTTGAAGATCAGCGAGACGCCGGTCTTCGCGAAGGTGCGGGATGCCCAGGAGGCCAGCAAGGTGCCGGCCGTGGACGTGTTCCGGCGCCACCCGCGGGAGTTGCTGCTGGGCGCCGGCGGCATGGTCATCGCCTACGGACTCTTCTACACCGCCACGACCTACTGCCTCTCGTACGCCACCGGCACCCTGGGCATCTCCCGCACCACCATGCTCGGGCTCTCGCTGGTCGCCTGCCTGTTCCTGGCGGCGGGCACCTGGCTGGCCGCCACCCGCTCCGACGGCGTCGGACGCCGCAAGCTGGTCCTGGGCGGCGCCGGGCTCGCGGCGGTGTGGGGGCTGGCGCTCTTCCCGCTGCTGGACACCCGGCAGCCGGTGCTGATCGCCCTGGGCATCGGCGGCGCGCTGTTCTGCATGGGCGTGGTCTACGGACCGATGGGCGCCTACCTGCCGGAGCTGTTCGGGACGACGGTCCGCTACTCGGGCGCCTCGCTCGCCTACAACCTCGGCGGGGTGCTGGGCGGGGCGGTCGCGCCGCTGGTGGCCACCCGGCTCCAGGCGGCGTTCGGTTCGGCGTCGGTGGGCTGGTACGTCACCGCGATGGCGCTGGTGTCGCTGGCGTGCGTGCTGGCGCTGCCGGAGACCCGGGAGCGCGAACTCCTGGGCTGAGCCGGCCCGTAGGGGCCACTCAGGGCCGGAGCCACCACCGCTCGCTCTCCCACGAGAGCGCCTCCCAGAGGCGGTTGAGCGGGTGCTCCGGCCCGTAGGAGGCCCGTTCGCCGCGCCGGGTGAAGACGCCGACCAGGACTTCGGTGCGGGGGCCGACGTCCCCGGTGACCTCCAGGGTGCGCAGGCCCTCGGCCTCCGGGAGGTGGCCGTCCGACGCGGCCTCCCCCAGCCCGCGCGTGACCAGCATGGCGCCGCTGACCACGCCCGAGCGGAGCAGCTCGAAACCGTAGTGGGCGGCTTCTATTTCGGCCGCGACGGTCAGTTTCTGGCGGTAGTCGCTGCCGTACCAGGCGGTCAGGAAGCGGTCGATGAGCCCGCCGGTGGAGACCACCAGCGGCAGCCGCGGCAGGTCGGCGGCGCGGAACGAGCCGCCGGGCAGCCGCTCCGGCGGCAGGTTCGTCAGCAGCGACAGCCCGCTGCGCCGCCACTCCATCACCTCGTACGGGGCGAGTTGGGCGCTCTCCTCGCCCTCGGTGACGACGACGCTGCCGCAGACCAGGTCGAGTTCCTGGGAGCGCAGCTTGGTGAACAGGTCGCCGGTGCGCACGTGCGTGATCTTCAGGTCGACGCCCTCGCGGTCGAAGTCCCCGCTGACGTACTCCACGGCGTCCAGGAGGAAGCCGAGGGTGTAGCGGGTGGTGCCGACGGAGAGCGTGCGGCCGAGCCGGCGGCGGGCGTCGTGGACGCCCGCCGACCACTCGCCGAGGGTCCGCCGGGCGAGTTCGACCAGGGCCTCCCCGGTCGCGGTGAACAGCGCGTCACGCCCGCGGCCCTGCTTGAGGACCAACTCCTCGCCGCACAGCGCCGCGAAGGTGCGGTTCATGGTGTCGAGCTGCTTCTGCACGCTGGACTGCTCCCGGCCCAACCGGCGGGCCGCCGCCAGCGCGGTGCCCGCCTCGTGCACCGTGATGAGCGTGCGCAGCTGGTCCATCGTGGTGTCGAGCAGCTCCGTCGGGTACTGCCGTTGCCCCGGGTTCCGCTGCGGACCTGACACGACCATGCGCCCCTACTCGCTTTCCCTTCCCCCAAATTCAGGAATGAGCAGCATAGCCGCCCCGGAAAAGCCATCCGGAGATCACCGGGGATTATCTGTGGATTTCTTCCAGAAAATACTGGATGCGTTTGCGGTACCCGTGGAATGGTCGGGTCAATCCCGCACCGCACAACCACGTTCTTCACAAGGGGAGTTACGTTCGTGAGCCATTCCCAGGCCGACCTCCGGCGGCCCGGTACCGTCAACGCCACCGTGGCCTGCTCGATCGCGTCCGCACTGGGCACCTTCGCCGGCGCCCTCGCCGTCGTCGCCGGGGGCCGCCCCCTGGCGGAACGGAACGTCGAGCAGGCGGTCCAGGCGGATCCACAGCTTCTCGAGCTGCCCGCCGGGACCACCACGGCCGACCTCAAGGCGATGGCCGGGCCGGCCTGGGAGGCCCTGGTGGGCGACCGGTTCGGCACCCTGCTCGCGCGCGGCGTGCTGGCCTCGTCCCTCGGGCTGTGCCTGCTGGTCTTCGGGCTGTACGCCGGGCGGGCTTCGGTGTGGTCCCGGGTGATGGTCACGGTTTCCGCGGTGTTGGTGGTGCCGGTGCACACCCTGGTCTGGTACGACTTCCCGCCGCCCTCGGTCACCGCGGCGACCCTGCCCGCGCTGGCCACCGCGGTGGCGGCGGTGGTGCTCGCCTGGCTGCCGCCCAGCGGCCGTTACGCGGAACAGTTGGGGAACGGCATGCGGAACGCGCCGGCGCCGCAGCCGACCGCCGCGGTTTCCGGCTGACGGCGGAAAACGGGAGGGAAACGGAAGGGAAATGCGACACGGCCCCGGGGTGTGCACCCCGAGGCCGTGTCGCTCGTGTCGTTCGTGTCGTTCGTGTCGCTCTGCGGTGGCCGCCCGGTCGTTACCTATGGGCGGGGAATTCCACCACCTGCTGGTAGGTGGGACGGTTCTGCCAGGTCATCTTGTCGTGGGTCAGACCGCCCACCGCGCGGTGGATGATCGAGTCCGCGCACCACTGGTCGCCGGCCTTGCAGTTGTCGTCGCCCGGGTAGACCTGGGCGGCGGTCTGCGCGTTGGCCTGCGCGAGGGTGGTCAACAGCGTGTCCCGGCAGGCGGAGAGGTCGCCGCCGCCGCAGTAGCGGACGGCGAGCGGGCCCTGGACCTTGTCGCCGAGCACCGCACGCAGGTCCTTGTCGGCGTAGCTCCACCAGCCGTACTGGAAGGCCGATCCGGCGTGCGCCCCGGTGGGGCCGTGGCCGGCCGAGGGCGACTCGTCGATGGCGAGGTTGGCACCCAGGGCGTCGTAGAGGTCGGTGCCGAGGCCGGGCCGGAAGACCTCCTTGACCATCAGCGGCCACCAGGCGTCCATCAGCCGGACCGCGTCGGAGTGGGCGTAGGCGTGCGAGCCGGGGGACGTCTCGCGGCGCTGGGCGCCGTCCTTGCGCCAGGCGTCCAGCCGTTGGATCGCGGTCCGCAGCGCCGGGTCGGCGACCGGCTTGCTGCCCAGGACCCGCAGCATGTCGGGCAGCACGTCCTCGCCACGCAGGTCGGTGAGGGCGGCGTCGGCCATCGCCCGGGTCAGGGACGCCCGGGTGACCCCGCCGTCCGCGGTCAGGGCGCGCACCCGGTCGTCGAGCAGGTTGGCGCGGTGCACCGAGCCGTTGCCGAAGCCGGCCGAGTCGTAGTCCTTGGCCTGCTTGTTGTTCCAGGAGACGTAGTAGTCCTGGTCGATCGACTGCGGGTGCTGGGCGGGCGGGGTGTAGGCGGAGGTGTTGGTGGTGGGGTCGAAGCCCTTCCACTCGTAGGCCGGGTCGGCCTTGACGGGCAGCGCCGGGTCGACGTCGGGGTTGCGGACCGGGTTGAGGCCGCTGTTGTAGTACGCGATGTCGCGGGAGTCGGCGTAGAACCAGTTGAAGGCGTAGCCGATGTGCTGGGCGGCCTGCTGGAAGCTCTTGGCGTCGCGGACGTACGACGGGTCGTTGAGCATCTGGAAGCCGATGATGGAGTCGGCCTCGTGGCGGTAGGTGGAACGCAGCGCGGTGTAGGCGACGGGCTTGCCGCCGACGGTGGCGCGGTGCGTGACGACGCCGTACTGGGTGCGGAAGACCTGCATCCGGTACGAGCCGGCCGCGGTGGGGTCGGCGATGGTGGGCTTCCAGGAGTTGGTTCGCTCCAGCTTCTCCATCGGCAGGCACCGACCGTGGTAGCGGTAGGAGGTGGAGTCCTTCGTGGGCTCCGAACCGTCCGCGTTGCACAGGTCGACGGCGTAGGTGTCGGTGATGTCCTGACCGGCGGAGGTGGCGCTCCAGGCGTAGTCCTGCCCACGGCCGAGCTGGACGTACATCCCGACGCCGGCGAACGACGCGCCGCGGGCGCTGATGCCGGGCCCCTGGATCTCCTGGAGCATCAGCAGCTGGGGGGCGAAGTAGCCGGTCTGCGGGCCGAAGACGGCGACCGGGTGGCCGCTGGCGGTGTGCTTGCCGGAGACCAGCAGGGCGTTGGACATCCCGCGGTGCTGGGTCGGGTCGAAGCTCCCCTTGGGCAGCACGCCGTCCTTGAAGAGGCCCTCCAGCTTCCGGTACTTCTCGGGGGCCTTGACCGGATCGCGGGGCGGGGTGGCGCTCTTGGAGGCGGCGGCGCCGGTGCGGTCGAAGACCAGCGGTTCGGACGTGACCGAACCGCGGTCGGGCAGCGCGGTGCCCTTGGCCTTGGCGGGTTTGACGGCGTAGGGGAAGCTCTGGCCGTCGTGCAGCGTCTTGACCGCCTCGGGGTCGTTGCGCTCGCGGAAGGACTCCCAGACCTTGGTGCCCTTCTCCAGGCCGTACTTCTGCTGGGCGGAGAGCAGGGCGAGCGCCGAGGGGACCTCGCCGCCGCCGCCGTTGCCGAAGAGCCCGCCGACGACGGAGGCCAGGGCTATCAGGTCGGTGAGCTTGAACGGCTGGATCTCACCGGCGTTGGTGATCGCGTCCACGTGACCGGTGACGACGTACTCGCCGGGGAAGTAGCGGCCCTTCTTGGACTGCTCTCGGTAGGCGTTGATGCCGTCCACGTACGCCTGGGCGTCCGCCATGGCCTGTTTGCCGCGCTCGCCGTTGTCGTTGCGGATCGCGTCGACCTGCGCCTGGAGGTCGGCCTCGGTGTACGGGGCCGAGGGCCAGAACTGCTGCTCCAGGCCCTGGTTGGCGGGGGCGCCGCCGGCGAACGAGGTCAGCTCGCCGCGCCCGATGTGCCGGAAGAGGTCCATCAGCCAGAGCCGGTCCTGGCCCGCGGCGAAGCCGGCGCCGTACTCGGTGCCGTAACGGGTGGTGCCCTTGATGTGCGGGACGCCGGTCTTCTTGTCGCGGGTGATGGTGACGTCCGGACGCGGGCTGCTCACCGAGGCGACCTGGTCCTTCGCGACGCCGAAGGAGGCGTCGTTGAAGAAGTCGGTGAGGGTGTCGTCGGTGAGCGAACGGTAGCCGCCGGCCAGTGCGTTGTAGGGGGCGATCTGGTCGGTGGTGTGCGGCGGGTGGGTGCCGAACAGCTTGTTGCCGAGGATCTGCATCAGGGTGGCGTTGCCCGTCGCGCCCGGCGGCAAGATGTCCGCGCACTGGCCCTGGCAGTAGTCCTCGGAAGTCTGCGGTGCGGCCGCGGCCGCGGTGGGGGGCGGCGCCAAGAACGTGGCCCCCAAGGCGAACAGGGCCGCGGTGGCGGCGGCCCTGAGCCTTCCGGTACGTCGTCGCATTCCTGCTCCTCTAGGGGTCCCCCTGCCCGTGAGGGCTCGGGGAAGAGTGGGCCGGACGTTACCGTCGGTTACTCGTTACCGGAAGATGAACAACAGTCACCTTTTCGAATTCCCCACAGCGGGCAGGCGTTACGGCCGGACACCCCGGCACATCGCCGCCCAAAACCGCAAAAGAATTCGATGGATCCAGGCAGCGGCCGGGTACGTCCATTCCCTGTCCAGTCGGGATCCTCCTCGGAGGTGGAAGCACCATGGCCGGTTTCAGAGCCCTCGCAGAACAGGTCCGCAACCCGCGGCTCGTCACCGTTCGGCGACGCACCGCCCTGCGCAAGTGTTTGGAGCGCTTCGCCCCATACGGGCACCGCGCGACCTGGCACCACCTGTGCACCAGGGCCGGGTTCGCCATCCAGGACCGTGACCCGGATCCGGCGCGGCTGGTGGCCGCGCTGGCCGAGCTGGAAGAGGCACGCGCCCTCTGGCTCGCCTACGAAGAGGAGTTCGCCGCCCGGCGCCGCCGCGAGAAGCACGACGGCATCCGGCAGCCCGGCGCCCTCGACGCATGGCACCGCCGCACCTGGGGCGGCTACGACATCGTGCCCTGCGCCTCCCCGCAGCGGCACCCGGCGGCCCGCCTCTCCGAGGTGCTGCACCGCATGATCGCGGCGATGGAGGCGGGACGCCCGCGCCGCGATCATGCGGTGCAG
>LIQL01000437.1 GCA_001418405.1 Streptomyces diastatochromogenes | reverse complement strand
CTCCCTCGCCACCACCCGCGCCGCCCTGGAGCACCGGCTCGCCGTCGTCACCGACCCGGACGGCGCGGCCGGCCGCGCCGCCCTCACCGCCTGGCTGGCGCACGACACGGCCGCCGACAGCCATGAGGGACACGTCGCCGGACGCACCCGCCGGGCCGTCCTCTTCTCCGGCCAGGGAGCCCAACGCCTCGGCATGGGACGTGAGTTGTCCGCGCGCTTCCCGGTGTTCGCCCAGGCCCTCGACGCCACCGTGGACCTCCTCGACGCCGAACTCGGCGGCGACCTGCGCGGCGTCATCTGGGGCACCGACGCCGCCGCCCTGAACGAGACCGGCTCCGCCCAGCCGGCGCTGTTCGCCGTCGAGGTCGCGCTGTACCGCCTCGTCGAATCCTGGGGCGCCACCCCGGACTTCGTCGCCGGCCACTCGATCGGCGAGATCGCCGCCGCGCACGTCGCCGGGGTGCTGTCCCTTCAGGACGCCTGCCGTCTGGTCGCCGCCCGCGCCGCGCTCATGCAGCAACTGCCGCCCGGGGGCGCCATGGTGGCCGTCGAGGCCACCGAGGACGAGGTGACGCCGCTGCTCACCGACGGCGTCGCGATCGCCGCGGTCAACGGGCCCCGGTCCGTGGTCGTCGCGGGCGCCGACGACGCCGTCCGCGCCCTCGCCGACCGGCTCGCCGCCGACGGCCGCCGCACCCGGCGCCTCACGGTCAGCCACGCCTTCCACTCGCCGCTGATGGACCCGATGCTGGCCGCGTTCCGCACCGTCGCCGAGGGCCTGACCTACCACGAGCCGCAGATCCCGGTGGTCTCCCACCTCACCGGCACGCTCGCCGACGCCGGCCAACTCGCATCGGCCGACTACTGGGTCCGCCACGTCCGCGAGCCCGTCCGGTTCGCCGACGGCGTCCGCGCCCTCACCGCCGCCGGCGTCGGCCTCTTCCTCGAACTCGGCCCGGACGGCACGCTCGCCGCACTCGCCCAGCAGTCCGCCCCGGACGCCGTCACCGTGCCCCTGCTGCGCAAGGACCGCGACGAGGAGCGGTCCGCGGTCACCGCCCTGGCCCGGCTCCACACCGCCGGCGCACCGGTGGACTGGACGGCGTTCTACGCCGGCACCGGCGCCCGCCGCACCGACCTGCCCACCTACGCCTTCCAGTACGAGCGCTACTGGCCCAAGACCACCTACCGGCCGGCCGACGCCACCGGCCTCGGACTGACCGCCGCCGACCACCCGCTGCTCGGCGCCGCCATGTCCGTGGCCGGATCCGACGAACTCCTGCTGACCGGCACCCTGTCGCTCGCCACCCACCCCTGGCTCGCCGACCACGCCGTCGGCGGCATGGTCCTCTTCCCCGGCACCGGCTTCCTCGAACTGGCCGTCCGCGCCGCCGACCAGGTCGGTTGCGACCGGGTCGAGGAACTCATGCTCGCCGCCCCGCTGGTCCTGCCCGCCACCGGCTCCGTCCAGATGCAGATCGCGGTCGGCCCCGCCGACCCGGACGACGGCGGCCGCGACCTGCGGTTCTTCACCCGGCCCGGGGACGACCAGGACGCCGCCTGGACCCAGCACGCCACCGGCCGGATCACCGAGGGCGCCCACGTCCTGCCCTTCGACACCACCACCTGGCCGCCCCGCGACGCACAGGCCGTCGACATCGACGGCCTCTACGACCGCTACCGCGCCAACGGACTCGCCTACGGGCCCGTCTTCCGCGGCCTGCGCGCCGTATGGCGCCGGGACACCGAGATCTACGCCGAGGTGGCACTGCCGGACGGCGTCACCGACGCCGACGCGTTCGGCCTGCACCCCGCCCTCTTCGACGCCGTCCTGCACGGCACCCTCTTCGCCTCCGCCGACGGCGACGACCGCAGCCTGCTGCCGTTCGCCTGGAACGGCGCCTCCCTGCACGCCTCCGGCGCTGCCTGCCTGCGCGTGCGGATCACCGCCTGCGGCACCGACGCGGTGGAGATCACCGCTGTCGACCCCCAGGGCCGCCCGGTCGTCTCCGTCGAATCCCTCACACTGCGCGCCGCCGGCCCCGACACCGGCACCGAGGACCGCTGTGACGTCAACTCCCTCTTCCGCATGGACTGGACGCCCCGCACCGTCCACGCCCCCGCCGCCCCCGCCACCTGGGCCGTCCTCGGCGCCGACCCGTTCGGCCTGACCGCGGCCCTCACCGCCGCCGGCCCCGACACCGTCGCGGACCTCCGCGCGCCCGTCACCACCCTCACCGCGCTCACCACCGGCGCCGACCGACCGGTGCCCGACGTCGTCGCGGTGGCATTGCGCGGCGCCACCGACCGCGGACCGGGAGCCGCCCACGACCTGGCCCGCACGGTCCTGGACCTGCTCCAGGAATGGCTCGCCGAGGACCGGTTCGCCAGGTCCCGGCTCCTGCTCGTCACCCGCGGCGCCGTCGCGGACGGCGAGACCGGCCCGGACGACCTGGCCGCCGCCCCGCTCTGGGGCCTGGTGCGCGCCGCCCAGTCCGAGAACCCCGGCCGCCTGCTGCTCGTCGACCTCGACGACGCCCCCGAGTCCGCCGCCCGACTCCCGCTCCTGCCGGCCCTCTTCGACACCGACGAACCCCAGGCCGTGGTGCGCGCCGGCACGGTCCGCGTCGGCCGGCTGGCCCGCCTGGAGTCCGGCCGCGGCCTCGTCCCGCCGCCGGGCACGCCGTGGCGCCTGGGCAGCCGCGCCAAGGGCAGCCTCGACGGCCTCGCGCTGCAAGCCCACCTGGAGGCCCGGCGCCCCCTCACCGGCCACGAGGTCCGCGTCGGCATCCGGGCCGCGGGCCTGAACTTCCGGGACGTGCTGAACGCGCTCGGCATGTACCCCGGTGATGCCGGGCTGTTCGGTTCGGAGGCGGCCGGCGTGGTCGTCGAGGTCGGGCCGGACGTCACGACCCTCGCCCCCGGCGACCGCGTCACGGGCATGCTCTTCGGCGGCTTCGGGCCGCTCGGCATCACCGACGCACGCCTGCTCACCCTCGTCCCCGCCGGCTGGTCCTGGGAGACCGCAGCCTCCGTGCCGCTGGTGTTCCTGACCGCC
>LIQL01000436.1:5071-5397 GCA_001418405.1 Streptomyces diastatochromogenes | reverse complement strand
CCGTCGCCGACGGCGGCGCTGAGGGTGCCCGAACCGGCCGCGGGGGCGCCGCCGCCGTGGGACGGCATGGCGGAGGGCATGCCCATCGCGGGGCCGCTGCTCTGCGGTGCACCCTGGGAACCCTGCGATGAAGTGCCGCCGGACGCGGCGGAGTTGGGGCTGCCGGCGCCCGAGTCGGTGCCGCTGTGCTGGGTGGGTGGCGGCGCGGTCATGGTGTCCGCGGACTGGGTGCGCACGGTGGTGTCGTGGTCGTCACCGGCGTGCGGCATGGGGTCGCCCGGTGCCGGGTCGCGGTGCTGGACGGACGGTTGACCCGCGGAGTGCTG
>LIQL01000436.1:0-5038 GCA_001418405.1 Streptomyces diastatochromogenes | reverse complement strand
CCCGTTGCCGTTGCCGTTGCCGGAGCCGCCGTCGTGGGACGGGGCGGGGGACGGCGAGGGAGACGGGCCGCCGGAGCCGTGGTCGCCGGGTGAAGTGCCGTCGTGGCTCGGGGCGTCGTGCGGGCTGGGGGCGGAGTGCTGCGGCGAGGGCTGGGCGCCGGCGGAGCCGTCGTGGCTCGGGCTGGTGTGGTGCTCGGGAGCCGGCTGGGTGCTGACCGGGTCGGGGCCGCGCTCCGGCGGGTGGCTCGCCGAGTGGTCCGGAGCGGTGTCCGGGGTGGGGTGGCTGCTGACGGAGTCCGGCCGGGCGGCGTCCGGCGTGGGGTGCGTGCCCACCCCGTCCTGGCGCGGTGCGTCGGGGGTGTGGTCGGCGGTCGGTTGGGCGTTGAACGGTTCCGGGCGGGCGGAGTTAGGGGTGTTGTCGGCCGTGGGGTGGGTGCTGACCCCGTCGGGGTGCTCCGCATGCGGACCATGACCGGAGTCGGGGGTGGCGACGGGCTCGGGGGAGTGTGACGGCCCGGACGCGTCGTGGCCGCCCTGGTAGCCCTCGTCGAAGGGGGAGCGGTGTGCCGCGTCGGGGAGGGGCTGGGCGGTGGGCCTGGGGTGATCGTTCCCGGAACCGGAACCAGAACCGGACGCGGGATCGGAGCCGTGGTGGGAGCCCGAGTCGGTGCCGGGAGGCGTGTCCGAGTGGGCGCGTTCGGGAGAGGTGGTCGGGCTGGACGGGCTGTCGCCGGGGCGCGGGGCGTGGGACTGCCCACCCGAGCCCGAGCCAGAACCGGAGTCCACTCCGGAGCCGCCGTGCGAACCGCTGCCGCTGCCGCTGCCGCCGCCGTCGCCCGAGCCGGAGTGCCCCTCGGAACCGGAGCCACCGTGCTCCCCCGAGCCGGAGCCCGAACCGCTCCCGGACCCGGACCCGCCGTGCTCGCCGGAACCCGAGCCCGAGCCGCTCCCGGACCCGGACCCGCCGTGCTCGCCCGAGCCCGAGCCCGAGCCCGAGCCAGAACCCGAGCCAGAACCGGAACCGGAACCCGACCCCGAGCCGCTCCCGTGCTCCCCGCCTCCGCTCTCCCCGCTCCCGTGCTCGCCGCCGCTGCCGCCGTGCTCGCCGCCGCCGTGGCCGGCCGCGTGGTCCAGGCCGGTGCGGGCGTGCTGGCCCGCCTTGCCGCCGAGCGCGTCGCGGAAGTTGGTGCCGAAGTTCTCGCCGGTGTTCTTGAGGGAGTCGGTGGCCGTGTCGGCGCCGGTTTTGAGGCTGCGGTTGACGTCGAAGCCGTTCTGGGCGCCGAACGACATGTTGACGCCCTGGGCGATGGCGTCGGAGATCATCGCCTGCAGCGCGTCCATGGCCGGCTGCTTGACGGTGTTCATGATCGCCTCGATCAGGGCGTCGCGCGCTTCCTTGAGGATGCGGCGGACGATGAGGCGGGTGGCTTGGGTGGCGCCGGCGGCCCCTACTTCGGAGAGCCCGAAGGTGAAGGGGGCGGCTGCTTGGGCCGCGATGATTTCTGCCGCGAGGATCGCCAACTGGGCGATCACCGCCACTTTCATCCCGACGATCACCCCCGATCCGGCGTCCATCGCGAAGGCGATCAGCTCGGCGGCCTCGCGGGCGTCGTTCATGTAGCCGTTGCCGCCGTCGGAGAACTTGTCCCAGGTCTTGCTGAAACCGTCGATGCTGTCGCCGGAGTTCGACGACAGGACGGTGCCGGCCGCGGTGACGCCCTCGGACTGGAGCTGTTCCACCATGTTCGCGAATTCCCGCCACTCACTGGCGGACTCGTTCATCTTGTCCTCGTCGCCCGTCGGCCAGTCGTAGCCGAGCATCTGGAGGACCCACTCAAGCCAGTCCGGCAGCATGATTGACATTGGGAATCCCCCGTAGACGGCGAGGCGGCGAGCGCGAAACGAAAGAGGTGGAGGGAGCGGAGAGAAGGAGAGAACGGAGAGAACTGGGAGAACGGTAGGAGCAGGAGGGGCCAAAGGGTGAAAGCGTGACAAGCCGGGAAGTGCCCGTACGCGGACGGCTTCTGAGCCCCCGGAGCGCGATCCGAACGCGATCCGAACGCGATCCGACTCCGATTCGGCCCTGATCCGCCCCCGATCCGACCCTGATCCGCCCCCGAGCAGGAGCCCCGGGGCTACGTGTTGGGGGACTTGAAGTTGCTGATCAGCTGGCTCTCGGCCTCGGCGTTGGCGACGTGCTGCTGCATCAAGGAGTGGTTGAAGTCCTCGTTGCCCTCATGGTTGTTCGCCATGGTGGTGAGCGCGCCGCCGATCTCCTGGAGCTTGGCCGCGAGATGCCCCATCGACTCGTACATGCCGTCGCGCAGGCCCTCGTAGACGACGCCGAACTTCGAGCCGATGTCGTCGTCGCCCCACGGAGGGGTGCCGGACCCCTCCAGATCAGTGAGGCCGTTCTTGAGCTTCTCCACGGCGGACTGGTACCGCTCGCCGATGTTGGTGAAGCTTCCGCCACCCGACTTCAGTGACGGTACGTCTGCTTGCAGGCCATCGCCGGCCATGCTCTTTCCCCCGTTCAGAGTTCGTCACGTAGTGCTCGGACTCAAGCAAATTCTAGTCGCGTCGGTCAGCTTCACGGCAAGACGCCTACTGTCACAGGGTTGTCATGCGCGAGGGTGCCGTGAGGTGTTGTGCGGGCGTCCGCCCCTGGTGCCGGCGGGCGTCCGCGTGCCTCACGCGGTTCCCGGGCGGTACCACTGCCGGTAGACGGCGATGGCGGAGTCCGGGGGGAAGTTGGGCACCGTGGTCACGTCGCCGTTGGCCTTGGTGATCACGATGTTGGTGCCGCCCGGGCTCGCCGGCGGGGCGGTGGGGTCCTCGGGGGCGGGCCAGCCGGCGTAGACGAGGTAGCCCTCGTCGAATTCGTGGACCAGGAGCGAGACGGGGCCGCCCGGGGCGCCGACCGGCGGGAAGTAGGCGCGGCCGATCTCCAGGGCGTGGTCGGCGGAGGTCGGCACCACCTTGGGCGGGGCGCCGGCGCCGGGCTGTTGGCCGGGGACGGTGCTCGGCGGGTACGGCGGCGGCAGCGGCGGCTGGCCGCCGGTGGCGCCCTCCGGTGCGCCCGGGGTGCCGCCCGGCTGCCCGCTGGGGGCGGCGCCCGCGTTCCCGGCCGGGTTGCCGGCTGCGGAGTCCGTCATGGAGGTCCCTCCCGTTGGCATCGCTAGGTCATGCCCGCTGTCATGGCGCGTCGTCCTGCATCAGTCAAGATCAGGTCAAGGCTGCGAATTCCGGTCACCTTGACCGACGTCGGAGAAGCGTAGTGGGTTCGCCTGTGGCGGGGTGCGGGCCGGGGGAGTTCGAGATCCTCGGCCCGTTGGTCGGGCTTTCCCATTTCGCCGGCACCTTAAGGGTGTTGGGGTGATTGGACACCTTCGGTCGTTTGGTTCTGCTAGTTCGGTATGACCCGGTTCGGTGTTTCGGTGGCCTCGTCCTCCAGGGTGCGGAGGGCGAACCAGAGTTCCATGCGGACGTCGGGGTCGTCGAGGTCGGTGTCGAGGAGGCCGGCGATGCGGGTGATGCGTTGGCGGACGGTGTTGCGGTGGATGCCGAGGGCGGTGGCGGTGCGGTCCCAACTTCCGTGCAAGGAGAGCCAGTTGTGCAACGTGGTGCGGAGGGAAGGGGAATCGACGAGTGGGGCTAGTCGGGCCCGGGCGTGTTCCGCGGCGTCCGCGGGGTCGATGAGGGCGCCGAGGCCGTTCGGGCCGGCGGCGTGGTGGCGCACCAAAGGGGTGCGGCGGGCCAGGGCGCGCCGGAGGGCGTGCGCGGCGTGCCGGTCCGCGGCGGGCAGGCCGGCCACCGGAACGGGTTCGCTGACGCCCAGCGTCCAGCCGGGGAGGGCGGCGACCTCGCCGCCGCCGGGGACCAGGGCCCGCAACCCGTCGGGCGCGGCAGCCGGTGCCACCAGCGGGGTCTTGAGGGCGCGGGCCAGGCCGGCCGGGGCGGCGGGTGTGTCGCGGCGGGGTACGGCGTGCACGACGGTCCAGCGGCGGTGGCCGAGGAGCGGGGCGACGTCGGCCGGGGCGGCGCCCACGAGGAGGTGGACCAGGGCCGCCGCGTGGTCGCCGCCGGCCGGCCCGGTGGCGGCGGGGCCGGTGATCAGCGAGAGCAGGACGGCGGCGACGCCCGCGATGGTGTGCGCGGGCGGATCGTCCGGGTCGGTGGCGACCACCAGGGCGAGCCCGCCGCCGGTCTCCTTCGGGCCGGTTCCGGCGGGCTCGGCCTCCTGGGCACCGGGGGGCGTCCGTCCCGTCAGGGCGTAGCCGGTCAGTTGGGTGCCCGGGAGCGCGTCCGCGGCCGAGGTGGGGCCGCCGGCGGTGACCACCCCCGCCAGGCGGACCGCCGCGGCCCGGCAGGCGGCGGACGGGCGCGGGCCGGCCGAGCCGTGCGCGGTGCCGTCGGGGGCGAGCAGTGCGGCCCAGCCGTGCGCGTGGCGGGCCAGGGCGCGGAGCACGGCGGTGGCCGGTTCCGGGCGGGCGGCCGCCGCGGACAGGGCGCGCTGGGCCGCGCCGATCCGGGTCAGTTCGCGGTGCCGGGCCTCGGTCACGGCCTGCCAGACGGCGCTCTCCACGGCCGTGAACGGGGTTTCCTGCGGGACCTCGACGAGCGCCAGCCCGTGTCGTTCGCAGGCGTCCACCAGGGCCGGTGGAACCGTCCGGTGCACCGGGGCGATGCCGAAGCCGAGGGCGGCGGCGCCGGCCGCGACGGTGCGGGCGGCGTAGCCGTCCAGGTAGGCGTCGAGCGCGGCGCCGTCCTCCGAGGCCGCCGCCTCCGCCAGGTGGACGCCGGCGGTCAACAGCAGCTCGCCGCCCAGGAGGTACGGCACCGGGTCGGCCATCTCCGAGGTGTGCACCCAGTGGATCGTCACGCCCGAACGGGGCCCGGCGAGCTGGCGCAGGCCCAGGTCCGTCCGGGCGAGCAGGTCCGCCAGGGGGACCGGAGGGGTGGACGGCGGGGGCAGGGAACGCGGCATGTGCGGAACCTCCACTTCCAGGGCGCCGGAGTGGAGGAAACGTACACTTCA
>LIQL01000435.1 GCA_001418405.1 Streptomyces diastatochromogenes | reverse complement strand
TGTCACCCTGCGGATCATCCGACCGGCCCCACATAGCCGGCCGGCCGGATGATCCGCAGGGTGACACCCGAGAGCTGCCGTCGGTCAACTCCGGCAACCCGTACGCGGATCTGGCCTCGCTCGCCGATCCGGAGCCGGCCCCCGAGCCTCCCGACGCCGCACCGGCGGACGCGGAGTACGCCCCGTCGCCGGCGCGACGCAGCTACCTCAACGAGCGGGACGCCACCGACGATCCGCTGGGCCTGGGCCTGCGCTCGGACGAGGACGACGAGGACGCCTGGGCGCCGCCGAACCACCGGAAGACGAGACGGGGCATCAGTCGCTTCGCGGCCGTGCCGCGCACCGTCAAGGCGCTGGTCGCCCTGGCGGCCTGCGCGGGAACGCTGGCGCTCGCCGACCGGTTCGCCGTGCTGTACGCGCAGAACAAGGCCGAGGAGCAGGTCAAGATCGCCCTGCACCTGCACGCCCGTCCCGAGGTGGACATCCACGGCTTCCCGTTCCTCACCCAGGTCTTGGACAAGCGGCTCGACCGGGTGGACGTGGTGATCCCGGACGTCGCCGCGGACCGGGTCTCGCTGGCGAAGGTGGCGGCCACCGCCCGGGACATCCAGCTCGACGGCGACCTGCCGTCCGCCATCAAGGGCGCCACCATCGGCCAGATGCACGGCAGCGTGCTGCTCGCCTTCGACGACATGAACCGTGAACTCGGCGCCTCCCAGGTCAAGTTCAGCGGAGTGGGAAACAACGGGGTGCGCGCGGTCGGCGAGCTGCCGATCGCCGGGCACACCCTGCGAGTCCGGGCCGAAGCGCGCATCCAGCGCAACGGCGAGCGGGGGATCTCCACCGACATCGGGCAGATGCGGCTGGACATCGCAGACGTCGCGATCTACCGCCCGGGCACCGGCACGGAGGAGGGCCTGCGGCTCACCCGCAAGGGCGCGGCCGAACTCAGCCGGCAGGCCGCCAAGGTCAAGTCCATGCTCAGCATCCCGGCCATCGCCGAGCGGATCGGCATCCCCAAGCAGTACATCGACGACGCCCTGCGCAGCGACGACAAGCTGCACGAGCTGATCGGTTCGCCGCGCTTCGTCCACCAACTGATGAACGTCAACCTCGTCGACGTGGTGATGGACCACCCGTGGCTGCTCCAGAAGGTCGGCATCGACGCGAAGATGCTGGGCGCCCTCACCGAACTGACGAAGCCTCAGCTCGCCGACCGGCTGTCGCTCTCCTTCCAACTCCCCAAGACGCCGGGTGACGTGCGGCTGCGCAACATCACCGTGGAGAGCGACGGCATCCACGCCGACCTGACCGGCTCGAACCTGCCGTTCGGCGACGCGGCGAAGGGGAAGTAGACCGGCGGGAACCGGCAGGCCGGCGGGCCTGCCGGAGCGCCCGGGGCCTACCCCTCCGGCGTCCCCGGCTCCCCCGGCGCGGCGTCCGGCCCGCTCTCACCGGCCGTCGCCGACCGGCCCGCCGCACCTCCCGCACCGGCCTCGCCCGCCGGCACGTCCGGGGGCGGCGTGGCCGCGCCCGGCAGGGTCAGCAGGGCCTCCGTGCCGCCGCCGGGGGCGTTCCGCAGGCGCACGCCGCCGCCGGACTGCTCGGCGGTGCGGGCCACGATGGACAGGCCCAGTCCGCTGCCGGGGAGGCTGCGGGCGGAGGGGGAACGCCAGAAGCGCTCGAAGACGTGCGGGAGTTCGTCCGGCGGGATGCCGGGGCCGTGGTCCCGGACGGTCAGCGCGCCACCGGCCAACCGCACCTCGACCGTGCCGCCGGACGGGCTGAACTTCACCGCGTTGTCGAGGAGGTTGACCACCGCGCGCTCCAGGGCGGCGGGCTCGGCCCGGACGTACCAGGGGGCGAGCTCGGCGGTGATGGTGAGGGACGGGCCGCGCAACCGGGCCCGTTCGAGGGCGGTGCCGACGGTGTCGTGGAGGGCGACCACCCGGAGGTCCGACGTGCCGCCGGAGCCCGTCTCCGGCGTGCGGGAGAGCACCTGGAGGTCACCGATCAGCGCCGCCAGCTCGCCCATCTGGGCCTTCACCGAGGTGAGCAGGGCCTCCTTGTCGGCGGCCGGGATCGGACGGCCGGAGCGCTCGCTGCGCTCCAGCAGGTCGATGTTGGTCCGCAGCGACGTCAGGGGCGTGCGGAGCTCGTGTCCGGCGTCGGCGATGAGCTGCTGCTGGAGGTCGCGGGAGGCGGCCAGCGCGGCGGTCATCGCGTTGAACGACCGGGACAGCCGGGCGATCTCGTCCTCGCCGTCGGTGGGGATGCGGATCGTCAGGTCCTGGGTGCGGGCGACGTGCTCGACGGCGGCGGTCAGCCGGTCGACGGGCTTCAGGGCCGCCCGGGCCACCCACAGGCCGGCGGTCGCCGCGCCCAGCACCCCCACTCCGGAGACCACCAGCAGCACCAGGGCGAGCTGGTTGAGCGGGTCGGTGACCTGGTCCATCGGCGCGGCGACGGAGATCGCCAGCCGGTTGCCCTGGGCGTCGGCGATCGGGCCGCGGTAGGGGACGGTCGAGACCCGCATCGAGGCGCCGTGCTCGTCCTTGGTGGTGTGCACGGCGCTGGCCAGCCGCCCGTCGGCGACCGCCTGGTCCACGCGCTGTGCGGGGATGGACGCCTTGTTGGGCGAGGTGCAGACGTAGCCGCTGGGCGACACCAGCTGGATGGTGTACGGCGTGGGCTGGAAACGGACGTTCAGCTGGCTGCCGGCGCAGAGCGCGCTGATCGCCTGGACGTAGTCGGAGTTCACCTCGACGGTGCTCAGGCTGGTGTCGAGCTGCTCGGTGAGCCGGTCGCGGGTGATCAACCAGCAGGCGGCCGCCGACAGCGCCACCGCGAAGGCGACCGCGACCGCGATGAGCAGCGCCAGCCGGGAGCGCAGCGGCAGCTGGTGGAACCTGGTCAGGCCGGACGCCGGCGGCGTGGCGTCGGGCCGCGCGGGGGCGTCGCCGGGGGCGCTCATTCCGCGCCGCCTTCCAGGCGCAGGACGTAGCCCACCCCGCGCACGGTGTGCACCAGCCGCGGCTCGCCGCCCGCCTCCGTCTTGCGGCGGAGGTACATCACGTACACGTCGAGGGAGTTCGAGGTCGGCTCGAAGTCGAAGCCCCAGACGGCCTTGAGGATCTGCTCGCGGGTGAGGACCTGCCGCGGGTGGGCCAGGAACATCTCCAGCAGCGTGAACTCCGTGCGGGTCAGCTCGACCGGGCGGTGGCCGCGGAGCACCTCACGAGTGGCGAGGTTCATCCGCAGGTCGGCGAAGGTCAGCAGCTCGCTGTCGTCGGGCAGGACGGCGCCGGCCGCCGCGGCGTACGAGCTGCGGCGCAGCAGGGCGCGGATCCGGGCCAGCAGTTCGTCCAGCTCGAAGGGTTTGACGAGGTAGTCGTCGGCGCCGGCGTCCAGGCCGGTGACCCGGTCGCCGACGGTGTCCCGGGCGGTCAGGATCAGGATCGGGGTGCGGTCGTCGAGGGCGCGCAGCCGGCGGCAGACCGCCAGGCCGTCCAGCACCGGCATCATCACGTCGAGGACGAGGGCGTCCGGCTGCCAGGTGGCGATCTCGGAGAGCGCGGCCAGCCCGTCGGCGGCGCCGCGGACCGCGTAGCCCTCGACGGCGAGCCCGTCCGCCACGGCGGCGCGGACCTCCGGTTCGTCGTCGACGACCAGGATCCGGGCGGCGACGGGCGGCGGGGTCCCGGGAACGGGCGCGGGTGCGGGGGGTGCGGTCATGGCCCAAGGCTGCCAAACGGCGTCTTAGAACGTTCTTAAGGCGGCGGACGAGCGTGGCGGCCATGCGCACACCACTCTCGGTCGTGATCGGTGCGGGCGGCACCGGCGGCCACATCTATCCCGGACTCGCCCTCGCCGACGCGCTGCGTCGGGCCGTACCGGACGCGGAGATCTCCTTCGTGGGGACCGACCGCGGACTGGAGACGCGGTTGATCCCACAGGCCGGCTACCGGCTGCACACCGTCGACATGATCCCGTTCGACCCGGCGCTGGGCGCCCGGCGCTACCTGCTGCCGGCCGCGCTGCTGCGCTCCGGCGCCCAGTGCCGGGCGATCCTGCGCGACCAGCGGGCCCAGGTCGCCGTCGGCATGGGCGGCTACCCGAGCGCCCCGGTCATCGTCGGGGCCCGGATGGCGGGACTGCCCAGCCTGATCCACGAGTCCAACGCGGTGCCCGGCCGGGCCAACAAGTTCGCCGCCCGGCTCACCCCGCACATCGCGCTGGCCTTCGACCGCAGCCGGCCCCACCTGGCGGGCGGCGAGCGGGCCGAGACGGTGGGGATGCCGCTGTCCGGGCCGCTGGCGGCGCTGGACCGGGCGGCCCTGCGGCCGGTCGCCCGCCGGGCCCTGGGCGTCCCGGAGGAGGCCCGGCTGGTCGTGGTCAACGGCGGCAGCCTGGGCGCCGCCCGGCTCACCGAGGCCGCCGTCGACCTCGCGGGCCGCTACCTGACCCGGACCGGCCTGCGGCTGCTGATCAAGACCGGCCCGGCGGCGCTGGACGCCGCCCGGGCCGCCCTGGAGGCGAACGGCGGGGCCGCGGTCGCCACGGCGGTGCCGTACCTGGACCGGATGGACCTGGCGTACGCGGCGGCCGACCTGGTGCTGTGCCGGGCCGGTTCGGCGACCGTCGCCGAACTCGCCACGATCGGCATGCCGGCCGTCCTCGTGCCCTACCCGCACGCACCCGGCGACCACCAGACGCACAACGCCCGGGTGCTCTCCGACGCCGGGGCGGCGCTGCTGCTGCCCGACGCGGAGGTCACCGGCGCGCGGCTGGACGCCCTGCTCACGCCGCTGCTGGCCGACCCGGCGCGGCTCGCCGCGATGGGCGCGGCCGCCGACCCCGGCACGCACGCGCGGGCCGCGGACCTGCTGGCCGCCCGGACCCTGGCACTGGCCGGCCACCCCCACCACCTCGTCACCACCCAGAAGGAGTCAGCATGACCACGAGCAGCACGAGCAGCACGAACAGCACCGCGTCCCGGTCGTGGGCCGGACGGAAGGTCCTGGTCACCGGAGCCGAGGGGTTCATCGGGTCGACGCTGGTGGACCTGCTGGTGGCGGCCGGCGCCGAGGTGCGCGCGTTCGTCCACTACAAGCCGTACGCGGAGAAGGGCAACCTCGCCCGCTACCTGGAGCCGGGCGGGCCGGTCGAGATGCTCGCCGGGGACGTCCGGGACGCCGGCCGGGTGATGGACGCCGTCGCCGGTTGCGACACGGTCTTCCACCTGGCCGCGCTGATCGGCATCCCGTACAGCTACGACTCGCCGGGCGCCTACGTGCAGACCAACGTGGTGGGCACGGAGAACGTCGCGGAGGCGTGCCGTCGGCACGGGGTGCGACGGATGGTGCACACCTCCACCAGCGAGGTCTACGGGACCGCACGGACCGCGCCGATCGGCGAGGACCACCCGCTCCAGCCGCAATCCCCGTACTCCGCCTCGAAGATCGGCGCGGACATGATGGCGCTGTCGCACTGGCACGCCTTCGAGCTGCCGGTGACGGTGGTGCGGCCGTTCAACACCTATGGGCCCCGGCAGTCCGCCCGTGCGGTGATCCCGACGATCCTGGCCCAACTGCACGCCGGCGCCCGGCAGATCAAGCTCGGCTCGCTCACCCCGACCCGGGACTTCACCTACGTCACCGACACGGCGGCCGGGTTCCTGGCGCTGGCCGACTGCGACCGGGCCGTCGGACAGGTCGTCAACCTCGGCAGCGGCCAGGAGATCACCATCGGGGCGCTGGCCGAGGCGCTGATCGCGGCCTCCGGGCGGGACGCCGAGGTGGTGGTGGACGCCGCGCGGCTGCGGCCCTCCGGCAGCGAGGTGGAGCGGTTGCTGTCGGACAACTCCCGGGCCCGCGAGTGGGCTTCGTGGCAGCCGGAGGTCACGCTCAAGGAGGGGCTGGCGCGGACGTCGGAGTGGGTGGCCGAGCACCTGCACCTGTTCCGGGCGGACCGCTACCAGGTGTGAGGCGCGGGGCCGGGCCGGCGCCGGGGCTAATGCCCCAGCCCGGCCAGGCCGGCCAGCAGCAGGGTGGTGAACTGCCGGGCCCAGCCGGTGTCCACCGGCTCGGCGCTGACCAGCAGCCGGTGCACGACGGCCCCGGCGATCACGTCGAAGATCAGGCCGACGGTGTGCTCGGCGGCCCGTTCGCCCTCGGGCCCGCCGGCGTCCGGCGGCAGTTCGCCGCGCTGTTGGGCGCGTGAGCGTCCCAGGAGCACCAGCCGCTTCTGCCGTTCGACGATCGCCGAGCGGATCCGCTCGCGCAGCGCGTCGTCGGTGGTGGACTCGGCGACCACCGCCATCAGGGCGGTCTTGGTCTCGGGCCGGGCCAGCAGCCTGCCGAACTGGAGCACCACGCCCTCGATGTCCGACTGGAGGCAGCCCCGGTCGGGGAGTTCCAACTCGTCGAAGAGGACCGCGACGGCGTCCACGACCAGTTCGCTCTTGTTGGCCCAGCGGCGGTAGAGGGTGGTTTTGGCGACCCCGGCGCGGGCGGCGACCTCGCCCATGGTGAGTCCGCCCCAGCCGACGTCGACGAGCGCGGCGCGGGTGGCGTCGAGGATCGCGTGATCGGTTTCGACGCTGCGGGGGCGGCCCGGGCGGCCTTTCGAGGGGTGGGCGGACTGGTGCATGCGGGCGACCATACCGGCCAGTAGGGGAATCGGGACCCGGGGCGTCGCCGAGGTTCGTGAGGGAGATCACCAAGCGGCCGGCGGGAAGTGGTTGCCGGCCCGGGGCGCCCCCGAGTTACGCTACGACCTGTAGCGAAAGAGCGATGACCACTGGCTGTGGGTGGGGACCCATGGCCGCACGCGCACGGCCCTTCGGGGCATCAGCCGGGCACCGGATCCCGGGCGCGCACCGCATTCCAGCGGGGCGGGCCGGCGGACGGCGGGCCCGCTTTCCGGATCGCTTTCCGGAACCGGTCGCTCAGGGGGGAGGATGGACCCATGCAGCCACGCAACATGTCCATGAGTGGAGTCGTCGACCTCGCAGCGGTGAAGGCGGCCGGGGAAGCGAAGCAGAAGGCCGAGCAGGCCCGCGCCGAGGCCGCCCGCACGGGCGCGGCGCCGGTCGGTGCCACCCGCCTGGTGTTCGACGTCGACGAGGCGGGGTTCCAGGAGGACGTCCTCCAGCGGTCCACCGAGGTCCCGGTCGTCATCGACTTCTGGGCCGAGTGGTGCGAGCCGTGCAAGCAGCTCGGACCGCTGTTGGAGAACCTCGCGGCGGAGTACGCCGGCAAGTTCGTCCTCGCCAAGATCGACGTCGACGCCAACCAGATGCTGTTCCAGCAGTTCGGGGTGCAGGGCATCCCGGCGGTGTTCGCGGTCGTCGCGGGCCAGCCGATCCCGCTCTTCCAGGGCGCGGTCCCCGAGGGGCAGCTCCGTCAGGTGCTGGATCAGCTGGTGCAGGTCGCCGAGCAGCAGTTCGGCATCGTCGGCGTGCCGGTGGACCCGGCGGCGGCCGAGCAGGCCGAGGCCGCGGCGCCGCCGCCGGTCGGCCCGTACGACGCGGCGCTGACCGCGGCGGCCGACGCGCTGGACGCCGGTGACCTCGACGGCGCCATCCGCGCCTACCGCAACGTCCTCGCCGACGACCCGACCAACCCGGAGGCCAAGCTCGGCCTGGCCCAGGCCGAACTCCTGAAGCGGGTGCAGGGCCTCAACCCGCAGACGGTCCGGCAGGAGGCCGCGGACCGCCCGACCGACGTCCAGGCGCAGATCACCGCCGCGGACCTGGACCTGGTGGGCGGTCACGTCGAGGACGCCTTCGGGCGCCTGGTCGACGCCGTGCAGCGGACGGCCGGGGACGACCGGGAGGCCGCGCGGGTCCGGCTGCTGGAGCTGTTCGAGGTGATCGGCGCCGACGACCCGCGGGTGACGAAGGCGCGCACCGCCCTGGCGCGCGTGCTGTTCTGACCCGGCACTCCTCTCCCGCCACCTGAGCACCACCCCAGAAGGCGGCGCTACGCGCCCACTTGCCCGTGGCTCCGGCGCTTTCCTGGGGAATATCCGTCCTGGCCCGGTTCCGCCCCGCGGGAACTCCCGCACGCGCGTCCGGCAAACGGAACAGCGGCCACGCTTTACTGAAACTTGGTAAAGGTGGCCGCTGTTACTTGGAGTAAGTCCAGGCGGCCAATTTGCCGGTGTCTGCTGCCAATTGCCCCTTGTTTGGTCATCGTTAGTGACGACGGTGCGTGCGCGGATGATCTCCGAGCGTCGCGGCGTGGTTATCGGCCCGTTACCCGCAAGTAACGAGGGCCTTGTGCGGCGGCCGGGAATGCACGACGATCGGCCACGCTCGGTCCATTTCCCGCAGCCCGGCATCCGGTCGGCGCAGCGGGGTACTTGGGTCCCCACCGAGTGGGTCGGCGGCAGTGGCGCCGGCCCTGGACAGGGGGGTCTTTGCCGTTCGGCAGAGCCTGTCCGGTGAGGTTGCGCGAGAGCGTGGCCAGTGGTTGTCGCTCGGGGGTGATCGCCGGTGTTCGGAAACACGCTGTGCCTCCGAGACGGGCGCTCTCCTTCCCGAGGACGTAGCACTTCTCCCATCCCAGGTGCGGCCTCCCTCAAGTGGGGCGGTACGTACCGGAGATGTACGTCCGAGAAGGAGGAAAGTCATGGAGTCCCTGACTCGTGGCGGGACCAGATGGAAGCGGTTCGCCGTCGTCATGGTGCCGAGCGTCGCGGCCACCGCCGCGATCGGCGTCGCCCTTTCGCAGGGCGCCCTGGCGGCGTCGTTCAGCGTGTCCGGCCAGCAGTTCAAGGTCAGCACGGACCGGTTGGACGGCACGGGCTTCGTGCAGTACGGCGCGGTCGATGCCCAGAAGGACGGCAAGAACGTCCCGGTGGCGGTCTCGGCGTTCTCCACCGCCAAGATCCGTAACCTCTGCCAGTCCGTCGTCGTGCCGGTCCCGGTCTTCGGCGACGTGTCGATGCAGCTGCGGGCCGGTGGTGGTGAAACGCCGGTCGTGGCGAAGAACCTCTACATCGACCTCGACCAGCTGAGCGCGGACGCGACCTTCAGGAACATCAACATCGGTGTTGCTGCGGGATCGTCGACCAAGGGTCCCGGCATCAAGGAGGGCGACAAGGCCGACCCCGGCTCCTTCGCCCAGGAGGCCGACACGGCCGTCCTGACCGGTGTCAAGCAGCGTGCCTGGGCCACCACGGCCGGCACCTTCAAGCTCAGTGGCCTCAAGATGAGCGTCACCAAGGGCAAGAACGAGTGCTACTGACGCACTGAGCGTGCGGGCGCGGGGCAAGCAGTCGCACGGCGTGAGCCGTTCCCCGTGCCCGTACGCCCGGTAGCGCTGAAGAGCACCCACGGATCCACCGAATTGCCAGTCCCGAGGAGCCGGACGACATGAGTGACTGGAGCATGGGGGACGCCCCGGCCGGAGGCTGGGGGAGAGTCATCAACAGGTACGCGCGGCGCGCATGCGGGACCGCCGACCGTAGGGAGGCTGCGGCATGAGCGCAGAACGACCACAGCTGAACGAGACCCTCGGCCGGAAGCGGCAGGCCTTCCGGGAGTGGCGTGGGCAACGCCCGTTCTGGGGCGGCCTGCTGACCCTCCTCGCCGGCGCCCCGATCATGTACATCCCCTACGCGAACCTCACCATCGGTTCCCTCACCGTCCGCATGGCGACCACGGCCGGCGCGGGTTCGCTGATCATCGGCGTGCTGCTGGTGGTGCTCGGCCTGACCATGTGGTTCCAGCCGGTCTCGCGGGTCTTCGCCGGTGTCGCGGCGATCCTGCTGTCGCTGGTCTCCCTGGTCGTCTCGAACTTCGGCGCCTTCCTGATCGGCTTCCTGCTGGGGCTGATCGGCGGTGCGCTGGGCGTCTCCTGGGCGCCGGGCAAGCCCGTGCAGGGCGAGGACGGGTCCGACGAGCCGGACCGCGTCGTCGGACCGGTGGTCGCCACCAACCCCGCTCCGGCGGTCGGTGGTCCCGGGTTGGGCAACGGACTGGACAACCTGTCAGGAACGAGCCCGACCAACGGAAGGAACGGGAGGCACCGTGCCGGGTGACCAGCTGCCGGTGGGGGCACCCCCGCCGGAGGCAGGGGAAGAATCCGCAGCCACCGGGGCGAGAGGCGGGCCGCGGCACGCGGCGCCCCGCAAGCCGCTGCTGACCCGCCTGCATGTGCCCGCGGGCAAGGCGATCGCCATCGCGGCGATGCCGTCGGCCGTCCTCATGGGCATGGGGCTGACGCCCCAGATGGCGATCGCCAAGCCGGCGCCGCCCGAGAGCCCCTTCAGGAACGGTCCCTGCGTCACCGCCCCGGACACGTCCGGCCAGGACGCCAAGGCAAAGGACGGCAAGGCCAAGGACGACGCCAAGGACGGCAAGGCAGCCAAGGACCAGAAGGACGCCGGCAAGGACGGCAAGCCGTCGGCGGACCCGTCCGCTTCACCCTCGCCGTCGCCGTCCGCCAGCAAGGACGCGAGCACCACCAAGCCGTCGGCGGACCCGTCCGCCTCCGCGACCCCGTCGCCCTCCGCCTCCCCGGAGAAGAAGGACGACGGCGGGCTGCTGGGCGGCATCGGCGACGCGCTCGGCGGCCTCTTCGGCGTGCACAAGAAGTCCGAGGAGCCGACGGCCTCGTCGAGCCCCTCGCCGTCCGCGTCCGCCACGAAGTCCCCCTCGCCCTCGGCCGACCCGTCCGGCGAGGACCCGTCGTCGAAGGGCTCCGGGCCCGGCCTGGACGAGGTCACCAAGCCGGTCGGCGACGCGCTGAAGAACCCGTCGAAGGCGGTCAACGACACCGTGCACGGCGCCGTCGGCACCGTCGACAACGCCCTGCCCGGCGGCGGGCTGGACGGCAAGGACGCCAGCGGCAAGCCCGGTTACCCCTGCGTCGTCGAGAACAAGCAGGCCGGCAAGAACGAGCAGACGCCGGTCACCCTGCCCGACCTGCCCTGGCACCTGGAGTCCAGCGGGCTGACCCTGCGCGGTCTGGACTACGTGGGCGTCGTCAACGTCACGACGCAGAACGGCCACACCAAGCAGGTCCTGAAGTTCACCGCCGACAGCATCGACATCGCCGACCTGCACCAGATCGTCGACGACCCGGCCTCGGGCAAGCACTACCACGTGCGCTCGACGCCGGGCTCCACGTCGACCATCCGCGACGGCAAGGTGACGCTCTACACCGAGCGGCTCCAGGGCAACCTGTTCGGTCTGATCCCGATCGTCTTCGACCCGGAGCACCCGCCGCCGATCAACGTCCCGTACGCCTACTTCAGCAAGGTGAAGCTGGACCAGGCGGGCCAGTTCGGCGGCAACCTGCACATCCCCGGCATGCGGGTGTCCATCGAGGACTGACCCGGCCGGCGCCGGTCCCGACCGTGCGGCAACGGAAAACGGCGGTGATGATCATGGTGTCGCCCTCGCTGTAGCGCTTGAGCTTGAGCAGCTCGGCGTCGACCAGGTCCACCATGGCGTCGGTGTTGTCGACGTGCGGCACGACGAAGGAGTCCACGCCCCAGCTCAGGGTGAGCTGGTTGCGGGTGGCGACGTCGGTGGTGAAGGCCAGGATCGGCTGGGCGGCGCGATAGCGGGAGAGCCGGCGGGCGGTGTCACCGGACTTGGTGAACGCCACCAGGGCCTTGCCGTCGAGGAAGTCGGCCATCTCGCAGGCCGCGCGGGCCACCGCACCGCCCTGCGTGCGCGGCTTCTTGCCGGGCACCAGCGGCTGCAGGCCCTTGGAGAGCAGCTCCTCCTCGGCCGCCTCGACGATCTTCGACATGGTCTTGACGGTCTCGATCGGGTACTGGCCCACCGAGGACTCGGCGGAGAGCATCACCGCGTCGGCGCCGTCGAGGATGGCGTTGGCGACGTCGGACGCCTCGGCGCGGGTCGGCCGCGAGTTGGTGATCATCGACTCCATCATCTGGGTCGCGACGATCACCGGCTTGGCGTTCCGGCGGCACATCTCCACCAGGCGCTTCTGCACCATCGGGACCTTCTCCAGCGGGTACTCCACCGCCAGGTCGCCACGGGCCACCATCACCGCGTCGAAGGCCATCACGACCTCCTGCATGTTGGCGACCGCCTGCGGCTTCTCGACCTTGGCGATGACCGGGACCCGGCGGCCCACCTCGTCCATGACGCGGTGCACGTCCTGGACGTCCTTGGCGTCCCGCACGAAGGACAGCGCGACCATGTCGCAGCCCATGTGCAGGGCGAACTTCAGGTCGTCGATGTCCTTCTCGGACAGCGCCGGGACGTTGACCGCGGCGCCGGGCAGGTTGATGCCCTTGTGGTCGGAGATGACCCCGCCCTCGATGACGATGGTGCGCACCCGCGGGCCGTCGATCTCGACGACCTGGAGGGCGACGTTGCCGTCGTTGATCAGGACCGGGTCGCCCTTGGAGACGTCGCCGGGCAGGCCCTTGTAGGTGGTGCCGCAGATGTGCTTGTCACCGGGGACGTCCTCGGTGGTGATCACGAACTCGTCCCCGCGGACCAGCTCGACCGGGCCCTCGGCGAAGGTCTCCAGGCGGATCTTGGGGCCCTGGAGGTCGGCCAGCACGCCGACGGCGCGGCCGGTCTCCTCGGCGGCCTTGCGGAGGCGGTGGTACCGCTCCTCGTGCTCCGAGTGGGTCCCGTGGCTCATGTTGAAGCGGGCCACGTTCATGCCGGCCTCGATCAGCGTCTTCAGCTTCTCGTAGGAGTCGACGGCGGGGCCCAGGGTGCAGACGATTTTGGAACGGCGCATGTCTCGATCCTATCGGTTTGTTTCGGAGCGGAATATTTCGCTCTGCTTCAAAGGCCCTTTAGCCGAGGAGGGGCGACGCGGGCGGAGCGGGCGGATCCCGCGGCACTCCCCGCGGGATCGCGGCTTACGAGGCGGTGACCAGGGCGTATGTCTGGCGGGCGATCTCCAGTTCCTCGTCGGTGGGCACCACGGCGACCGCCACCCGGGCGTAGTCGGGCGAGATCAGCCGCGGCTCGTCGGACCGCACGGCGTTGAGCGAGGCGTCCACCGCCATGCCCAGCTCCTCCAGACCGGCGACGGCGGCGGCCCGGACCGGGGCGGCGTTCTCGCCGACGCCCGCGGTGAAGGCCACCGCGTCGACCTTGCCGAGGACCGCGGTGTAGGCGCCGAGGTACTTCTTCAGCCGGTGGATGTAGATGTCGAAGGCGAGCGCGGCCCGCTCGTCGCCCTCGTCGATCCGGCGGCGGATCTCCCGCATGTCGTTGTCGCCGCACAGCCCGAGCAGGCCGCTCTTCTTGTTGAGCAGCTCGTCGATCTCGTCCGCGGACATCCCGGCCACCCGCTTGAGGTGGAAGGTCACCGCCGGGTCGATGTCACCGGAGCGGGTGCCCATGACCAGGCCCTCCAGCGGGGTCAGCCCCATGGAGGTGTCCACGCAGCGGCCGCCCCGGACCGCGGACGCGGAGGCGCCGTTGCCCAGGTGCAGCACGATCACGTTGACCTCCTCCGGCGCCTTGCCGAGCAGTTCGGCGGTGCGGCGGGAGACGTAGGCGTGCGACGTGCCGTGGAAGCCGTAACGGCGGATGCGGTGCGCGTCGGCGGTCTCCACGTCGATGGCGTAGCGGGCCGCGGACTCCGGCATCGTGGTGTGGAAGGCGGTGTCGAAGACCGCGACCTGCGGGAGGTCGGGACGCAGCGCCTGGGCGGTGCGGATCCCGATGATGTTGGCCGGGTTGTGCAGCGGGGCCACCGGCACCAGCCGCTCGATCTCCTTGAGCACCGCCGCGTCGATCACGGTCGGCGCGGTGAACTTCAGCCCGCCGTGCACCACCCGGTGTCCGATCGCGGCCAGCTCCGGGGAGTCCAGCCCGAGCCCGTCGGCGGCCAGCTCGTCGGCCACCGCCTTCAGCGCGGCCTGGTGGTCGGCTATCGGGCCGGTGGTCTCGCGGGTCGCGCCGCCGGCGGCCAGCGGGGTGTGGGCCAGGCGCGACGTCCCCTCACCGATCCGCTCGACGAGGCCGACGGCGAGGCGCGCACCCGCGGAGTCGCCGTCCGCCGCCTTCTCCATGTCGAGCAGTTGGTACTTCACCGACGAGGAGCCGGAGTTGAGGACGAGGACGCGGGTGGCGTTGGCAGTCATGAAGGGGCTTTCCGATGGGGGGCGGGGTCAGGCGGTGGGGCCGGCGCCGGGCTGGGCGCCCTGGGCCTGGATCGCGGTGATGGCGACGGTGTTGACGATGTCCTGGACGAGGGCGCCGCGCGAGAGGTCGTTGACGGGCTTGCGCAGGCCCTGTAGGACCGGGCCGACCGCGACGGCGCCGGCGGATCGCTGTACGGCCTTGTAGGTGTTGTTGCCGGTGTTGAGGTCCGGGAAGATCAGCACGGTGGCCTTGCCGGCGACCTCGGAGCCCGGGAGCTTGGTCCGCGCGACCGCCGCGTCCACCGCGGCGTCGTACTGGATCGGGCCCTCGACCAGCAGGTCCGGGCGCCGCTCGCGGACCAGCTCGGTGGCCTTGCGGACCTTGTCGACGTCGGCGCCGGAGCCGGAGGTGCCGGTGGAGTACGACAGCATCGCGATCCGCGGCTCGACGCCGAACTGGGCGGCGGTGGTGGCGGACTGGATGGCGATGTCGGCCAGCTGCTCGGCGTTCGGGTCCGGGTTGACCGCGCAGTCGCCGTAGACCAGCACCCGGTCGGCCAGGCACATGAAGAAGACCGACGAGACGATCTGGGCGCCCGGCTTGGTCTTGATGATCTCGAAGGCCGGCCGGATGGTGGCGGCGGTGGAGTGCACGGCGCCGGAGACCATGCCGTCGGCCAGGCCCTCCTGCACCATCAGCGTGCCGAAGTAGGAGACGTCGGCGACCACGTCGTAGGCGAGTTCGTAGCTGACGCCCTTGTGGGAGCGGAGCGTGGCGTACAACTCGGCGAACCGCTCGCGCAGCGGCGAGGTCTGCGGGTCGATGACCTGCGCGTCCGCCAGGTCGATGGCCAGGTCGGCGGCGCGCTTGCGGACCGCGTCCTCCTCGCCCAGCAGCGTCAGGTCGCAGACGTCGCGGCGCAGCAGCACGTCGGCGGCGCGCAGCACCCGCTCCTCGGCGCCCTCGGGCAGGACGACCCGGCGGCGGCCGCTGCGGGACCGCTCGATCAGCTCGTGCTCGAACATCATCGGGGTGACCCGGCCGGAGCGGGCGACCGAGATCCGGTCGGTCAGCTCGCCGGTGTCCACGTGCCGCTCGAAGAGGCCGAGCGCGGTCTCCGCCTTGCGCGGCGAGGCGGCGTTCAGCTTGCCCTCGACGGCGAACAGCTCGGCGGCGGTCGGGAAGGAGCCGCCGGGCACCGAGACGACCGGGGTGCCGGGCGCGAGGCGGGCGGCCAGCGCCATGATGTCGGGGCCGGGGCGCTCGTCGAGGGTGAGCACCACGCCGGCGATCGGCGGGGCGCCGGCGCTGTGCGCGGCGAGCGAGCCGATGACGAGGTCGGCGCGGTCCCCGGGGGTGATCACCATGCAGCCGGGGGTGAGTGCCTTGAGGAAGGTCGGCAGCATCGCCCCGCCGAAGACGAAGTCCCGGGCGTCCCGGGCGAGCCCGGAGTCGTCGCCCAGCAGGATCTCGGCGCCGAGCGCCTGCACGATCTGGCCGACGGTCGGCGCGGACAGCGAGCCCTCCTCGGGCAGCGCGTAGCAGGGCACCGGCAGCCGGGCGGCGAGCCGCTCCACGACGGCCGTGCGCTGCTCGGGCGCGACGCGGTTGACGACCAGCGCGACGACGTCGCAGCCCAGCGTGGTGTAGGCGCGGTGGGCGTTGCGGGCCTCGGCGCGGACCGATTCGGCGTCCTGGCCCTGGCCGCCGACGACGGGTATGACCGCGGCGCCGAACTCGTTGGCCAGCCGGGCGTTGAGCGCCAGCTCGTCCGGCAGGCTGGTGTCGGCGTAGTCCGAGCCGAGGACGAGGACGTACTCGTACTCCCTCGCCACGGCGTGGAAGCGGTCGACGAGCCGGGAGACCAGCTCGTCGGTGCCGCGCTCGGCCTGGAGGGCGGCGGCCTCCGCGTAGCTGATGCCGTAGACGGAGTCGGCGGGCTGGGTGAGGCGGTAGCGGGCCCGCAGCAGCTCGTACAGCCGGTCGGGCCCGTCGTGGACCAGGGGCCGGAAGACCCCCACCCGGTCGACGTGGCGGGTCAGGAGCTCCATGACTCCCAGCTCGATGACCTGGCGTCCGTCGCCGCGGTCGATACCGGTCACGTACACGCTGCGCGTCACGCGTGGTCTCCGTCCATCCGATGGCCGCGAAGCTCGTGCTCGCGAGTTTTCCCTGCTCACACGGTCAAAATGACCCGTTATTGTGGGCTTGCCCCTCTTGACAATACCTGCGCCGCTGGATAAGTCGCTCTCCCAGTTTCCCTGTGGCGCCGGGGCCGGGGACAGTGGGGGTGGTCGCTCGGGTGCGGCCCGGGCCGGCCGGCCCGTGAAACAATCGGACCGGCTCACACGAACCGACAGCGAGCACAGGAGACACAGCACGATGCGTATCGGAGTCCTCACCGCAGGCGGCGACTGTCCCGGCCTCAATGCTGTGATCCGGTCCGTCGTCCACCGTGCCCTCGCCGGACACGGCGACGAGGTCATCGGCTTCGAGGACGGCTTCAAGGGTCTGCTCGACGGACGCTTCCGCAAGCTCGACCTGGACGCGGTCAGCGGCATCCTCGCCCGTGGCGGCACCATCCTCGGCTCCGCCCGCCTGGAGCGCGCCCGGCTGCGCGAGGCGTGCGAGAGCGCCAAGGACTTCTCCCGCGAGTACGGGATAGACGTCCTGATCCCGATCGGTGGCGAGGGCACGCTGACCGCGGCGCGGATGCTCGCCGACGCCGGCATGCCGGTCGTCGGCGTCCCCAAGACCATCGACAACGACATCTCCTCCACCGACCGCACCTTCGGTTTCGACACCGCCGTCGGCGTGGCCACCGAGGCCATCGACCGCCTCAAGACCACCGCGGAATCGCACCAGCGGGTGATGGTCGTCGAGGTCATGGGCCGGCACGCGGGCTGGATCGCGCTGGAGTCCGGGATGGCCGGCGGCGCCCACGGCATCTGCCTACCGGAACGCGAGTTCGACGTCAACGACCTGGTGAAGATGGTCGAGGAGCGGTTCGCCCGGGGCAAGAAGTTCGCGGTGGTCTGCGTCGCGGAAGGGGCCCACCCGCTCGCCGGCACCATGGACTACAAGAAGGGCGCCATCGACCAGTTCGGCCACGAGCGGTTCTCCGGCATCGGCACCGCGCTCGCCCGCGAACTGGAGCGGCGCCTCGGCAAGGAGGCCCGCCCGGTCATCCTCGGCCACGTCCAGCGCGGCGGCACCCCCACCGCCTACGACCGGGTGCTGGCCACCCGCTTCGGCTGGCACGCCGTCGAGGCCGCGCACCGCGGCGACTTCGGCAAGATGACCGCCCTGCGCGGCACCGACATCGTCATGGCCCCGTTGGCCGACGCGATCACCGAGCTCAAGCGGGTCCCGGAGAGCCGCATGGACGAGGCCGAGTCGGTCTTCTGACGCCCCGGGGTCCGTCCGGCCGCGAGCCGCCGGACGCGCCCCGCCCCGTCAACACGCCGTCGGCGGCGCACCGTTGGGTGCGCCGCCGACGGCGTTTCGGGCCACGGGCCGGTGCCTCACTGGGCGCCGATGGACTCCAGCACGTTCAGCCGGGCCGCCCGCCGGGCCGGCCACACCGCGGCCAGCACCCCGACGACCAGGGCGATCAGCAGGAACAGGCCGAGCCGGCCCCAGGGCAACAGCATCTCGTAGGTCGGGAAGGACGAGCCGACCAGGCTGCCGCCGGCCCACGCCAGGAAGATGCCCAGGACCATGCCGAGGACCGCGCCGAAGAGCGAGATCACCACCGACTCCAGCCGGACCATCTGCTTGATGCCGCTGCGGGCCAGCCCGATGGCGCGCAGCATCCCGATCTCCCGGGTGCGCTCGAAGACCGACATGGCCAGGGTGTTCACCACGCCGACCACCGCGATGATCACGGCCATTGCGAGCAGCCCGTAGACCATGTTCACGATGGTGTCGATCTGCCCGGCGGTCTCCTTGCGCAGGTCGTCGCGGTCCTGGATCTTCAGCAGCGGGCTGTCGCCGAGCGCCTTGCGGATCTCCTTGACCAGCGCGGGGGACGTGCCGTTCGCCGTCTTCACCAGGAGTTCGTCGTTGCGGAGCCGGTCCAGGTGCGGATCGACGACGGCGGTGGGCGCGAAGGACGCGCCGAGGACCTCGTTGTCCGCGTAGACGGCGCCGACCTTCAGCTCGGCCTTCTTCTTGTCGTAGAACGTCACCTTCACGGTGTCGCCGGCGTGCCAGCCGTGCTCCTTGGCGCCGCTCTCCGAGATGGCGATCCCGCCGGCCTTGACCGCGTCCAACGACCCCTGGACGACGCTCAGGCGGGTGACCTTGCCGATCTGGTCCACGTCGGTGCCGCGCAGGAAACCGAAGTTGCTGTCCGGCCCCGGTCCGGGCGCGGTGGAGAAGCCCGTGCCGCGGAGCGGAGCCATGGCCGCGACGCCGGGGACCTCGGCCACCTTCGCCGACAGCTTCGGGTCCAGGCCCACGTAGGTGTTGGTCTCGACCTTGTAGTCGGCGATCAGCCCACTACCGGCCATCTTGTCCATCGCCACCTGGGCGGAGTGCCCCGCCACGGTCATCCCGGTGATCAGGGTCAGGCCGATCATCAGCGCCGAGCCGGTCGCCGCCGTCCGCCGCGGATTGCGCAGCGCGTTCTCCTTGGCGAGCTTGCCGCTCACGCCGAAGAACCGCGAGGTGACCAGGCCGGCCAGCGACACCAGCGGCCGGGACAGCAGCGGGGCCAGGATGATCGCGCCGGTCAGGGTGAGCATCGACCCGATCATGGCGATCGGCAGGTCGTCGCCGGAGGTGAGGGTGGAGACCCACAGCATCACCGCGACGCCGGCGCCGCCGATCAGCGCACCGAGGACGTTGCGGACGACCAGGCTGCGCGGGGTCGGCGGCGCCTCGACGGTGCTCAGCGCCTCCACCGGGGCGATCCGCGCCGCCCTGCGGGACGGCAGCCAGGCGGCCAGGACGGTCACCAGCACCCCCACGGCCAAGGAGGCGAGCACCGTGGTCGGGCTGATCACCACCGGGCCGTTGGGGAAGCCCGCGCCGTTCGCGTCCAGCGCGGCCCGCAGCCCCACCGCGATCCCGGCGCCCAGCGCGAAGCCGACGACCGAGGAGACCAGCCCCAGCAGCGCGGCCTCGACGAGCACCGAACGCACCACCTGCCGGCGGGAGGCGCCCACCGCGCGCAGCAGCGCGATCTCGCGGCTGCGCTGGGAGATCAGCATGGTGAAGGTGTTGGCGATGATGAAGACGCCCACGAACAGCGCGATCCCGGCGAAGGTCAACAGGGTGCTGCTGAGCGCCCTGTTCTGGTCGGCGATCAGCCGGGACTGCTCGGCGGCCAGGGCGCTCCCGCTGGTCGCCTCCGCGCGCTCGGCGGGCAGCAGCGCCCGGACCTTCGCGGTCAGCGCCTGCTGATCGGTGCCGGGCGCGGCCGCCACCACCAGCTCGTCGAACTGGCCCGGGTGCAGGTACAGCTTCTGTGCGGTGGCGGTGTCGAACAGCGCCAGGCTGCCGCCCGCGGTCACCGCCGGATCGTCGGTCGCCACGATGCCGACCAGCTTCTTCGTCAGCACCGGGCCGTCGGTGGCGAACCGCACGGAGTCGCCGACCCGCACCCCCGCGGCCTTCGCGGTGGTCTCGGCCAACGCGATCTCGCCGTCGGACGCCGGGCCGCGGCCCTGCACCAGCGGATAGCGGAGGTCCTTGCCGTCCGCGTCCGGCTGGTAGTTGGCGGCGCGGTTCTGCCAGCCGTTGCCGATCGGCTCGCCGTCCCGGCCGGCCAGCGTGGCCTCGCCGGTGACGTCGGAGCGCACCGACGTCACGCCCGGCAGGGCGCGGATCCGGTCGGCCAACCGCTGGTCGAGGGCGGTGGCCCGCTTGCCGTCCTTGGCCGGCTCCGGGCCGGTGCCGGGGGGCGAGGTCGCCTGGACGGAGACGGCCACGTCCTTGAGGTTCTTGGCCGAGGCGTTCTTGATCGCCTCGCCGACGCTGTCGCTGAAGATCAGGGTGCCGGCGACGAAGGCGACGCCGAGCAGCACCGCGAGCGCGGTCATCAGAAGGCGGGCTTTGTGCGCGAGGACATTGCGCAAGGCAGTGGTGAACATGGTGGTGTGTCAGTCCTGGGTACGGGGCCGGGGCTCGGATGCGGGGCGGCCGTCAGCGGTCGACTCGGTTCTCCGACAGGTCGGTTGGGGGTGGCTGGCCGGCTGGCGGCCAGCCGGTCCGGCCTGCGACTAGCTGGTCCGGCCTGCGGTCTCGAAGCGCCGCATCCGGTCCAGCACGCTGTCCGCCGTCGGCTCGGCCAGCTCGTCCACGATCCGGCCGTCCGCGAGGAAGACCACCCGGTCCGCGTAGGCGGCGGCGACCGGGTCGTGGGTGACCATCACCACGGTCTGGTCCATCGCCCGCACCGACTCCCGCAGGAAGCCCAGCACCTCGGCGCCCGAGCGCGAGTCGAGGTTCCCGGTCGGCTCGTCCGCGAAGATGATCTCCGGCTGGGCGGCCAACGCCCGTGCCACCGCGACCCGTTGCTGCTGCCCCCCGGAGAGCTGCGCCGGCCGGTGCGAGAGCCGGCCCGACAGACCGACCGTCTCCACCACCCGGCCGACCCACTCCTGGTCCACGCGGCGGCCGGCGATGTCCATGGGGAGGGTGATGTTCTCCAGCGCGGTGAGCGTCGGGAGGAGGTTGAACGCCTGGAAGATGAAGCCGATCTTGTCGCGCCGGAGCTGGGTGAGCTTCTTGTCCTTCAGCCCGGTCAGCTCGACGTCGCCGATCCTCGCGGACCCGCCGGAGATCGCGTCCAGGCCGGCCATGCAGTGCATCAGCGTGGACTTGCCGGACCCGGAGGGGCCCATGATCGCGGTGAACTGGGCCTGCCGGAAGTCGACGGAGACCGCGTCCAGGGCGACCACCTGGGTCTCGCCCTGGCCGTAGACCTTGCTCAGATCCGTGGCGCGGGCGGCGACGGCCGCGGTGGTACGGGAGGGGAAGGCGGGACGGGGGACGGCGGCGTGCGGCACCACAACTCCTGGGGTGACGGAAAGGACGGACGGACAGCGTGAAAGCGCTCCGTCCATCCTCGACGCGGGCGACCGCCCGGTCTTCGGCCGGAAGGACCGAAAGCCGGACCGGCCGGAAGTGCCACGCCCGCCGTCCGCGTCATCCTCTGGACGGACGGCCCTCCGTCCGCAGGCCGACGGGGACGCGTCAGGGTCGGTACCTCACGGGCGTCAGGGTGCCGGCTCGCCGACCCGCCGCCAGAACTCCACCACGATGCCGTCGAGGAAGTCCCGGCCCGCCTTGCCGGCCTCGTCCGAGGCGTCCCCGCCGGTCCAGCTGAGCGACGCCGTCATCGTCGCGTGGTACTCCTCGTGCAGTTCCTGGAGCGCCTGCTGCAACCGCTCCTTGGGCAGCGGCGCGAGCTTGCCGACTGGACGGACGTAGCCCTGCCAGCGCGTGGTGGCCGCACTGATCAGCAGCTCCGCCAGCCGCTCCTCCTGGCCGGTGAAGCGGATCAGCGCCGGCAGCGGCAGCCGCAACTCCGCCGCCAGCGCCGCCGCCTGCCGGTCGGTGCCGGTCCACCGGCCGCCGGCCTCCAACCGCTCGTAGGCCGCCTGGTCCATGCCGACGCGCAGCGCGAGGTCGGCCGCGGCCAGGCCGAGCGCCAGCCGGAACTCGCGCAGCGTGCCGGGGGCGCCGAGGAGTTCGGCGGGCGCGCACCACAGGGCGCCGGCCAGCGCGGTCAGCTCGGCCTCGGTGGGGGCGCTTTCCCCCAATTCCCAGGACGCCACCGCGGCGGGCTCCAGCCGAATTCCGTAGGCGGCCCAGATTCCGTAGGCGACATGCGCGTGGGTCATGCCCAGGGCCTCGCGCAGCCGGCGGGCGGCGGCAGCGTTGAAAGGGGGCCTGCGTGCATCCCCGTCGTGCGTGTTCACTGCCACACGGTAAGTGACGGGGTGGCTTGGCACCTATCGTGCGGATATCCAAGTTTGTAGGTTGGAGGAAGCTACGGAGCTGTCGGTTGCCCTCGGCCAGCTTTCGGTGCTTTCTCGCCAATCCCGGCCGATCACGCCGCTGGTCAGGCACTTTGCTCCAACGAAGCGGCTCGTTGCCGCACCGCGCGGCGGGCCGCCGCGAGCCCGCCGTTTGGAGATAAGGATGGACAGCCGGACCGCCGGTGTCGAGTACCGGATCGGGAATCCGGGGAGTTCGCCCGAAGTCGTCCGCCCGGGAATTCCCCGGAAAAGCGAATTCGCCGACCCGGGCCCGGAAGTCGCTCCGACGAGAACGGCACGATGAACGGGACGGAGAAATTCCGCCACGGCCCGGTGCCGGGCGGGTCGGTGCCGGGCGGGCGCTCCGGTCGCTCGGCGGCGGGCCGGCCCGCCGCCGGTCACCGCCCCGACCAGCGGTACCGCAGCTCCGGCCGGCCCACCTGCCCGTACTGCGGCGCCCGGGCGGCGCGGCCGCCGGCCACCAGGTGCTCCAGGTACCGGCGGGCCGTGATCCGGGAGATGCCCACGTCCGCGGCGGCCTCCGTCGCGGTCAGCCCGTCGGCGGCGGCCCGCAGTACCTCCGTCACCGCCCGCAGGGTCGCCGGGGTCAGCCCCTTGGGCAGCGCGGCCGGCTGCGGGGCGCGCAGCGCCGCCAGCGCCCGGTCCACCTCGTCCTGGCCGCTGGCCTCCCCGCTGGTGGCCCGGAACTCGGCGTAGCGCAGCAGCCGGTCCCGCAGGGTGGCGAAGGTGAACGGCTTCAGCACGTACTGCACGACGCCCAGGGAGACGCCCTCGCGGACCATCGCCAGGTCGCGGGCGGAGGTGACCGCGATGATGTCCGCGCTCTGGCCGGCCGCGCGCAACGTCCGCAGCAGTTGCAGGCCGTGGCCGTCCGGCAGGAAGAGGTCCAACAGCACCAGGTCGACCGGGTGCTGGTCGAGGTGGCGGCGGGCGCCGGCCCCCGAGTGCACGGTGCCGGACACCGCGAAGCCCGGCACCCGCCCCACGTACAGGGCGTGCGCGGCCGCGGCGACCGGATCGTCCTCGACGACCAGCACCCGGATGGTCCCGGCGCTCATCGGACCCCCGTCCCTTCCGCCGCCCGCAGCGGCAGCCGCACGGTGAACCGCGCACCGCCCTGCGGCCCCCGGGCGAGCCCGACCGTGCCGCCGTGGCGGTGCACCGCCTGCCGCACCAGTGCCAGACCCAGCCCCCGGGCCCCGCCGCCCGCGTGCTCCTTGGTGCTCCAGCCGCGCCGGAAGACCTCCTCGGTGGTCTCCGCGGCGACCCCCGGCCCGTTGTCCGCGACGCACAGCAGCAGTTCGCCGCCGTCGGCCCGCGCGGTGACCCGCACCTGGGGCGGCGCGTCGTGCTCCTGCGGCGGCGCGGCGGCGTCCAGGGCGTTGTCGATGAGGTTGCCCAGCACCGTCACCAGGTCGCGGGCGGGCAGGTCCGGCGGGATCACCCCGTCGTCGATCCGACTGTCCTCGGTCAACACCAGCTCCACGCCGTGCTCGTTGGCCTGTGCGGCCTTGCCCAGCAGCAGTGCGGCCAACACCGGTTCGGCGACCGCGCCCACCACCCGGTCGGTCAGCGCCTGCGCCAGCTCCAACTCGGCGGTGGCGAACTCCACCGCCTCCTCCGCCCGGCCCAGTTCGATCAGCGAGACCACCGCGTGCAGCCGGTTGGCCGCCTCGTGCGCCTGCGAGCGCAACGCCTCGGCGAAGCCCCGGACGGAGTCCAACTCACCTGACAGCGCCTGGAGTTCGGTGTGGTCGCGGAGGGTGACGACGCTGCCGCGGTGCTGACCTCCGGAGACCGGCGAGGAGTTGACGACCAGCACCCGCTCGCCGGTCAGGTGCAGTTCGTCGACCCGGGGGCCGGCCGCCAGCAGCGCCGCGGTCAGCGGCTCCGGCAGCCCCAGCCCGTCCACCGGCCGCCCCACCGCGTCCCCGGTCAGGCCCAGCAGCTCCCGCCCGCCGTCGTTGATCAGCGCGACCCGGCCGGCCCCGTCCAGCATCAGGAGCCCCTCGCGGACGGCGTGCAGCGCCGCCTCGTGGTAGTCGTACATCCGGGCCAGCTCGGCCGTGTTCATCCCGTGGGTGTGCCGGCGCAGCCGGGCGTTGACCACGTACGTGCCCAGGCCGCCCAGCGCCAGCGCCGCCGCGGCCACCCCCACCAGCGCCAGGACCTGGTCCCGCAACTGCTCGCTGATCGTGGCGATGGTGATGCCGGAACTGACCAGCGCGGTGATCGCGCCGCCCCGCTCGGGGTCGCGGACCGGGGCGACGACCCGCACGGACGGGCCGAGCACCCCCATGTGCGTCTCCGGGAAGACCTCGCCGCGCAGCGCCGGGCCGATGTGGCCGAGGTACTTCCCGCCGATCGCGGACGGCTCGGGGTGCGTCCAGCGTGTCCCGTCCGGCGCCATCACCACCACGAAGTCCACCCCGGCGTCCCGCCGCAGCCGCTCGCTGTACGGCTGGAGCGCGGCGGTCGGGTCCTTCGTGCGGGCCGCGGCCACCACGGCCGGGGAGTCGGCGACGGCGGTGGCCGCCGCGGTCGCCTGCCGTCGCGCGGTCTCCTCCGCCTGCCGTTCGGCGCTCACGTACGCGAAGACCGCGCAGCCCAGGACCACCACCGCCACCAGGACCACCTGCATGGCGAAGAGCTGCCCGGCGAGGCTGCGGGGGCCGCGCAGCCGCCGCGGCGGGCGGGAACG
>LIQL01000434.1 GCA_001418405.1 Streptomyces diastatochromogenes | reverse complement strand
CGACCACTTCGGCGGCGCCCGCGGCATCTTCGCCGAGCTGGGCGATCCCGCGGACCCGGGGGTGCCGATCGTCGCACCGGACGGCTTCCTGGAGCACGCGATCAGCGAGAACGTCTACGCCGGTCCGGCGATGGCGCGGCGCGCGCAGTACATGTACGCGGCGCAGCTGGACAAGGGCCCCATGGGGCAGGTCGGTTCGGGCCTGGGCCTGACGATCTCCACGGGCGAGGTGACCCTCATCCCGCCGACCCACTACATCGGTGGGCCGCAGTACCAGCCGGTTCCGAAGGGTTCCTGGAGCGGCTCGTACGTCATCCCCTGGCGGCCGGGGCTGTACGTGTTCGAGGAGTTCGGCTTCCCGCTGGTCCTCCAGCTCACGCCGGGTACCGAGGCGCCGGCGGAGATGAACATCTACTTCCCGGACGCCCGGACCCTGTGCATCGCGGAGAACGCCACGCACACCATGCACAACATCCTCAGCCTGCGCGGTGCGCAGGTGCGGGACGCGCACGCCTGGTCGAAGTACCTCACCGAGGCGATCCAGACCTTCGGCAAGGAGACGGACGTCCTGTTCGCCTCGCACCACTGGCCGGTGTGGGCGGAGGCGGAGCACGAGGAGCCGGGCGGCAAGCTGAGCAACGAGCGCATCCTCGAATTCCTCAACAAGCAGCGCGACATGTACGGCTACCTCAACGACCAGTCGCTGCGGCTGATCAACGACGGCCGCACCGGCATCGAGATCTCCGAAGAGCTCCAGGACCTGCCGCCCGGCCTGCGTGACCACTGGTACAACCGGGGCTACTACGGCTCGATGAGCCACAACCTCAAGGCGGTCTACCAGCGCTACATGGGCTGGTACGACGGCAACCCGGCACACCTGTGGGAACTGCCGCCCGTCGAGGCGGGTGCGGCCTACGTGACGGCGATGGGCGGTGCCGAAGCCGTCGTCGACCAAGCTCAGCAGGCGTACGACCGCGACACCCCGGACGGCTACCGCTGGGCCGCCGAACTCCTCAACCACGTCATCTTCGCGGCCGCCGCGGAAGACGGCAGCCCGCTGGCCGAGCCGCAGGTCACCCGGGCCAAGGAGCTCCAGGCCAAGGTCTTCACCCAGCTCGGCTACGGCAGTGAGAACGGCACCTGGCGCAACGCCTACCTCACCGGTGCCCAGGAAGTGGTGAACGGTCCGCAGCCGCTGATCGTCAGCCAGTCCTCCTCCGACCTGATCCGCAGCACCACTCTGGACCAGTACTTCTCCGCGCTCGCCCGCAGCGTGGACGGGCCGACGGCCGCCGAGCAGCACCTCGCCCCGATCGCCCTCAACTGGGTCTTCACCGACGCGCAGGGCGCCGCGACCGGGGAGAAGTGCACCACGACGCTCCGCAACGGCGTGCTGGTCTTCGTCGAGGGCGGGGACCGCTTCGTCGAGCTGCCGGCAGCGACCGTCACGCTGAGCCGCCAGACGCTCAACGAACTGGCCGAGACCCCCGGCTTCAAGGAGAACTTCAACAAGGCCGTGCAGGCGGGGAAGATCACGCTGGAGGGCGAGCGGGCGCAGGAGGCGACGGACGCCGTCTTCTCCACGCTGACCCTCCCCGACCCGAAGTTCGCCATCGTCACCCCGCGCCAGCGGAACTGACGACTCCGTCCGGACGCCGGCGCCCGGTCCGTCCGCAGCGGACCGGGCGCCGGCCGTTCGGGGGCGTGCGCGGGGCGGTCTTTGCTATCAGCCCTACGCGGGCCCGCGTCTCAGGTCGAGGAACAGCACGTCGTGCAGGTCGGCGCCGGTCCGCGGGCGGGCCTCGCCGAACTTGCGGTAGCCCCAGGACCGGTAGGCGGCCTGGGCGGCCTCGCCCGCCGGGTGGACGTGGAGGACCACCCGCTCGGCCGCGAGGCCGTCGAGGAGGGTCTCGTGCAGCCGGCGCGCGAGGCCGTGGCCGCGCCAAGGCAGGCGCACGGCCAGTTCCCTCAGGTCGAAGGTGCACCGGCCGTCCTCGCGGCGCACGGCCTCCGGCACGGGCGCGGTGAGCGCGTCCCACCAGCCGGCCTCCGGTCCGAGGTGGGCGCCGTACGCCATGCCGACGGGGGTGCCGTCCGGTGTGCGGGCCAGCGCGGCGCGGAACGTTGGGTTCCGGGTGGTGTCGCGGAAGCGGCGGAAGGCGGCGCGGACGTCGTCCCCGGTCTCGCAGTACGGCGGTTCGGCGAACGCGTCGGCGTGGACGAGCGTGAGGTCGGCTTCGGCCCGTTCGGCGGCCGGGCCGTCCAGGCGGGCGACGGTGAGGGATGCGGGGTGGGTCACGTGGTGCTCCTCGGGCGGTGGCGCGGATCCGGCCGCCCCGGGCGGGCGGCGGCCGGCTCGGCCCCGGCCGCGGGTGGGCTGCGGGACCATCCGGATCTTTCCCAGCCACCGGCGCCGGACGATCCCCGTGCCGGGCCCGGTGGCGTGTTCCGCCCGCCGTGGAGCGCCGACGAGGGCGGCACCCGCGCACGGGTGCCGCCCTCGGACTCGGCCGGCCGGCGCGGGGCGACCGGCGCGGGCGCGGTCAGCCGGCCCGGACCTCGCCGCGCACCCGCCGGCCGGCGAGCAGCGCGTAGACGGCGCCCGACACCACGATGGGCAGGAACCAGGACAGGTCGGTGCCGCCGAGCCGGGCGCTCAGCCAGCTGTGCAGCAGCGGCGAGTTGATGGTGAGCAGACCCGTTCCCATGCCGCACGCCATGGCCGCGATGCCGCGGACGTTGACGCCGCCCAGGCCCCAGTAGCGGCTGCTGGCGTCGCTGGTGTGGATGGCGTGCGCGTCGTACTGCCAGCGGCGCAGCACCCCGTCGGTGATCCAGACCGCGGCGAACGGTCCCGCCCACACGTTGACCAGCGACAGGAAGTCGTTCAACGCGGTCTCGAAGTCGTACACGAAGAGGATCAGCAGGACCGCGACCAGCGCGAGGAGGGCGTCGAGGGCGGTGGCCAGCCAGCGCTTGAGGGGGATGCTGATCGCCTGGATGGCGAGGCCGGAGGAGTAGAAGACGGAGGCGTTGTTGGAGATCGAGCCGAGGAAGCAGGCGGCGATGTAGAGGACGTACAGCCAGCCGGGGACCAGGGGTTCGACGCCGGCGACCGGGTCGGAGAGGTTGGTGCGGGTGGCGACCAGGACGCCGGTGACGCCCAGGTAGACGGCCATGCCCGCGCCGCCGCCCAGCACCCGCCAGAACACCTTGCGCACCGGTGTGTCGGAGGGCAGGTAGCGGGCGTAGTCGGGGGAGACGACGAGGTAGGACAGGGACCCGGAGGCGACGAGCGCCGCGGCGGAGAAGACCAGCGCGATCGTGCCGGTGCCGGACGGGGCGTGGGCGGGGTGCCAGTTCCAGTTGACGTCGCCGACCGTGTGGCAGAGCAGCAGCGCGAAGATCACCGCGATGGCCAGGGCGAAGAACGGCTGCACCCGGACCAGCAGCCGGTGTCCGGTGACCGCGATCACGATGGCCACGCCGAGCACGACGAGGGTCGCGAGGACCTTGCCCGGGGCTCCGGGGTGGTGCCAGCCGAGCCGTTCGAAGAGCGCGAGGACCGCGAAGACCCCGAGGAGCCCGTTGACGGTCTTGAAGCCCAGGGACATGGCCCAGGTGAACAGGGCGTTGACGCGGTTGCCGAGGACGCCGAACGGGGCGCGGCTCAGGGTGAGCGCCGGCAGTCCGGCGCGCGGTCCGGCGATCGAGCTGTAGGCGACGAGCGTGAAGAGCGCGTTGCCGATCACCACCGCCACGACGGCCTGGACCAGCGAGAGGCCGAGCGCGATGGCCCCGGCGCCCAGGACGAAGAAGAACTGGTAGGAGTTGATCCCGGCCCAGAAGAAGCCGAGCTGACGGGGCGAGAGGTACCGCTCCGACTCCGGGATGAAGTCGTAGCCGTGCTGTTCGACCGCGCCCGCCACCGTGAAGGAGCACCACCGATGAGCACCACCGCACCACCAGATCACCCCGGGGCACCCGCTGCGGGCGCGGTCGAACAGCAC
>LIQL01000433.1 GCA_001418405.1 Streptomyces diastatochromogenes | reverse complement strand
CGCCCGGGCCGCGCTGCCGCACCTGGCCGCCGCCGGTGGCCGCGGCTCGATCGTCAACATCGGCTCGGTCAACGGCATCCAGGACTTCGGCAACCACGCCTACAGCGCAGCCAAGGCGGGTCTGGCCAGCCTGACCCGCACCCTCTCCGGCCACGCCGCGCCCCGCGGCGTCCGCGTCAACCTCGTCGCGCCGGGCACGATTCACACCCCCAACTGGGCCGGCCGCGAGGACCACCTCGAACGGGCGGCGGCCGTCTACCCGTTGGGCCGCGTCGGCCGCCCCGAGGACATCGCCGCCGCCGTCGCCTACCTCGCCTCCCCCGACGCCTCCTGGGTCACCGGCGTCACCCTCCCCGTGGACGGCGGCATCCTGGTCGCCAACACCGAACTCCGCCAAGCCCTCCACGGCACCTGACACCCCAGGGCCTTTCTCCCCCACCCCCACCGGGGCGCGCCCCGCCACGTACGGGAGGGTCCGGGGGCGGAGGGGCGTGTGGTCGGACGTAAAGCGCAGCAGTCCGACCACACGCCCCGCAGCCCCCGGACCCGGCATCACCCACAACAAGGGGGCACCGCCCCACAGCACCCCACCCGCCGAAGGCGGAACGGCAGACGCCCCACGGCGGGAAACCCGACAACGTGGGGAAGCCCCCCCGGGAGGGCGCGGTCTAGCCGGCCAGCATCAGGCCGATGCCCGCCACCATCAACCCGGCCGCCGCCAACCGCGGCAGTCCGAAGCGTTCCTTGAAGAACACCGTGCCGATGGCGGCCCCGACGATGATCGACGATTCGCGCAGCGCCGCGATGGGCGCCAACGGCGCGCGGGTCTGCGCCCACAGCACCAGCCCGTAGGCGAACACCGAGAGCACTCCGCCGGCCAGCCCGCGCAGTGCGAAGGGCCGGAGTTCGGCGACGAGGCGGCCGCGGCGGGTGATCAGCGCGTAGACCGGGATGGCCAGCCCTTCGAGGAGCATCAGCCAGCCGATGTAGCCCAGCGAGGTCTCAGAGGCGCGGACGCCCAGGCCGTCGACGGTGGTGTACGAGGCGATGGACAGGCCGGTGGCGACCGCGGCCGCTATCGCGGGCCAGTGCGGGCGGGCGCCGGAGCCGCGGATGCCCCAGACCGCCAGTCCCACCAGGCCCGCGGAGGCCAGGGCGACGCCGGCCAGCGCCCAGCCGCTCGGGATCTCGTGCACGAACAGCGCGGCGAGGACCGTGACGACCAGCGGCGCGGTGCCTCGGGCGATCGGGTACATCTGGCCGAAGTCGCCCATGCGGAACGACTGCATCAGCAGGCCCTGGTAGAGGATGTGCAGCACCGCGGAGCCCAGGAGGTACGGCCAGGCGGCGGCCGCCGGCAGCGGGGTGAAGCAGGCCAGGAGCGCGCCGCACAGCGTCCCGCCGCCACCGACCAGGGTGAAGGCCAGGAGTTGGTCGCGTATCCCGTGGGCGATGGCGTTCCAACTTGCGTGGGTGACGGCGGCCAGCAGCACGGCCGCCACGACCAGCGGCGTCACGAGGACTGCTCGCGCACGTCCACCAGCCGGGCCCCGGCGTGGTCGAGCAGGGTCCGCGGGGCGAGCGGGAAGACGGTGTGCGGGGTGCCGGCGGCGGCCCAGACGGTGTCCTGGTCGAGGATGCGGCGGTCGGCGAGGACGGTGGTGCGGGTGCGGTGGCCGAACGGCGGGACGCCGCCGATGGCGTATCCGGTGGTCTCGCGGACGAGCGCGGCGTCGGCCCGGCTGACCTTGGCGGCGCCGAGTTCGTCGCGGACCCGTGCCACGTCCACCCGGGAGGCGCCGTCCATCAGGACCAGTACCGGTTCGCCGTCGGCGACGAAGATCAACGACTTGACGATCTGGGCGAGGTCGCAGCCGACCGCCGCGGCGGCCTCCGCGGCGGTCCGGGTGGCCTCGGGGAACGCGCGCACCTCCACGCTGAGGTCGAGCGCGGTGAGGGCCTCGGCGAAGCGGGGGTGGGCCTGGGCGGTCTTTGCGGTCGGAGGGTTGTCGGTCGCGGAATCGCTCATGGCCCGCACGCTAGCGAAAGCTGTACGGGCCATGCGAACGAGATCCGGACGCTGGACACCCCGGACGCGCGGGGTGTCCGGGCGTCTCAGCCGGCGGTGAGGATGGCGCGGACCACCGGGCCGGCGTTGGTGCCGCCGTGCCCGCTGGCCGGGACGACCGCGGCGGCCGCCAGGTCGTTGCGGTAGGCGGCGAACCAGGCGTTGGGCTTGTCCTGGTTGTCGACCTCGGCGGAGCCGGTCTTGGCGCCGATGTCGCCGCTGATGCCCTGCATCGCCTCGGCGCCCGTGCCGGCGGTGGCGGTCAGCTTCATCAGCGCCTTGAGGTTGGACGCGGTGTCCGGCTTCATGGTGCGCGCCGCCTTGGCGAAGGCGCGGTTGTCGAGCGACGGGGCGACGATGTACGGCTGGCGGAACCCGCCGGACTGGGCGGTGGCGGCGATCGACGCGACGTTCAGCGGGTTCATCCGGACCCCGCCCTGACCGATCAGCGAGGCCGCCATCTGGGCGTCGTGCTGGACCGGGACGGCGCCGTCGAAGGTGGGGATGCCGGTCGCCCAGTTCAGCCCGATGCCGAAGACGTCCCGGGCCTCCTTGGTCAGGTCGTCGTCGCTGAGGTCCTTGGCGTGCCCGATGAAGGCGTTGTTGCAGGACGCCGCGAAGCTCTGCGCGAAGGTGCCGTCGGGGATCTCGGACTGGTTGAGGTTCTGGAACTTCCAGCCGCCGACGGTGACGAACTTCGGGCACGGGTTCTTCTTGTCCGGCGCCGTCAGCCCCTTGTCCATCAGCATCGCGGACGTGACGATCTTCATCGTCGAACCGGGCGCCAGCGACCCCTGGGTGGCGACGTTGAAGCCGTCGGCGGGGGAGTTGGCGAGCGCCAGGATCTCCCCGGTGCTGGGCTTGACGGCCGCAGCGGACGCCGACTTCTTGCCCTTGACGGCGTTCTCGGCGGCGGTCTGGAGCTTGGCGTCGAGCGTCGTGTGCAGGGTGCCCGGGGTGCCCTTGGAGAGCACCTTCAGCGTCTTGTCGGGCTGCTGCTTGTTGCTGTCGGCGGACTTGGCGCGGTGGACGTAGAGCTCCACGCCCGGCTTGCCGTCGGTCTTGCTGCCGTACTTGGTGCGCAGGCTGTCCAGCACCCCGGCGAGCGTGGGGTGGTCCTTGGCGGTCAGCTCGACGCCGTTGCGGTCCACCGCCTTGATCGGCGGCGCCTCGGCCTCCCCGGTGCGCAGTTCGTCGCCCTTGGCCAGACCCGGGTAGAGCGTCGAGGGCTCCCAGGCGACCTGCGGCTTCCCGGTGGCCTTGTCGCGCTGGAGGGCCATCGTGCTGCCGTACGAGAACGGGGTCTTCACGGCCTTGTAGTCGATCTCGGTGCTGACCGTGTACGGCACCTTGTCGCCGGCCGGGGTGCCCGGCTTCAGCGTCACCTTCGAGAACTTCGCCTGCGGGGCGAAGGCGGTCAGGGCGGTCCGGGCGGCGTCCGGGTCGTCGGTCAGCGCCGCGGCCTTGGCGACGTCACCGGACTGCCAGGCCGTCAGGAAGGTCTGGGCGGTGGTGTTCACTTCCTTGGCGGTGAGCGGGCCGGAGGGCACCGTGGGGCCGCCGTCGCCCGATTTGGCATCCGCCGACCTGACCGCCTGCGGAGCCCCGTCGTCCGAGCCGCCGAACAGCGTGAACCCGCCGACGACGCCCGCCACCAGGGCCACCGACCCGCCGATCAGTCCGTACTTCACCTCGCGGCGCATGCCACCGATCCCCTCCCAGGAGCTTGATCCTTGAGTACGCACCCAAGAACGCCCATCGCACTCTAAGGGACACGGGCGCGTGGTGAGTCTCGATCCGGGCACGGTCCGGTGACGCTCCGTCGAACCGATGTGACGGGTTCGTCACATCGGCGGGCTCAGACCCAGCTGTCGAACCACATCCGGTTGTGCCAGGCGCTCTTGGGGATCGGCATACCCGTGTAGAGGGGGTAGAAGTAGATGAAATTCCACACGATCAGGAGAACGAGCACCCCGGCGCCGACCGCGCCGAGGGTGCGCCGCCGTTCACTGGCCCCCGGCGGTCCGATGATCGCGCCGATCATCATCGCCAGCGCCAGGCACAGGAACGGCACGAAGACCACGGCGTAGAAGAGGAAGATGGTCCGTTCCTGGTAGAGGAACCACGGCAGGTAGCCGGCCGCGACGCCGCAGGCGATCGCCCCGGCCCGCCAGTCCCGCCGGAACAGCCACCGCCACAGCACGTACAGCAGCGCGAAGCAGGCCGCCCACCACAGCAGCGGGGTGCCCAGCGCCAGCACCTCGCGGGCGCAGCCCTCGGCGGCGGTGCAGCCGTCCTGCCCGGCCTTGGGGTCCTCGTAGAAGTACGAGACGGGGCGGCCCAGCACCAACCAGCTCCACGGGTTGGACATGTAGGTGTGCGGTGTGGTCAGGCCGGTGTGGAAGGCGTAGACCTCGCTCTGGTAGTGCCACAGGCTGCGCAGCCAGTCCGGCAGCCAGGTGAAGGAGCCCTGCCGGCCCTCGGGGGAGGTGGCCCAGTCGCGGTAGTAGCCGCCCTTGGTGGCGATCCAGCCGCTCCAGGACGCCAGGTAGGTGGCGAGCGCCACCACGACCGTCGCGCCGAACGCGGGCAGCGCGTCGCGCCGCAGCACCGACCGGAACGGGCGGCGGGCGCCGGCGGTGCGCCGCGCGCCCATGTCCCACAGCACCGACATCAGCGCGAACGCGGCCAGGAAGTACAGGCCGTTCCACTTCGTCGCCGCCGACAGGCCCAGGCACAGCCCGGCCGCGATCCGCCAGGGCCGCCAGCCCAGCCGCAGCCGGTCGCCGACCTCGTCGTCCGGTCGGGCCACCCCGGCCGGGCCGAGGGGCAGTGCCGCCGCCAGCCGGGCCCGGGTGCGGTCCCGGTCCACCAGCAGGCAGCCGAAGCCGGCCAGCACCCAGAACATCACGATCAGGTCGAGCAGCGCGGTGCGGCTCATCACGAAGTGCAGCCCGTCCACCGCCAGCAGCCCGCCGGCCAGGCAGCCCAGCGCCGTCGAGCGCAGCAGCCGCCGCCCGATGCGGCAGACCAGCAGCACCGACAGGGTGCCGAGCAGCGCGGTCATGAACCGCCAGCCGAAGGGGTTCATCCCGAACGCCCACTCGCCCAGCGCGATCAGCCACTTGCCCATCGGCGGATGGACGACGTACGAGTGCTCCGGCGAGAGCAGGATCTGTGGGGGATGGGCCAGCAGGGCGTCGTTGGCGTTCTTCGCCCAGGTGCCCTCGTAGCCGTACTGGAGCAGCGACCAGGCGTCCTTGGGGTAGTACGTCTCGTCGAATATCACCTTGCGCGGGCTGCCGAGGTTCCAGAACGTCAGCACGCCCGCGAACAGCGTCACCAGCAGCGGCCCGATCCAGCCCGACCAGCGCGCGAGCCGCCGGGCCAGGTCGGGGCCGGTGCCGAAGAGCGCCCACACCCGCCCGTCCGGCTCGGGGAACGGCGCCACCAGCCGCGTGTGGACGTCGGCCTCGGGCCGGCCGGCGTACCCGAACCGGCGCAGCCGCCGCTGCCACGCCGGGGGCCGGTCGGTCGGCTCCGGGGTGCGCAGGGCGGCCGGGTGCGTCGCACTGGTGTCACTCGTCACCCGGCCCATCGTAGGGAAGCGGTCTGTGCGGCGGGGGCCCGCGGCGCCGGGGCGGTGCCGCGCGTCACCGGCCCGGGCCCGGCCGGGCACCGGCGCGGGGCTGGGAGGATGGGGGCGTGACTGGAACGCTGGTACTTGCAGGGACGCCCATCGGTGACGTCGCGGACGCCCCGCCGCGGCTCGCCGCCGAGTTGGCCGCCGCCGACGTGATCGCGGCCGAGGACACCCGGCGGCTGCGCCGACTGACGCAGGCGCTGGAGGTCCAGCCGGTCGGCCGGATCGTGTCGTACTTCGAGGGCAACGAGGCGGCCCGCACGCCCGAGCTGGCGGATGCGCTCGCCGGTGGGGCGCGGGTGCTGCTGGTCACCGACGCCGGCATGCCGTCGGTCTCCGACCCGGGCTACCGGCTGGTCGCGGCGGCCGTCGAGCGCGACATCAAGGTCACCGCGGTGCCCGGGCCGAGCGCGGTGCTCACCGCCCTCGCGGTGTCCGGGCTGCCGGTGGACCGGTTCTGCTTCGAGGGGTTCCTGCCGCGCAAGGCGGGGGAGCGGCTGTCCCGGCTGCGGGAGGTCGCCGACGAGCGGCGCACCCTGGTCTACTTCGAGGCGCCGCACCGCCTGGACGACACCCTCGCCGCGATGGCCGAGGTCTTCGGCGCGGACCGGCGGGCGGCGGTCTGCCGCGAGCTGACCAAGACCTACGAGGAGGTCCGGCGCGGCGGGCTGGGCGAGCTGGCCGCGTGGGCCGCCGAGGGCGTCCGCGGGGAGATCACCGTCGTCGTCGAGGGCGCCCCGGAGAGCGGGCCGGGGGAGCTGGACGCCGCGGAGCTGGTGCGCCGGGTGCGGGTCCGCGAGGAGGCCGGGGAGCGCCGCAAGGAGGCGATCGCGGCGGTGGCGGCGGACGCCGGGCTGCCCAAGCGGGAGGTCTTCGACGCGGTGGTGGCGGCGAAGAACGCCGAGCGGGACGCCGGACGGGGCGCGGCCGGGACGGTGTGACAACCCCGCCCGGCTGAGCGTCAAACCGCTCGGGAGAGCACAAAAGCCCAGACCAGAGCCATGATCCGACCTGCCGGAAGGTAAACGGCCGGCATCGAAGGTAAAGCGATCACCCGTCCAGCGGTGCGTTTTTCCTACGACCTGCCAAATCTGGGCCAATAGGTAGCAGCTCGGCTGCGTTCCGCCCGCGAAAGGCGTTCCCTGGGAACCGGGACCTCCCGTCCCCGGAGAGCTTGTCCAGCGGACAAGAGGAGCGCACATGAGCGACACCACGAAGACCACCGCCGGTACCCCCGGTGCGGCGCCCGCACACCCCGTTCCGCCCCACCCCCGACGGTCCGAGCCCGCGGCCCACGAGGCGTACGCCTTCTGCTGCATGGGCTGCGGCCACGGCTGGGAACAGGCGTACGAGATCGAGCACCAGGTGGATGCCAAGGGCGTCACGCACGCCGTCTACTACGCGGACGGCGAGCGTGTCCCGTCCCCCCTGACCCACCCCACGTGCGCCAACTGCGGCGGCCACGTCGTCCGCATCATGCGCTCCGGTCAGGTCTCGATGGTCTCCGACGCGATCGCGCACCTGCACCAGCGCCCGCAGCACCACCGCAAGGCAGCCCACCGCGAGGACGCCGCCGGGCACGAGGACACCGGCCCCCGCGACGGCTCCGGCCGCACCGGCAGCACCGCCGACCCCGACCGGCACCACTGGCACCTCTCCGACCTGCTGCACCCCTTCCAGCACCACCGCAGGTGAGGCGCCGGCCGCGGCCCTCGTAGGATCGCGGCCATGGCCAAGCAGGACAACGACACCCCGCCCCCGCTGCCGGAACCCCTCCGGGTGCCGGTCGCGGACTCGCACACCCACCTGGACATGCAGGACACCACCGTCGAGGCGGCGCTCGCCAAGGCCGCCTCCGTCGGTGTGACCACCCTCGTCCAGGTGGGCTGCGACCTGGCCGGCTCCCGCTGGGCCGCGGACACCGCCGCCGCCCACGCCGCCGTCCACGCCGCCGTCGCCCTGCACCCCAACGAAGCACCCCGGATCGTGCAGGGCGACCCCGCCGAAGGGGGCGGTGGGCTACGGGCGGACCGGTCGCGGCAGGCGGCCCGGACCGCCGGCGGGGACGCCGCCCTCGACGACGCGCTCGCCGAGATCGACGCCCTCGCCGCCCGCCCCGAGGTCCGCGGCGTCGGCGAGACCGGCCTGGACTACTTCCGCACCGGCCCCGAGGGCACCGCCGCCCAACAGCGGTCCTTCCGCGCCCACATCGAGATCGCCAAGCGGCGCGGCAAGGCCCTGGTCATCCACGACCGGGAGGCCCACGACGACGTGCTGCGCATCCTGCGCGAGGAGGGCGCGCCCGACCGGGTCGTCTTCCACTGCTACTCCGGCGACGCCGCGATGGCCGAGACCTGCGCCGCCGCCGGCTACTTCATGTCCTTCGCCGGCAACGTCACCTTCAAGAACGCCCAGCCGCTGCGCGACGCCCTCGCCGTCGCCCCGCCCGAACTGGTGCTCGTCGAGACCGACGCCCCCTTCCTCACCCCCGCGCCGTACCGCGGACGGGCCAACGCCCCCTACCTCATCCCGTTCACCCTGCGCGCCATGGCCGAGGTGAAGGGCATGACGGAGGACGCACTGGCCTCGGCCGTAGCCGCCAACACCGCCCGCGCGTTCGACTACTGACGCGGTCGGGCTCGGTTCGGCCACCCCGCGCCACCGCGGCGAGTTGGGCCCGCCGCCCGCACTCCGCTACATTCCGCGCTTGACCGGTTACCGGACGACACCCGTGGCAGGTGCAGCGTGAGTCCATCGCAGAGCGGCCAACGCGTCGGGCGCGGCCGGGGCCGCCGCCGGCGCGCCGCCGACACCCCGGAACAACTGCGCCGGCTGCTGCCCCGCGCCCTGGTCGTCGCGTTCCTCGCCGGCGGCACCACCGCCTTCGTCGCGCACGACAAGGCCGTCAAGCTCAGCGTCGACGGCGACCCGCGCACCCTGCACACCTTCGCCGACGACGTCGACGAACTCCTCGCCGACCAGAAACTCGACATCGGCCGCCACGACATCGTCGCCCCCACCCCCGGGACCGACCTCACCAGCGGCGACGAGATCGTGGTCCGGCACGGCCGGCCGGTCATGCTCACCCTCGACGGGCAGCGCCGCCAGGTGTGGACCACCGCCGACACCGTCGAGGGGGCCCTGCACCAGCTCGGGGTGCGCGCCGAGGGCGCCTACCTCTCCGCCGCGCGTTCCCAGCGCATCGCCCGGCACGGCCTGGAACTGCACGTCCGCACCGAACGCGCCCTGGTCTTCGTCGCCGACGGCCGCGAGTACCACGTCCGCACCAACGCCGCGACCGTCCGCGAGGCCCTCGCCCAGGCCGGCCTGGCCCTGCGCGAGAGGGACACCACCTCGGTGCCGCCGGACAGCTTCCCCCGCGACGGCCAGACCGTCTCGGTGCTGCGCATCACCGGCACCACCGAGGTCCGCGAGCAGCCCGTGCCGTTCCGCACCGTCAGGCGGCCCGACCCGGCGCTGCCCCGCGGCACCGAAGTGGTGGTCCGCCCCGGCGTCCCCGGCCTGCGGCGCGTCACCTACCGCCGCGACACCGTCAACGGGGTGCGCCGCAAGCCCCACAAGGTGGCGGTCGAAACGGTCCACCGCCCGCGCCCGCAGATCATCCACGTCGGCACCCAGGCGCTGCCCACCTCCGTCAGCGGCGCCGACGGCCTGGCCTGGGAGGCGCTCGCCCAGTGCGAGGCCGGCGGCCGCCCGGACGCGGTCGACGTCTCGGGCACCTACGGCGGGCTCTACCAGTTCGACGTCGGGACCTGGCACGGGCTCGGCGGCTCCGGCCGGCCCCAGGACGCCCCCGCCGCCGAGCAGACCTTCCGGGCCAAGAAGCTCTACGTCACCCGGGGCGCGAGCCCGTGGCCGGTCTGCGGCCGTAAGCTTCACGGGTGAGCGACCGCAAGACCACTGACGAAACCGGCCCGCTGCTGGGCCCCGCCGACGTCCGGGAACTGGCCACCGCGCTGGGCGTACGCCCCACCAAACAGCGCGGCCAGAACTTCGTCATCGACGCCAACACCGTCCGCCGGATCGTGCGGACCGCGCAGGTCCGCCCCGACGACGTGGTCGTCGAGGTCGGCCCGGGCCTGGGCTCGCTGACCCTTGCGCTGCTGGAGGCCGCCGACCGGGTCACCGCCGTCGAGATCGACGACGTGCTCGCCGCGGCGCTGCCCGGCACCGTCGCGGCCCGGCTGCCCGAGCGCGCCGACCGCTTCGCGCTCGTCCACCGCGACGCCCTGCACGTCACCGAGCTGCCCGGCCCGGCCCCCACCGCCCTGGTCGCCAACCTCCCCTACAACGTCGCGGTGCCGGTCCTGCTGCACATGCTGGAACGGTTCCCGACCATCGAACGGACCCTGGTCATGGTCCAGGCCGAGGTCGCCGACCGGCTCGCCGCCGGCCCGGGCAACAAGGTCTACGGCGTGCCGTCGGTCAAGGCCAACTGGTACGCCGAGGTCAAGCGGGCCGGGGCGATCGGCCGCAACGTCTTCTGGCCGGCGCCCAACGTCGAATCCGGTCTGGTCTCGCTCGTCCGCCGGGCCGAACCGCTGCCCTCGCGGGCCTCCCGGGAGGAGGTCTTCGCGGTCGTCGACGCCGCCTTCGCGCAGCGCCGCAAGACCCTGCGGGCCGCCCTCGCCGGCTGGGCGGGCTCGGCGCAGGCCGCCGAGGCGGCCCTGGTCGCGGCCGGCGTCTCCCCGCAGGCCCGCGGCGAATCGTTGAGCATCGAGTCCTTCATCGCCATCGCCGAGAACAAGGTTGCGGCCACGGACCAGGAGACCGCCCGATGACCCGCAACGCCCCCGACCGCGTCACCGTCCGCGTGCCCGCCAAGGTCAACGTCCAGCTCGCGGTCGGCGGCCGCCGCCCGGACGGCTTCCACGACCTGGCCAACGTCTTCCTCGCCGTCGGCCTGCACGACGAGGTCACCGCCGCCCCCGCCGACGCCCTGACGCTCACCTGCACCGGCCCGGACGCCGACCAGGTGCCGCTGGACGAGTCCAACCTCGCCGCCCGCGCCGCCCGCGCGCTGGCCGCCCGGCACGGCCTGGACCCCCGCGTGCACCTGCACATCGCCAAGGACATCCCGGTCGCCGGCGGCATGGCCGGCGGCAGCGCGGACGCCGCCGGCGCCCTGCTGGCCTGCGACGCACTGTGGGGGACCGCCACCCCGCAGGAGGAACTCCTGTCGATCTGCGCCGAGTTGGGCAGCGACGTGCCGTTCAGCCTGGTCGGCGGCGCGGCCCTGGGCCGCGGTCGGGGCGAACTGCTGGAGCCGCTGCCCGTCGGCGGCACCTTCCACTGGGTCTTCGCGGTCGCCGACGGCGGCCTGTCCACCCCCGCCGTGTACAAGGAGTGCGACCGCCTGCGCGACGCCTCCGGCACCGGCGCGACCACCGCCGACGTCCCCGACCCCGAGCCGACCCCGGCCCTCCTGGACGCGCTGCGCACCGGCGACCCGGCCGCCCTCGCCGCCGCCCTGAGCAACGACCTCCAGGCGGCGGCCCTCTCGCTGCGCCCGTCGCTGGCCGCCACCCTCGCCGCCGGCACCGACGCCGGGGCGCTGGCCGCCCTGGTCTCCGGCTCCGGCCCGACCACGGCGTTCCTGGTGGCCGACGCCGAGCAGGCCGACCGGGTCGCCGCGGCCCTGCGGGCCTCGGGCACCTGCCGCACGGCCCGCACCACCGCCGCCCCGGCCCCCGGAGCGACGGTCCTGCCCCAGGGCTAGGGGAGTACGCCGTACGGCGTCGGGCGCTACGTTCCGTGATCGACCCGTGGCCGTACCGTGCCCGTCCGCCGGCAACCGTTCGACCCGTCGTTCGAGTCTGGACCTGCATGACGGTTTCGAGAACGGGCCCACGACGACGGCGCGCGACCACGGCCGGGGCGGCCGTCCTGCTGGTCGTGTTCGGCGGGGCGGTGACGTCCTGCGGTGCGGGAACACCCGAGGGGGAGAAGGCCCCGCAACGGGCCGAGTTGGCGTTCCAGGACCCGGTGGGCACGAGCTACCTCCGGTACATCGAGAAGTCGGAACGGGAGTGGGCGTCGGCCGGGGCCTACGACCCGTTCTCCGTCAACCTGGCGGCGAGCACGGTTTCCCCGGGCAGGGGGCAGGTGAGCGCCAGGAACATCAAGGTGACCGTCGACACGACCGCCACGAAGTCGGTGACGTTCGACACCATGAACAGGGAGCAGGGCTGCAAGGGCGTCCGTGGTCTCGTCACCTGCACCCCGAAGGACATCGAGTCGGGCGAGGAGGAGAACCTCCGGCTGTTCAACATGGTGGTGAGACAGGACGCGAAGAAGGGCCAGGCCGGGGCCATGAAGGTCACCGTGACCAGCGACAACGCCCCCACCATCAGCTTCACCTCCCAACTGGTCATCGGTTCGCCCGGCCTGAGCGCGCGCCGGGACCTGCACCCGGCGTCCGATCCGATAGAGCCCGGCTCCGAGCTGGAGGTGCGGCCCGCGTTCGGTAACGAGGGCGACGTCGACGTCGACGGTGACCTCAGCGTCGCGGTGGAGGTGTCGGGCCAGGCGACGCTGCGCCGCCAGTACAGCAACTGCCGTTACGACAAGGCCGACGCGCCGAAGAAGGCGCTGTGCACGATCCCCGGGCCGCTGCCGGTCGGAGCGGCGTACGAGACCGACCGGCCGTTCACGGCCGCCATCGACGAGACCGGGAGCCAGGGCAAGATCACCGTCACCCTCTATCCCGCCCCCAACACGCCGACCCGCGACCTGTTGCCGGACTCCGCCCCGCGGGGAAGCGGCGCTCCGCTCGGTTTCCGCCCGACCGACGGCAGCCATTTCGACCATTTCGACAGGGAGTTGGCCTTCGGCGACATGCAGTTCCGCACCACCCGCAGATACGACCGGCAGGTCAACGGGTTCGCCATCAAGGGCAAGGTGGGCCAGACGAGGGAGATCGGCGTGATGGACGCGGCCGGTTACTTCGACAGCGACTCGTACGTGACCCTGCCCGAGGGCGTCAGTCTGATCGGGCATCAGGAGGGCGAGGCGAGCGAAATGCTCTTCTGCGCGTACACCGACGAGAAGAACCGGAAGGTCGTGTGCCCGGCGCCCGACAACCCCCTCCCCGTGCTGCGCGTCCGCATCGACAAGCGGGTCGAGGGCGCGCAGGGCACGATCTCCGTGAAACCCGACTCGGAGCACCCGGACCCGGACCTGACCAACAACACCGCCCCGATCACGATGGAGTACGTGGACTGAGGGGGCGGTCAGGCCGTGTCCGATCCGTGGCCGTACCGTGCCCGTCCGCCGGCAACCGTTCGCCCCGCCGTTCGAGTCTGGACCAGCATGACGGATTCGAGAGCGGGCATCCGGCGACGACGCGCGGCCACGGCTGGGGCGGCGGCCCTGCTGGTGGTGCTCGGCGGGATGGCGACCTCCGGCTGCGCGGCGTCCCCGCGGGCGGACGAACCGCCACAGCGGGCGAAGCTGACGTTCCAGGACGAGCTGACCACGAGCTACCTCCGGCATTTCACGGAGTCGGAACTGGAGGAGATGCCCGGCGACTATTCCGAGCCGTTCTACGTCAACCTGGCGGCGAGCAGGGTTTCCCCGGGCACGGGGCAGGTGAGCACCAGGAACATCAAGGTGACCGTCGACACGACCGCCACGAAGTCGGTGACGTTCGACACCAGGAAACGGGAGCAGGTGTGCAAGGGCGTCCGTGGTCTCGTCACCTGCACCCCGAAGAACCTCAAGTCGGGCGACTCCGCGAACGTCTGGCTGTTCGACATGAGGGTGAGAAGGAACGCGGAGGACGGCCCGGCCGGGCCCATGAAGATCACCGTGACCGGCGACAACACCCCCACCATCCACCGGACGATTCAACTGGTCGTCGGAGCAGCGGAGTTGGCAGTACGTGAAGGTGAGGGCTTGGCCGACGTGGCGCCCGGCTCCGAGGTGAAGGCGCGCCCCGCCTTCGGCAACAGGGGGAAATCAGGTCTGGACGACGACCTCAGCGTCGTGGTGGACGTGAAGGGGCAGGCGACGCTGCGCAGGCAGTTCAGCAACTGCCGCTACGACAAGGCCGACGCGCCGACGAAGGCGGTCTGTACGTTCCCTCGGCCGCTGCCCGCCGGAGCGGCGTACGAGACCGACCAGTCGTTCACGGCCACGGTCGCCGAGACCGGAAGACAGGGCGCGATCACCTACACCGTGTATCCCGCCCCCAACACGCCGTCCAGTGCACAGCTGCCCGACTCGGCCCCGCGGGGTACCGGCGCGCCGCTCGGGTTCCGTCCGGTCGACGGCGGCCTGTTCACCACGTTCGGCCGGGAGTCGGCCCACAGCGCCGTGCAGTTCCTCACGACCCGGACCCGGGACCTACAGGTCAACGGGTTCGCCCTCAGGGGCCAGGTGGGCCAGACGAACGACATCAGCGTGAAGGACCTGGACGGCTACTACGAGGGTGGCGTGTTCCTGACCCTGCCCGAAGGCGTCAGCCTGGCGTGGCACCCCACAGGCGAAGGGCACGAAGAGCTCTACTGCGGTTACGTCGACGAGAAGAACCGGAAGGTGCTGTGCCCGGCACCCCTGATCGACCCGCCCACACTGCGGTTCCGCATCGACAAACGGGTCGAGGGCGCCCGGGGCACGGTCTCCGTGCAGCCCGATCCGGAGCACCCGGACCCGGACCTGACGAACAACACGGCTCCGATCACGGTGGAGTACGTGGACTGAGGGGCGGGCGGGGCGTCGTCACGCGTAGCGCGGCAGGCCGTCCGTCGAGATCGTCCACTCGGCGATGGTGACGTCCTCGCCGTAGACGAAGTCCTTGCGGGCGGCGTAGCGGGGGCCGTCCGGGGTGGAGTGGATGTCGGAGAAGACCGCGCCCGTTCCTGTGCGGGGGTCGAAGATCGCGTAGACGGGGATGCCCAGGAGGGGGTAGTCGCGGGTCTTGCCCACCCAGTCGTTGTCCGGGTTGGAGCGGGAGACGACCTCGACGGCGGCGATCACCTTACGGGGGTCGATGGAGCCCTCGACGTTGAGATCGGTCCAGGCGATCACCATTACGTCAGGGTGCCGCATGATGCCCTCGGGCTCGTCTTCGACATCGGGCGTGCCGTTGTGGGCCAGCAACTCGTCCGGCATCAGCTTCTCCAGACGCCGGCTGACGTGTGCGGCCGTGACCTCGTGAGGCCCTCCCGGCGACCTCATGTCGTGAACGATCCCTTCCTTGGTGATCTCGAATTTCCCTGGGATGACGTCGTCCATCGACTGAACGACGCCTCGCATGGCCAGGTACAGGTGGGAGGCACCCTGCTGCGCGTTGTCCGGGGCGATGGTCATGGCGCGCGCTCCTCGTTCTGTGCCCAGGGGCAAGGGTCGTCACGTTCATGCTAGGCGGCCTCCTAGGGGCTGGAACGGCAGTCGCGGCACCGTCCCGGGTGTGGCGCGCGGAAGGCGCGTTCGCAGGCGTCGCAGGTCTGGAGGGGATCGGGGCGGATGGGGGCCGGGGCGGCGGCCGGGAGGGGCGGGGGCAGTGACGCCGTGAGGCGGTGGGCGAGGAGGGCCGCCGGATTGCGGAGGCCGGGCGGCAGGTCGGCCGTCAGGGTGCGGCGTACGGCGTCGGGGGGTGCCTCGCGTTCGAGCCAGGCGTGCACGGCCGGGGCGAGCCGCGCCACGTCCGCCTCGGAGAGCAGCAGGCGGGGATCGTCGCGCCGCAGCTCGGCGAGGATGCGGTGGGCCGTGCGCGCGGTCACCGGGTCGGGGCGGTGCGGTGCGGGCAGGGGCGCAGGCTCCCGTTTCGGTGCCGGTCTCGGCCTCGGTTCCCGGCGCGGCCTGGGGACCCGGTCGGCGGGGCGGGGTGCG
>LIQL01000432.1 GCA_001418405.1 Streptomyces diastatochromogenes | reverse complement strand
ACCACCACCAAGCTCTCGCCGCCGCCCGGGCGCACGGCGAGAGCTTGGTGGTGGTGCTGGGCCACCCCGAGTACTACCCGCGGTTCGGCTTCGTCCCGGCCTCCCGCTTCGGCATCCGGGCGCCGTTCGAGGTCCCCGACGAGGCGTTGATGGCCCTTGCCCTGGACGCGTCCGTGCCCGTGCCGAGCGGCGTGATCCGCTACGCCGGGGCGTTCGGCCTCTGACGGGGCGTTCGCCCTTCCTCGGGGCGTCGGACCCCTGACGGGTCGGGGCGGGCTCGTCCGCCGGGCGCGGGCGGGCGCGCCCCCAGGCCCCCTGCGGCGGGCCCTCCTACGCGTCCCAGGCGACGGGGAGCCGCTGCACGCCGTGCATGGTCAGGTCGGTGCGCAGCGGCACCTCCGCCGGAGGTATCGCCAGGCGTAGCGACGGGAAGCGGGTGAGCAGCGCCTGGAAGGCCACCCGCATCTCGACGCGGGCCAGTTGCTGTCCCAGGCACTGGTGGATGCCGTGGCCGAAGGCCAGATGGCCGGTGGCCCTGCGCCGCAGGTCCAGGCGGTCGGGGTCGGGGAAGCGCGCCGGGTCGCGGTTGGCGGCCTGGACCGCGAGGGTGACCGACTCCCCGGCCCTGATCAACTGCCCGTCCAGTGCGACGTCCTCCAGCGCGACCCGGATGCCGGTGTGGGTGATGGTGAGGTAGCGCATCAGCTCCTCGACCGCCTGGTCGGCGAGACCGGGATCGGCGCGCAGCGCGTCCGCCTGCTCCGGATGGGACAGCAGGGCGAAGGTGCCGAGCCCGATCATGTTCGAGGTGGTGTCCAGCCCGGCGCCCAGGAGGAAGCTGCCGATGCCCGCCAGTTCCTCATCGCTGAGATCGCTGGTGGTCAGGTCGCTGAGCAGGTCGTCGGTGGGCCGTGCCCGCTTGACCTGCACCAGCTCCCGGACGAACTCCTGGAGCGCGGCCATGGCGGCGTACTGGTCCTCCAGCGAGCCGCCGGTGCCGGACGCCGCCATGGCGTGGTGCTGGAAGCGGTCGCGATCGGCGTAGGGCACGCCCAGCAGTTCACAGATCATCAGCGCCGGGACGGGGTGCGCGAACGCCGCGACGAGGTCCACCGGCGGGCCCTGCCGCTCCATGGCGTCGAGGTGTTCGGCGGTGATCTGCTCCACCCGCGAGGTCAGTTCGCGCATCCGGCGGACCGTGAACTTCCCCATGAGCAGGCGTCGGTAGCGGGTGTGGTGGGGCGGGTCGATGCCGGTGAGGTCGCCGACCGGGGCCGGCGGGAGCGTGACGTCGGCCATGCCCGGGAACGGCAGGTGCGCCAGTTCGTAGCGGGAGCTGAACCGGGGGTCGGCGGCCACCGCGCGGACCACGGAGTGTCCGGTGGCCAGCCAGCCGAGGTGCCCGTCCGGGTACCGCATCCGGCGCAGCGGCTGCTCCGCCCGCAGCTCCGCGAACGCGGCGGGCGGGGAGAACGGGCACCCGGCGGGACGGGTGACCGGCAGTGCGGCGAGCGGCTCCGGCTCGGGCCGTGGGGTGCCCGCGGGTGCGGGCGCACCGGGCGTCGACGGGGCCGGGGAAGGAGCTGGGGAAGGGACCGGGGGAGTCGAGGAATCGTGCGGCATGGGGCAAGTCCTCCATCACGAGGCGGAGTTGAGCGATCGCGCGGGCGATCGGGGTGGGCCACGGAGGCTCCGGCGCCATGATGGCACACTTTTGGCGCCATGTCTGGCGCCAGGTGTGGCATTACTTGATGCCGATGCCGATGCCGATGCCGATGCCGATGCCGATGCCGATGCCGAGCCGGCCCGGGACGCAAAGGCGCCGCCGCCCGAGTGGAAGCCCGGGCGGCGGCGCGTCGGTCGATGAGGGGTGGTCGGTGTAGCCGGTCGCTACCCCTCCGGATAGAAGACGAAGAGCGTGCAGCCGGTCCGCGTCTGGGGGACGTGCCAGGACCCGGCGGGTGCGTGGATGAACGAGCCGGCCGGGTAGTCCCGTTCGCCGTCGTTGAAGACGCCCGAGACCACGAACACCTCCTCCGGGCCGGGCGCGTGCACGTCCACCCCCTCCCAGCACGAGCCAGGGTCCAGCTCCACCACCTGTGCCTGGGCGCCGTTCGCTCCGCTCCACAGCGGGCGCAGCCGGATCCCCGGGAACAACTCGCGCGTCGGCGCCTGGGCCACCGCACTCCACACGTAGCCGGCCATCGCGTCGTCCGTGTTCTCTTTCGTTGCCATGCGCCCAGCCTCACGGAACGGCGCCGACCAGCCGAGTGTCAGAAAAGACATCATGCGGTACTTTCTTGACATGCCTGCCGTCCATCGCGTGGTCGCCCTCGTCCGCCCACCGCAGTCGACCTTCGAACTCGGTTGCGCGGCCGAGGTGTTCGGGATCGAGCGGACCGGAATCCAGGTCCGCTATGCCTTCGGGGTGTGTACGGAACGGCCCGGTCCGGTGGCCACCCTCGCCGGGTACGCCATGGTCGTGCCGGACGGGCTGGACGCCCTCGACCGTGCCGACACCGTCGTCGTCCCCGGGTGGCTCCCGCCCGAGGACCCGCCCACCCCCGCGGTCGTCCGCGCGCTGCGCCGGGCGCACGACCGCGGCGCACGGCTGGTCAGCATCTGCTCCGGGGCCTTCGCCCTGGGACACGCCGGGCTGTTGGACGGGCGACGCGCGACCACCCACTGGGCCCGCGCCGACCAACTGGCCGCGCTGTTCCCGGCCGTCCAGGTGGACCCGGACGTGCTGTACGTGGACCACGGTGACGTCGCCACCAGCGCGGGGGCCGGGGCCGGCATCGACCTCTGCCTCCACCTGGTCCGCACTGACCACGGGGCCGGCTACGCCGCACAGGTCGCCCGGAGCATGGTCATGCCGCCGCACCGGGAGGGCGGTCAGCTCCAGTACACGGCGCCGCCGCACCCGATCCAGCTGGACGGTTCGTTGGCGCCCCTCCTGGAGTGGATGACCGCCCGGCTCGGCGAACCGCTGCCGGTCGAGGAACTGGCCGCGCGCGAGGGCGTGTCGGCGCGCACGCTCGCCCGCCGGTTCGCCGACCAGCTCGGGGTCAGCCCGGGACAGTGGCTGCTCGCCCGCCGCATCGCCGCGGCCCGGGAACTGTTGGAGTCCACCGACCTCCCGCTGGAGGCCGTCGCCCGCCGCGTCGGCCTCTCCTCGCCCACCAACCTGCGGCGACGCTTCCTGCGCGCCGTGGGGACGACGCCCGGCGCGTACCGCAGGGCGTTCCGCGCCGCGGCGTGACGGCGGGGGCGGGCGCCGGCGTCAGCGCGTGCGTCCGGCTTCCGTGTGGGTGAGCACCATCCGGAACCGGGCCGTGCCGGCCAGCATCTTCCCGTACGCCTCGTTGGCGTGCTCCAGCGGCATCGTCTCGATCATCGGCCGGATGCCCTGGAGCGCACAGAACGCCATCGTGTCCTGGACGTCCTGCGCGGTGCCGGACGGATGGCCACGGACCACCCGGGCCCGCATCAGCAGCTGCGTCGGACTGATCGCCAGCGGTTCGGTGTCCGCACCGATGACCACCAGCTCACCGCGGTGCGCCAATCCCTCCACGGTCGCCGAGATGGCGGCGGAGTTGGAGGCGGTGGCCAGCACCACCCGGGCGCCGCCCAGGGACTGCAGGGCGTTTGCGACGGAGGTGCCGGCGGTGCTGTCGACGTAGTGGTGCGCGCCCAACTGCTTGGCGAAGTCCGCCTTGTCGGCACCGCGGGCGATCGCGACCGTCTCGAAGCCCATCGCCACGGCGAACTGCACGCCCAAGTGCCCCAGGCCGCCGAGGCCCAGGACGGCGACCAGGTCGCCCGGCCGGGCCGAGCTGCGCCGCAGCCCGTTGTAGGTGGTGACCCCGGCGCACGCCATCGGGCCGGCGTCCGCCGCTGCCAGGCCGTCGGGGATCCGCGCCAGCGCATCGGCCGGGGCGATCACCGTTTCGCCGAACCCGCCGTCGTACGCCCAGCCCGGCACCTTCAAGTGCTCGCACACGATGAAGTCCCCCTGCCGGCAGGGGGTGCAGTGGTGACAGCTGCCGCCGAACCAGCCGACCGCGACCCGGTCGTCGACCTTCCACCGGCCGTTGGTGCGCTCGCCGACCTCCGCGATCCGGCCGGCGATCTCGTGGCCGGTGACCAGCGGGAACCGGACGCCCGGCAGCGCACCGTCGACGAACATGGCGTCGCTGTGGCAGATCCCGCAGGCGTCCACGGTGACCCGGACGTGCCCCGGGCCCGGCCGCGGCACCTCACGCTCGACGATCTCGAAGGGCGCGCCGGCGGCACCGACCTGCGCGACTCGGTAGCTGCTCATCTGGATCTCTCCCGCCTGCCGGAGCCGGTGCGGGGCGTCCCGGCCGGGTCCCGCGCGGCGCGGACCCGCCTCGTCCGCGGGTCCGCGCCGTCGCGCCCGCCGGGGGCCCGCGCGTCGGTTCCCGCCCCGGCTTCCCTGCGTGTCTCCCGTATGGGTCTCTTGCGCGTGCGTGCGGCTCGGCCGGCTGCCGGCGCCGCCGCGTACTGGGGCAACGGCCTCCTTCCACCAGCACACCAGCTCACGGCCGATCACGCGCGCCGAGCGGGCACCACGGTGCGTGGCGGGCCCCGTACAGGGGGAAGGGGTGCGCGCGTTCCGGCCCGCTCCGTCCGTTTCGTCCGGTTCGAGCGGGTGCCGTGAGGACGGCGGGAACTGGACCCGTGCGGGCCGCCCGACGGGGAACGAGTAGTGCTGCCCGCTCCGAATCCGCGGGGGACCGCCCCCTGCCGCCCGTCGCACCACCGTGGCGCAACCCGCCACCCCCGCACAGTCACACCCGTTACCCTGGCCGCCGCGCGCGGACCGGCCCGGCCGGGCGGGAGGGCCGACCGGACCGTCCGCCGAACGGTCCGGTACGAACCCGAGAAGGACACGCTCACCATGCCACTCAAGCGCCCGCACCAGCACCGCGACGCCAGCCGCAACCTCGCCGTCAACCCGGTCTTCAGTCAGCAGCCGGTCCACGTCCCCCGGTACGAGTTGCCGGGCGACGGCATGGATCCCGACACCGCGTACCAGATCGTCCACGACGAACTCATGCTGGACGGCAACGCCCGGCTGAACCTCGCCACCTTCGTCAGCACCTGGGCCGAACCGCAGGCCCAGCGCCTGATGGCCGAGTGCGCCGAGAAGAACATGATCGACAAGGACGAGTACCCGCAGACCGCCGAGATCGAGGCGCGCTGCGTGCACATGCTCGCCGACCTGTGGCACGCCCCCGACTCCCATGCGGCGGTGGGCTGTTCGACCACCGGGTCCAGCGAGGCGGCGATGCTCGCCGGGCTCGCGCTCAAGCGCCGCTGGCAGCACCGCCGGCGCGCCGAGGGCAAGTCCACCGAGCGTCCCAACATGGTGATGGGCATCAACGTCCAGATCTGCTGGGAGAAGTTCGCCAACTACTTCGAGGTCGAGCCGCGCTACGTGCCCATGGAGGGCGACCGCTTCATCCTCTCCCCGGAGGAGGCCGTCGAACTCTGCGACGAGAACACCATCGGCGTCGTCGCCGTCCTCGGCTCCACCTTCGACGGCGCCTACGAGCCGGTCGCCAAGATCTCCGCCGCCCTCGACGCCCTCCAGGAGCGCACCGGCATCGACGTCCCGCTGCACGTCGACGGCGCCTCCGGCGCGATGATCGCCCCCTTCCTCGACCCCGAACTCGTCTGGGACTTCCGCCTCCCGCGGGTCGCCTCCATCAACACCTCCGGCCACAAGTACGGCCTGGTGATGCCCGGCGTCGGCTGGGCGCTGTGGCGGGACGCCGACGCGCTCCCCGAGGACCTGGTCTTCCACGTCAACTACCTGGGCGGCGACATGCCCACCTTCGCGCTGAACTTCTCCCGGCCCGGCGCCCAGGTCATCGCCCAGTACTACAACTTCCTGCGCCTGGGCTTCGAGGGGTACCGCGCCGTCCAGCAGACCAGCCGGGACGTCGCCACCCGGGTCGCCGCCGAGATCGCCGCCATGGGGCCGTTCACCCTGCTCACCGACGGCAGCCAGCTCCCCGTCTTCGCCTTCCGGATGAGCGACGACGTCACCAACTTCACCGTCTTCGACGTCTCCGCCGCGCTCCGCGAACGCGGCTGGCAGGTCCCCGCCTACACCTTCCCGGCCAACCGCACCGACCTGGCCGCCCTGCGCGTCGTGATCCGCAACGGTTTCGGCCACGACCTCGGCGACCTCTTCCTGGACGACCTGCGGCGGGTCCTGCCGCGCCTCCAGGCCCAGCAGCGTCCGCACCGCGACGCCGCCGACGCCGGCGGCTTCGCCCACGGCGCCGAGACCAAGCAGGCCGGCCGCCCGGCCATCCCGGAGCAGGCGGTCCGCGACTGACGCCGGCCGGCCCGCCGCCCC
>LIQL01000431.1 GCA_001418405.1 Streptomyces diastatochromogenes | reverse complement strand
TCGACGACCCGGCTCGCGGTGTCGTCCAGATAGGGCGCGACGAACGGCGCGAGGTGGTCCGAGGCGCCGCGGGAGTCGGCCGGAGTGGCGTGGCGGTACTTGCCGGTGAGCACGCCGCGACCCAGCGGGGACGAGGGCAGCAGCCCGATGCCCAGGTCCCGGGCGGCGGGCAGTACTTCGCGCTCGACGCCGCGCTGGACCAGGGAGTACTCCATCTGCGTGCTCGCCAGCCGGTTGCGGACGTCGGGGGCGGCCAGTTGCCAGGTGGCGGCCTTGGCGAGCTGCCAGCCGGAGAAGTTCGCCAGGCCCACGTAGCGCGCCCGGCCGGTCGTGACCGCCAGGTCGAGCGCCTGGAGGGTCTCCTCCAACGGGGTGCGCGGATCGAAGGCGTGCAGCTGCCAGAGGTCCACGTAGTCGGTGCCCAGGCGGGCGAGGGAGGCGTCCAGGGCGGTGAGCAGGTGGCGGCGCGAGCCGTCGACCCGGCGGTCCGCGGCGAGGACGCTGCCGGCCTTGGTGGCGATGACCAGGTCGGGGCGTGGCACCAGCCCCTCCATCAGCCGGCCGAGGAGGTACTCGGCGCCGCCGTCGGCGTAGATGTCGGCGGTGTCGACGAGGGTGCCGCCGGCCTCCCAGAACGTCTTGAGCTGTTCCGCGGCGTCCTGTTCGCCGGTGTCGCGTGCCCAGTTCAGGGTGCCCAGCCCGAGGCGGGACACGCGCAGACCCGTGCGGCCGAGGTGCCTTTGCTCCATGGGCCCAGACCCTACGCGCCGTGCCGCACGATCAGGGGACCTGTGGACAACGGCACCGCGACGGGTCCCGGGCCGGTCGTCGCCCACCGATGACGGCTCCCGCACCCGCGCGCTAGAGTCCGCGGAACAGCGACGTTACTGATGGGTAAGGGGAGCGGTATGAGGCTTGGCATCAACCTCGGTTACTGGGGCGCCGGCATGGACTCCGACAATCTCGCGGTGGCGCAGGAGGCCGACCGCCTCGGCTACTCGGTCTGCTGGGCCGCCGAGGCGTACGGCTCCGACGCCCCCACGGTGCTGTCCTGGGTGGCCGCGCAGACCGAGCGGATCGACGTCGGCTCGGCGATCTTCCAGATCCCGGCCCGCACGCCCGCGATGACCGCGATGACCGCGGCGACCCTGGACTCGCTCTCCGGCGGTCGTTTCCGGCTCGGCCTGGGCGTCTCCGGCCCGCAGGTCTCCGAAGGCTGGTACGGCGTGAAGTTCGACAAGCCGCTGGCCCGCACCCGTGAGTACGTGGAGATCGTCCGCAAGGCGATGTCCCGCGAGCGGCTGTCCTACGAGGGCCAGCACTGGACCCTCCCGCTGCCGGACGGCCCGGGCAAGCCGCTGAAGCTCACCGTCCACCCGCAGCGCGAGCACATCCCGCTCTACATCGCCGCGATCGGACCCAAGAACCTCCGGCAGACCGGTGAGATCGCCGACGGCGCGCTGCTGATCTTCCCCTCCGCCGACCACCTGGAGGAGACCGCCCTCTCCCACCTGCGGGCGGGCCGGGAGGCGGCCGGCGCGACCATGGAGGGCTTCGACGTCTGCCCCACCCTCCCGCTGGCGGTCGGCGCGGACGTCAGCGCGCTCGCCGACCAGTTCCGCCCGTACACCGCGCTGTACGTCGGCGGCATGGGCAGCCGGAAGCAGAACTTCTACAACCAGCTGGCGCAGCGGATGGGGTACGAGAAGGAGGCCGCCGAGATCCAGGACAAGTACCTGGCCGGTGACAAGGCCGGCGCCGCCGCGGCGATCCCCGAGCGGCTGATCGACCAGACCACCCTGCTCGGTTCGGTCGACCGGATCGCCGAGCGGATGCAGGCGTACGCGGCGGTCGGCGTGACCACCCTGACGCTGGCCCCGGCCGGCTTCACCCTCGACGAGCGGGTGGCCGCGCTGCGCGCGGGCGTCGAGGCGCTGGAGCGCGCCGGCCTGGCGTAGCCCCCGCGGCGTCCCGGACGCCGGACAGGCCCGGTGCCTGGGCACCGGGCCTGTCGGGGAGCACTGCGGCCGTGGTGGGGGCTCGGGGGTCTTCCCCGCCACGGCCGTCACGGAACTCAACGGCTCAGCCGCGGGCGGGTTACGGGCCCGGCGCCGACCCGGTCAGGCGAACGGGCGCACGGGGCACCGCCCCCGGTTGCCCCTGCCGGAACACGGCATTTGGCTTTCCGTTTACGGGCGTGTCCGTTCGGAGGTGACGCTGATGTTCTCGGCCAGGAGCCTGTTCCAGGAGATCGTCGACAACGACGCCTCCTACCGCCTGTTCTGCTCCATCGCGGCCAGCGGGGAGGCCCAAGGGGGCTGGGAGAACGGCCGGATCGCCGCGCTGCTCCCGACGTCCCAGCGCGCGCTGGCGCCCAAGGTCGCCCGGCACGGCGCCGACGAGGACAAGCACGGCCGGATCTTCCACGCGCTGCTGCGCAAGCGCGGCCTGACGCCCGTCGAGGTCCCGGCGGCCACCGACTACACCGTGCTGCTGGAGCGCCGCGGCATCGGACTGGCCCACGACAAGCTCCACGGCGACGAGCCGCTCACCGAACGGGACGTCATCACCTACCTCGCCCACAGTCGGGTCACCGAGCAGCGCGCGGCCGAGCAGATGCTGCTGCTGCGCCGGTTCTTCGGCGACCACCCCGAGGTCGGCAGGGCGGTCACGATGATCTGCCACGACGAGGAGAACCACCTCGCCTACTGCCACGAGGAGTTGCTGCGCCTGGCCCGGGCCGGCCACGGGCGGACCATCCAACGCACCCTCCGGGAGTGCGCGCTCGCCGAGATCGCCGTGCACCGGGACGTCAGCCTGGCCGTGCTGGCGCACATGGGCCGCCTGCTGCGCTGGCCGCCGCTGAAGTCCGCACTGCTCACGGCGGGGATCACGGCCTACTACGGCTACGAGCGGCTGCTCGGTTGGCGGCGGATGGTCAGCCTCGCCATGCCCGAGCGGCGCGACGCGCTGAGCGGTCCGGCCACCGCCGCACCGGAGTTGGCCTGACCGGCGCGCCGGGCCGGGCGCCTCACAGCCAGCCGCGGCGCTTGAACAACCGGTAGAGCGACACCTCGATGACGGCCATCATCAGCAGGATCGTCGGATAGCCCAGTGACCAGGACAGCTCCGGCATGTCGTGGAAGTTCATGCCGTAGATGCCGGCGATCAGCGTCGGCACCGCGGCCAGCGCCGCCCACGCCGAGATCTTGCGCATGTCGTCGTTCTGCCGGACGCCCATCTGCGCCAGATGGGCGGCGAGGATGTCCGACAGCAGCCGGTCCAGGCCCTCCACGGACTCGTTGACGCGGGTGAGGTGGTCGTCGACGTCCCGGAAGAACGGCCGGGCGTGGTCGTGGATGAACGGCACGCGGGTGTCCTGCAGCCGGCTCATCGGATCGACCAACGGCACGGTGGCCCGGCGGAATTCGAGGACCTCGCGCTTGAACGCGTAGATCTGCGCGGCGGTGTTCCGGGTCTCCCGGCGGATCGGGGCGAACACCTCCGCCTCCAACTCCTCCATGTCCACCTGGAGTTCGCCGGCGACCTCCAGGTAGTGGTCCACCACCGCGTCGCTGACCGCGTACAGCACCGCGCCGGGGCCGTGCCGCAGGATCTCCGGGTGCTGCTCCAGCCGCTGCCGGACCGTCGCCAGCGGGCTGGCCGTGCCGTGCCGGACGGTGACCACGAAGGAGTCGCCGACGAAGAGCATCAGCTCCGAGGCGGTCACGGTGTCGGCCGCGACGTCGTACGTGATCGGCTTCAGCACCATGAACAGCGAGTCGTCGTAGACCTCCAGCTTGGGCCGCTGGTGCGCCTTGAGGGCGTCCTCCACGGCCAGCGGATGCAGACCGAACTCGCTGCTGACCTGGTCGAACTCGTGCTGGGTCGGCTCGTGCATGCCCAACCACAGGAAGGAGTGGCCCTCCGCCCGGGCCGCGTCCAGCGCGCGGGAGAAGTCCGTCGCGCACTCGCTGCGGCGGCCCTCGCGGTAGATGGCGCAGTCCACGATCACACCAGGCATTCTTGCCCGTCGCCGGGGCTCCTGCCAGGGAAGCGGGCCAGTCGCCGGCGGCCTGCCCTAGGGTTGCGGTCATGCCCACGCTGATCCTGGTGCGGCACGGCCGCTCCACCGCCAACACCTCCGGGGTGCTCGCCGGCCGGACCCCCGGCGTCGCCCTCGACGAACGCGGCGCCGCCCAGGCCGCGGCGCTGCCCGCCCGGCTCGCGGGAGTCCCGCTGGCCGCCGCCGTCTCCAGCCCGCTCCAACGCTGCCTGGAGACCCTGGCGCCGCTGCTGGACGCCCGCCCCGAGCTGCGCCTGGAGACCGACGAACGGATCACCGAGTGCGACTACGGAGACTGGTCGGGCCGCAAGCTCGCCGAGCTGACCGACGAGCCGCTGATGGAGACCGTCCAGCAGCACCCCTCCGCGGCCGCCTTCCCCGGCGGCGAGCCGATGCGGGAGATGCAGGCCCGCGCGGTGAGCGCGGTGCGGGACTGGAACGCCCGCGTCGAGGAGACCGCCGGCGCCGAGGCGACCTATCTGATGTGCTCGCACGGTGACATCATCAAGTCCCTGGTCGCGGACGCACTCGGCATGCACCTGGACCTCTTCCAGCGGATCTCCGTGGAACCGTGCTCGGTGACCGTGATCCGCTACACCCGGCTCCGCCCCTACCTGGTGAGGCTGGGCGACACCGGTGACCTCGCGTCGCTGCTGCCCCGCGCGGACGGCGCGGCGGGCAGCGAGCGGGACGCGGCCGTCGGGGGCGGTGCGGGCGCAGCGTGATCAGCGGGCGCAGTAGGGTGGTGCGACGGCGCTGCGACGCCCGTGTGAACCGCGCAGTACCCCTTTGGGGCACCGCGACCGCAGCGCCCGCACTGACCCAGCAGTCGACACAATCGGAGCAGGACGTTGTCCCGTCAGGTGTTCTTCTACGACCTACCGGACCGTTTCGTGGCCGGTACGGTCGGGCTGCCTGGCCGCCGTAGTTTCTTCCTCCAGGCCACCGCGGGCGGTCGCACCACCAGCGTCGCCCTGGAGAAGACGCAGGTGGCGGCGCTCGCCGAGCGGATCGACGAACTGCTGGACGAGGTGGTGCGGCGCAGCGGCGGCAGCGCCCCGGTGCCCGCCGTCTCGCCGTCCGAGATGACCGACACCGCGCCGCTGGAGTCGCCGGTGGAGGAGGAGTTCCGGGTCGGCACCATGGCGCTGGCCTGGGACGGCGAGGACGAGCGGATGATCGTCGAGGCCCAGGCGCTGGTCGAGCTGGAGGCCGACAGCGACGAGGACCTCGCCGACGCCGAGGAGCGGCTGCTCCAGGACGACGAGAACGGCCCGCCGATGCTGCGGGTGCGGCTGACCGGCACCATGGCCCGGGCGTTCGCCAAGCGGGCGCTGGACGTCGTCAACGCCGGCCGTCCGCCGTGCCCGCTGTGCAGCCTGCCGCTCGATCCGGAGGGACACGTATGCCCGCGCCAGAACGGATACCGGCGGGACGCCTGAGCCCCATGGAGCCCACCGTCGAACCGGCCGGCCCGGACACCGCCCCCACCACCCCGGCGGAGCCCGTCGGCAGCCTGGCGCCGGAGCTGCTCGCCGAGGGCGAGCTGACCGTCCGCGGCCAGATCCAGGACGCCTCCAACGCCGTGCTGTACTGCACCGTCGCGCTCGACGGGCGCAGCGCCGCCTGCGTCTACAAGCCGGTCCGCGGCGAGCGCCCGCTGTGGGACTTCCCGGACGGCACGCTCGCCCAGCGCGAGGTCGCCGCGTACGAGGTCTCCCGGGCCTGCGGCTGGGACCTGATCCCCACCACGGTGCTGCGGGACGGCCCCTACGGGACCGGCATGGTCCAGGAGTGGATAGCCCCGCCCGGGGACGGCGACGAGGCGCCGGAGCTGCTGGCGCTGGTCGCCGAGGACGAGCCGGCGCCGGGGTGGAAGGCGGTCGGTCGGGCGGAGATCGGCGCGGGCCGCACCGCGCTGCTGGTCCACGCCGATCATCCGCGGCTGCGCCGGTTGGCGGTGCTGGACGCGGTGATCAACAACGGTGACCGCAAGGGCGGCCACCTTCTTCCCGGCGCCGGCGGCGCGTTCTTCGCGATCGATCACGGTGTGACGTTCAACTCGGCCGACAAGCTGCGCACGCTCCTGTGGGGGTGGGCCGGGGAGCCGCTGACCGACGAGGTGCTGACGGTGCTGCGCGGGGTGCGGACCGAGTTGGCGGACGGTGCGCCGCTCGCCGTCCGGCTGGCCGAACTGATCACGGACGCCGAGCTGGCGGCGCTGCGGGCGCGGGTGGACGGGCTGCTGAGCAGCGGGCGGCATCCGGAGCCGAGCGGGGAGTGGCCGGCGATTCCGTGGCCGCCGGTCTGATCCCCGGCGCCGCCGGGCCCGGTGCGGGCGCCGGCTCCACCGGAGCGGCTGACGCACGTGCCGCCGTTCGCGCCGGGCACATCCGGTGGTGGAACGCAAGACCGCCTTTCAGGCCAGAGAGGCCCCTCCGGTTCGTATGCGGAACATCCGTCCGGTTACGCTCAAGGCATGCATGCATGGCCCGCTTCTGAGGTCCCCGCCCTGCCCGGTCAGGGCCGCGACCTGAGGATCCACGACACCGCGACCGGCGGACGAGTAACCCTCGCCCCCGGTCCCGTCGCCCGTATCTACGTCTGCGGCATCACGCCGTACGACGCCACCCACATGGGGCACGCGGCGACCTACAACGCGTTCGACCTCGTTCAGCGCGTGTGGCTCGACACGAAGCGTCAGGTGCACTACGTGCAGAACGTCACCGACGTCGACGACCCCTTGCTGGAGCGGGCGGTGGCGACCGGCGACGACTGGACCGTGCTCGCCGAGCGCGAGACCGCCCTGTTCCGCGAGGACATGACGGCGCTGCGGATGCTGCCGCCGCGCCACTACATAGGCGCCGTCGAGGCGATACCCCGCATCGTGCCGCTGGTGGAGCGGCTGCGCGACGCCGGTGCCGCCTACGAGCTGGACGGCGACGTCTACTTCTCGGTCGCGTCCGACGCGCACTTCGGCGAGGTCTCCGGCCTGGACGCCGCGACCATGCGGCTGCTGTCCGCCGAGCGCGGCGGCGACCCGGACCGCGAGGGCAAGAAGAACCCCCTCGACCCGATGCTGTGGATGGCCGCCCGCGACGGCGAACCGAGCTGGGACGGCGGCTCGCTGGGCCGCGGCCGGCCCGGTTGGCACATCGAGTGCGTCGCCATCGCCCTGGAGCACCTCGGCATGGGCTTCGACGTCCAGGGCGGCGGCTCCGACCTCGCCTTCCCGCACCACGAGATGGGCGCCTCGCACGCCCAGGCGCTGACCGGTGAGCACCCGTTCGCCCAGGCGTACGTGCACGCCGGCATGGTGGCCCTGGACGGCGCGAAGATGTCCAAATCCAAGGGCAACCTGGTCTTCGTCTCCGCGCTGCGGCGCGCCGGCACCGACCCGGCCGCCATCCGCCTGGCGCTGCTGGCCCACCACTACCGCAGCGACTGGGAGTGGACCGACGCGGAGCTCACCGCCGCCGAGGCCCGGTTGGGCCGCTGGCGGTCCGCGGTCTCCCGTCCCGACGGGCCGCCCGCCGAGGCGCTCCTGGAGGAGCTCCGCGCGGCGCTCGCCGACGACCTGGACGCGCCGGCGGCGCTGGCCGCGGTGGACCGCTGGGCCGCCAGCCAGCAGGACGGCGGCGGCACGGACGAGGGCGCGCCCGGCCTCGTCTCCCGCGCGGTGGACGCGCTGTTGGGCGTGGCGCTGTAAGGCGCCCGACCGCGCCCGGATCGCGTGAGGGGCGCCCCCGCCGGACGGTGGGGGCGCCCCTTCGTCGTCGCCGTGCCGCCCGGGGCGGGCCGGGCGGCCGGTCAGTCCTCGGTGCCCGCTTCCGGCGGGGGTGGGCCGTCGCCGCCGGTGCGGCCGTCGTCCGGTCCTTCGCCCGGCGTGCCGGTGCCCTCGCCGGTCTCCGGGGCGCCGGGCGCCTTCGGCGGCGCGGCGTCGTCCGACGACCGGGGTTCGCGCGGTTCCTTGGGCGTGGCCCGCGGGGGCCGGGTGCGGCCGCTGCCGGTGTCGCGGAGGTACGAGGCGTCCCGGCCGTCGGCGAGGCCGCCCTCGGTCGCCACCCCCGGGCCGGCCTGCGGGTCGCGGCGGCGCAGGTAGCGCTCGAACTCGCGGGCGATGGCTTCGCCGGACGCCTCCGGGAGTTCCGCGGTGTCCCGGGCCTCCTCCAACGACTGGACGTACTCGGCGACCTCGCTGTCCTCCGCGGCGAGTTGGTCCACGCCCAGCTGCCAGGCGCGGGCGTCCTCGGTCAGTTCGCCGAGCGGGATCCGCAGGTCGAGCAGGTCCTCCAGGCGGTTGAGGAGGGCGAGGGTGGCCTTGGGGTTCGGCGGCTGGGAGACGTAGTGCGGCACCGCGGCCCACAGACTGACGGCCGGGACACCGGCGTGGGTGCACGCCTCCTGGAGGATGCCGACGATGCCCGTGGGGCCCTCGTAGCGGGACTCCTCCAAGTCCAGCCGGCGGGCCACGTCGGCGTCGGAGGTGACGCCGCTGACCGGTACCGGCCGGGTGTGCGGGGTGTCGCCCAGCAGGGAGCCCAGCACCACCACCATCTCGACGCCCAACTCGTGGGCGAAGCCGAGGAGTTCGTTGCAGAACGAGCGCCAGCGCATGCTCGGCTCGATGCCGCGGACCAGGACGAGGTCGCGGGGGTTGCCCTTGCCGTCCGCGTCCCCGATCCGGACGACCGAGAGCCGCGTCGTGGGCCAGGTGATCTTGCGGACGCCGTTCTCCAGGAACACCGTCGGGCGGTTCACTTGGAAGTCGTAGTAGTCCTCCGCGTCGAGCGCGGCGAAGACCTCGCCCTTCCACTCCCGGTCCAGGTGGGCGACCGCGGCGGAGGCGGCATCGCCGGCGTCGTTCCAGCCCTCGAACGCGGCCACCATGACCGGGTCGATCAGCTCGGGCACCCCCTCCAGCTCGATCACCCAGCCCCTCCTTCCGGCCGGCTCGACCGCCCGGGGCGGCCGCCGGCTTTAGTTCCGTTGCGTGCGCTCCCAAGACTACGGCTTCCGGGGTACCGATCCGCAGCCCCTTTGCGAGCGCGTGTACGGATAGGTCCGAGGTGTTGCGTGACGGAGTGCGGGGCGATCGGTCAACCACCCTGGCGGTCCTGGCGGATTCGGGTACGGGGTATGGACGCGGTCTCCGGGGCGGGGCTATACATCGGAGGACCGGGAAAGGTCCGATGTTCTCCCGCGACCTGCGCGTGACACGACATCCCCAGGGGGCGTGCCCATGGCCGGAACCGACACCGTCACCGGGCTGGAGGTCCACGACGTCCGCTTCCCCACCTCCGACCGGCTCCAGGGTTCGGACGCGATGCACCCCGACCCCGACTACTCCGCCGCCTACGTCGTGCTGCGCACCGCCGACGGCCCGGACGGCCACGGCCTCTGCTTCACCCTCGGACGCGGCAACGACGTCGTGGCCGCCGCGGTCCGGGCCCTGGCCCCGTACGTCGTCGGCCACCCCGCCCCGGTCACCGTCGGCCGGCTCGGGGCGCTGCACCGCGCCCTGACCCACGACTCCCAGCTGCGCTGGCTCGGCCCCGAGAAGGGGGTGGCGCAGATGGCCGCCGGGGCGGTGGTCAACGCGGCCTGGGACCTCGCCGCGCGTCGCGCCGGCCGCCCGGTCTGGGCGTTCCTGGCCGGCCTGACGCCCGAAGAGCTGGTCGGACTTGTCGACTTCCGCTACCTCTCGGACGTGCTGACGCCCGCCGAGGCGCTGGCCCTGCTGCGGGCCGCCGAGCCCGGCCGGGCCGCGCGCACGGCCCGCCTCAGGGCCGAGGGCTACCCCGCCTACACCACCTCGCCCGGCTGGCTCGGCCACGACGACGCCACCCTGGTACGGCTCGCCGAGGAAGCGGTGGCCGACGGATTCGCACAGATCAAGCTGAAGGTGGGCGCCGACCTCGACGACGACCTGCGGCGGCTGCGGCTGGTCCGCGCCGCGGTCGGGCCCGGCGTGCGGATCGCGGTCGACGCCAACCAGCGCTGGGAGGTGGCCGAGGCGGTCCGGTGGATGACCGCGCTGGCGCCCTACGCCCCGCACTGGATCGAGGAGCCGACCAGCCCGGACGACGTCCTGGGACACGCCGCGGTGCGCGCCGGGCAGCCGGTGAAGGTCGCCACCGGCGAGCACGTCGCCAACCGGGTCGGGTTCAAGCAGCTGTTGCAGGCCGGCGCGGTGGACTTCGTGCAGATCGACGCGGCCCGGGTGGCCGGCGTCAACGACAACCTGGCGGTCCTGCTGATGGCCGCGAAGTACGGGGTGCCGGTGTGCCCGCACGCCGGCGGCGTGGGGCTGTGCGAGCTGGTCCAGCACCTGGCGATGTTCGACTACGTGGCGGTGTCCGGGAGTTGGGAGGACCGGGTGATCGAGTACGTCGACCACCTGCACGAGCACTTCACCGATCCGGTGGTCGTCGCCCGCGGCCGCTACCGTGCGCCGACCGCCCCCGGGTTCTCCGCCCGGATGGCGCCGACGTCGCTCGCCGCGTACCGCTACCCCGAGGGGCCGGTGTGGCGGGAGCGCGGTGCGCGCCGGGACGCGGGGGTGCCGGCATGAGCGGGCCCGCCGCGCAGGACTTCGCGGGGCTGGTGGCCCTGGTCACCGGTGGCGGCTCGGGCATCGGGGCGGCCACCGCGGCCCTGCTGCTGGCCCGCGGCGCCCGGGTCGCCGTCGTGGACCGCGATCCGTCGGGGGCGCCGGCCGGGGCGTTGCGGATCGCCGCGGACGTCACCGACGACGCCGGTGTGCGGGCCGCGGTCGCGGCGGCGGTGGCGGAGCTGGGCGCTCTGCACGCCCTCGTCGGCAACGCGGGGACCGGCGCCGTCGGCACCGTCGCGGACAACGACGACGAGGAGTGGCGGCACGTCCTGGACGTCAACGTGCTGGGGCTGGTGCGCACCGCCCGGGCCGCGCTGCCGCACCTGCGGCGGGCCGCGGCCGAGGTGCCCGGGGCGGTCTCCATCACGCACACCTGCTCCATCGCCGCCACCGCCGGACTGCCCCAGCGGGCCCTGTACGGCGCGAGCAAGGGGGCGGTGTTGGCGCTGACCCTGGCGATGGCCGCGGACCACCTGCGGGAGGGCATCCGGGTCAACTGCGTCAACCCCGGCACCGCGGACACCCCCTGGGTCGCCCGGCTGCTCGACCGGGCCGCCGACCCGGTGGCCGAACGGGCCGCGCTGAACGCCCGTCAACCCATGGGTCGGATGGTCACCGCGGCGGAAGTCGCCGCGGCCATCGTCCATTTGGCGTCCCCGGCCGCCTCCGGCATCACCGGCACCGCGCTGGCCGTGGACGGCGGGATGCAGGGGCTGCGGCCCCGGCCGGCCGGTTGAGCCGTGCGCGCCGGACGTCCGCCGCGTACCGCCCGCCGCGCACCGACCACCACGACCGAGGGGCCACCGACCCGACGGGAGGGACCACCCATGAGACCGCGCACCCGCACCACCGGCACGACGGCCGGCGCCGCGGCGCTCGCGCTGGCCGTCCTGGCCGTGCTGGCTGTGCTGGCCGGCTGCAACCGCGGCAGCGACGCCGCCGGCCGGATCGGCATCGACGTGCCCCGCACCGACACCGACTTCTGGAACTCCTACCAGCAGTACCTGGAGGCGGACCTGGCCCGCGGCGGCCCCGCCGTGCTCCCGTTGGCCAACTCCCAGAACGACGTGGGCAAGGTCGTCTCCGACGTCCAGGCGCTCACCGCCCAGGGCGCCAGGGCGATCGTGATGGCCCCGCAGGACACCGGCGCCATCACCGCCGAACTCCGGCGCCTGGCCGCCAAGAAGATCCCGGTCGTCAGCGTCGACACCCGCCCCGACGACGGCCCGGTCTACATGGTCGTCCGGGCCGACAACCGGGCCTACGGGGAACGGTCCTGCGCCTACCTCGGCGCGCGGCTCGGCGGCCACGGCCGGGTCGCCGAACTCCAGGGCGACCTCAGCTCGATCAACGGCCGGGACCGTTCGGAGGCGTTCGCGTCCTGCATGAAGCGGAAGTTCCCCGGGATCACCGTCCACGAACTGGCCACGGACTGGAAGGGCGAGGTCGCCTCCGCCAAGCTCCAGAGCCTGCTGGCCCAGCACCCGGACCTCGACGGCGTCTACCTCCAGGCCGGCGGGGCCTTCCTCCAGCCGGTGCTGGCCCTGTTGCGCCAGCGCGGACTGCTCAAACCCGTCGGGACGCCGGGCCACCTCACCCTCGTCTCCAACGACGGTATCCCCGAGGAGCTGGCCGCCATCCGGGCCGGCACCCTGGACGCCACCCTCTCCCAACCCGCCGACCGCTACGCCGAGTACGCCCTGTACTACGCCCGCGCGGCGCTCGCCGGGAAGACCTTCCGGCCCGGGCCGACCGACCACGGTTCGACCATCGTGCGGATCGAGAACGGCCTGGAGGACCAGCTCCCCGCGCCGCTGGTCACCAAGGACAACGTCGGCGACCCGCACCTGTGGGCCAATCAGACGGAGCAGGGGAGGTGACGGCCGCCGCCCCCGGTGGCCCGCCGCCCGAGCGGTCGGCGCCCGCCGAGCCGGCGCCCGAAGCACCGCCGGCCGTGCACGCCGAGGGCCTCGTCAAGCGCTACGGGCCCACCGTCGCCCTGGACGGCGTGCGGCTGACCGTGCGGGCCGGCGAGGCGCACGCCCTGGTCGGCCGCAACGGCGCCGGCAAGTCGACCCTGGTGTCGGTGCTGACCGGGCTGGTCCGGCCGGACGCCGGGCGGGTCGGCTTCGGCGGGGTCGCGGCGCCCGGCTGGGGCGACCCCGCCGCCTGGCAGCGGCAGGTCGCCTGCGTCCACCAGCGGTCGATGACGGTGCCCGGGCTGACGGTCGCGGAGAACCTCTTCCTCAACCACTTCCCCGGCGGCCCGATCCTGCGGTGGCGGGTGGTGCGCGCCCGGGCCCGGGAACTGCTCGCCGGCTACGGCGTGGATGTCGACCCGGGCGCCCGACTCGGCGAACTGGGCGTCGAACAGCGGCAGTTCGTGGAGATCGCCCGCGCCCTGTCGCGCGGCGCCCGGCTGATCGTCCTGGACGAGCCCACCGCCCGGCTGGACGCGGCCGGCACCGCCCGGCTCTTCGGCAAGGTGCGGGAACTGCGCGCCCAGGGGGTGGCGTTCCTGTTCATCTCGCACCACCTCCAGGAGGTCCATGCGCTCTGTGACACCGTTACAGTCCTCCGGGACGCGCGGTGGGTGCTGACCGCGCCGGTCGCCGCACTCGGTGAGGACGCGCTGGTGGCGGCGATGGCGGGGGAGGAGACCGGGCGCCCGAGCCCCGGCCGGAGCGTGCCGTCGCCGGCCCGGGCCACCACGTCCACCACCTCCGCCACTGGGTCCGCCACCGGGTTCACCGCCGGTCCCGCCACCGCCGGTCCCGCCACTGCCGGTCCCGGCACGGGGGAGCCGCTGCTGCGGGCCGAAGGGCTGGCGCTGCGCGGGCACTTCGGGCCGATCGACCTGACCGTCTGGGCCGGCGAGGTGGTGGGCCTGGCCGGCGCCGCGGCCGCCGGCACCACCGCGGTCGCCGAGGCGCTGGCCGGACTGCGCACCCCCGAGGCCGGGCGGATCACCGTCCGCGGTCGGCCGGTCCGCCCCGGGAGCGTGCCGCACGCCCTGGACGCCGGCATCGGCTACGTCCCCGAGGACCGGCACCGCGAGGGACTGGTCCCCGGCCGCAGCGTCGCCGAGAACGCCACCTTGACCGTCACCGGGCACCTGGGCCCGTGGGGAACCGTCCTGCCGGCCCGGACCCGCGCCTTCGCCCGGCGGATGATCGCGGCGCTGGACATCAAGACCACCGGGCCCGACCAGCCGGTCGCCGGGCTCTCCGGCGGCAACCAGCAGAAGGTGGTGGTCGCCCGCGCACTGGCCCGCGACCCCGCCGTCCTGGTCGCCGTCCGCCCCACCAACGGCGTGGACGTCCGCTCCAAGGAGGCCCTGCTCGGCGTCGTGCGACGGGTCGCCGACGACGGCCGCGGACGACCGTCACCACCCGGTCGCAGATCCGCAGGTCGGCCGGCTCGTCGGAGACGACCAGCGCGCCGCGGCCGTCGTCGGCGACC
>LIQL01000430.1 GCA_001418405.1 Streptomyces diastatochromogenes | reverse complement strand
GTCGTCGGCGAGGACGCGCCGGCCCGCGGCGACGGGCGGGTCGGCGGTCATGCGGTTGGGGAGGTGCAGTGGCGGCGTACGACTGCGACGTGCTGGTGATCGGTGCCGGGATCGTGGGGCTCTCCACGGCCCGGGCCCTGACCCGCGCCGCGCCCGGCATGCGCGTCGTGGTGCTGGAGAAGGAGCCCGCTGCGGCCCGCCACCAGACCGGGCGCAACAGCGGTGTGATCCACAGCGGCATCTACTACCCACCGGGCTCGTTGAAGGCGCGCTTCGCCCTCCAGGGGGCGGCGGAAATGGTCAAGTTCTGCACCGCGCACGCCATCCCGCACGAGGTCACCGGCAAGCTGATCGTCGCCACCGAGCGCAGCGAGCTGCCGCGGCTGCACGGCCTGATCCAGCGCGGCCGCGAGCACGGCCTGCCGGTGCGGGAGCTGGGCCCGGCCCAGATCGCGGAGCACGAGCCCGAGGTGCGCGGGCTGGCCGCCATCCACGTGGGCACCACCGGCATCTGCGACTTCGGCGCGGTGGCCCGGCAGCTGGGCCGGCTCGCCGAGGAGGACGGCGCCCGCGTCGTGCTGGGCGAGGAGGTCACCGCCATCGGCCGCCGCCCGGGCCGGGTCGCGGTCCGCACCGCCGGCGGCACGGTCTACCGCGCCCGCGCGCTGGTCAACTGCGCCGGTCTGCACTGCGACCGGGTGGCGCGGCTGGCGGGCGACGACCCGGGCATGCGGATCGTCCCGTTCCGCGGCGAGTACTACACCCTCGCCCCGGAGCGCGCCGCCCTGGTCCGCGGCCTGGTCTACCCGGTCCCCGACCCGGCCTTCCCGTTCCTGGGCGTGCACCTGACCCGGGGCGTCGACGGCTCCGTCCACATCGGGCCGAACGCCGTGCCCGCGCTGGCCCGCGAGGGCTACGACTGGCGCACGGTCCGGCCCGCCGAGCTCGCCGGGACCCTCGCCTTCCCCGGTTCCTGGCGGATAGCCCGCCGCCACTGGCGCTACGGCGCGGGCGAGCTCCACCGCTCGCTGTCCCGCGGCGCCTTCACGGACGCGGTCCGCCGGCTGCTGCCCGACGCCCGGGCGGAGGACCTGCTGCCGGCGCCGGCCGGGGTCCGCGCACAGGCCGTCCTCCCCGACGGCACCCTCGTCGACGACTTCCTCTTCGCCGAGTCCCCCGGCATGATCCACGTCCTCAACGCCCCGTCCCCGGCCGCCACCGCCTCCCTCCCGATCGGCCGGGAAGTGGCCCGGCGGGTGACCCGGCTGCTGGGCCTCCCGGCCCGGGAGGTGGGCGGCGAGGGCGCCGGGGAGTGAGGGCGCCGGTCGGCGGCGGGCCCGGACCGGGTCCAGCGGGCCCTCGACGGCTGCCGCCCTCCCCATGGACTGGCCCTGACCTGCGGTTCGACCGGTCGACGGGGTCCGGGCCCGGGCCGGCCCGACGGCGACGGTGCCGGCCGCGGCGGCGTCGTCCGTAGAATCGGACGCACTGTGTCCGAGAACCCCGCCACCCCTGAGACCGCCGCCGCCGACGACGTGACGGCCGCGCACGCCCCGGTGACCGCCGCCCCGCCCACGCGCCCGCTCGGTGCCACCGCCGCCTCGGCCGCCGTGCCCCGGCGCGGCGCGCCGATGTTCCCCGACGGGACGGGGCCGGCCGCCGACCCCGCCGGCTCGCACCACGAGCGGCGGATCCGCTCCTTCCAGCCCCGCCGCAGCCGCGTCACCGCCTCCCAGGCCGAGGCGCTGCGCCGGCTGTGGCCGACGTGGGGCATGGACATCGACGGGCTCTCCCGCCTCGACCTCGACGCGTTCTTCGGCGGGCTGCCGGTCGTCCTGGAGATCGGCTTCGGGATGGGCGAGGCCACCGCGCAGATGGCCGCCGCCGACCCGGGCACCGGCATCCTCGGCTGCGACGTGCACACCCCCGGCCAGGGCAATCTGCTCCGTCTCGCGGAGCGCAACGGCCTGTCCAACGTCCGGGTGGCCAACGGTGACGCGATCATCCTGCTGCGGGAGATGCTGGCCCCCGGCTCCCTCGCCGGCCTGCGGGTGTACTTCCCGGACCCCTGGCCCAAGAAGCGGCACCACAAGCGCCGGCTGATCCAGCCCGAGTTCGTGGCGCTGGCCGCGACCCGGCTCGCGCCCGGCGCACTGGTGCACTGCGCGACCGACTGGGAGCCGTACGCCGAGCAGATGCTGGAGGTGCTCTCCGCCGAGCCGGCGCTGGAGAACCTGCACTCCGGGTACGCGCCCCGGCCGGAGTTCCGGCCGCTGACCAGGTTCGAGGGACAGGGCCTGGACAAGGGGCACACCGTCCACGACCTGCTGTTCCGCCGCCGGGGCTGAGGCCGCGGCCCCGGGGCGCCGGCCCGGCCCGCCCGCGGGCACCCCGGTCCGCGTGTTCCCGCCGCCCCGCCCTCGCTAGGGTCGATGGGTGTACCCGTCACCGCCGCCGCTGCCCGCGCACTCAGCCGGCCCGTCGTCGTACACGCCCGCCGAGGTGCCCGACGGGCCGCGGCGCCGGTCCGCGCCCTGGCGCAGCAAGACCGTCCGGGCCGTCGCGCTGGCCGCGCTGTTGGCCCTGTCCGGCGTGCTCATCCTCGGCATCGTGCGGCGGCAGACCGGCACCGAGGGGTTGCTGGTCGGCCTCGGGCTGGCGGTCTTCCCGGTGCCGCTGCTGATCGCGGCGTTCTGCTGGCTGGACCGGATCGAGCCCGAACCCTGGCGGAACCTCGCGTTCGCCTTCGCCTGGGGGGCGTGTGCCGCGACCTTGGTCGCGGTCCTGGCCAACGGCTTCGCCACGGACTGGTTGGCGAACAACATCGCCTCCGCCTCACCGACCGACGCCCAGGCGTGGGGCTCGACCGTCGTCGCCCCGATCGTCGAGGAGGTGATGAAGGCCGCCGCCATCGTGCTGCTCTACCGCTTCCGCCGCCGTGACTTCGACGGCATCACGGACGGCATCGTGATCGCCGGGATCACCGCCACCGGATTCGCCTTCACCGAGAACATCCTCTACCTGGGCAGCGCCTTCGGCGAGGACCGCTCCATGGGGCACACCGGCCTGGACTCGGTGACCGCCGGCACCTTCTTCGTGCGGATCGTGGTCTCCCCGTTCGCCCATCCCCTCTTCACGATCCTCACCGGGCTGGCCTTCGGGATAGCCGCGACCCGCTACCCGCGCCGCCGGGCCGCCCGCGCCGCGCTGGTCCTGCTCGGCCTGACCACGGCGGTCCTGCTGCACGGCGTGTGGAACGCCGCCTCCAGCCTCGGTGACGCCGGCTTCCTGACCGTCTACGGCGTGTGCATGGTGCCGGTGCTGCTGACCCTGACCTGGCTGGCGCTGTGGGCCCGCCGGCAGGAGTTGCTGTCCGTGCGGGTCTACCTCGCCCCGTACACCGCCGCCGGGTGGCTCGCTCCGCCCGAGCCGACCGCGCTCGCCTCGCTGCGGACCCGCGCCCTGGCCCGCGACCTGGCCCGCCGGACCCACGGCCCGGCCGCCGCCCGCGCCGTCACCGCCTACACCACCCTGGCCACCGCCCTCTCCTTCCACCGCCGCCGCGCCCACCTGGCGGGCCCGTCCCCGGACTTCGCCGCGCGGGAGCGCGAACTGCTGGAGCTGCTGTGGCAGTACCGGACGTGGGCGGGGCCGGCGCTGCTCCAGGCGTGGGCGTGCGGCACCGGCGCACCCGGCCAGCGCGCCGGTGACCAGCGCTGATCGCCACGCCTGACGGTGCTTCCGGGCGCCGCGCCACCCGCGCGTAGGCTCGTGGGAGTTGTCCGTGAAAGGGAGGATTCTGCGATGGCTGGGATACCGACGAGTGTGGTGGCGGCCACCGGTCTGGTGGGCGGTTACGGCGTGGCCCGATGGACCAAGAAGCGGCCGTTGGGCGGGGTGGCGCTGGCGGCGGCCGGTGCGGTGGCCGCCCGCGGCTGGCAGCAGAAGGCCGGCACGAAGGCGGCCGCGGCGCTGAGCGGCGCCTACGTGGCGGCGTTCGCGGGGTCGCACCCGCTGGCCAAGAAGATCGGGGCGTGGCCCTCGGTCTTCGCGGTGGCGGGCGGCGTCGCGCTGGCCTCGTGGGCGGTGGCGGACCGGCGCGGCTGACGGCCGGCCGCGCCCGGTCGACTCGGCTGCGCCGGGTGCGGCGGACGGTGCGGGGCGCGGCTGAGCGCGCCCCGCACCGTGCGGTGTGCGGCGCCGTACCGGCCCGCCGCACCGCATCCGCCTCGCGTCAGGCCGACGCCTCCGTGAGGAGGGCCAGTTCGACGTCGGTGAGGGTGAGCTCGGTGACGGCCAGCAGGGCCGGGAGCTGCGCCAGGGTGCGGGCGCTGGCGATGGGCGCCGCCACGGTGGGCTGGGCGGCGAGCCAGGCGAGGGCGACGGTGGACGGCTCGGCCTCGTGGGCCGCGGCGACGGTGTCGAGGGCCTGCAGGACGCGACGGCCGCGGTCGGTCTCCAGGTATTCGGCGGCCTTGCCGGCGCGGGCGCTGTCGACGCTGCTGCCGGGGCGGTACTTGCCGGTCAGGAAGCCGGAGGCGAGCGCGTAGTACGGGACGGCGGCCACGCCGTTGCGGGCGGCGACGTCGGCGAGTTCGCCCTCGTAGGTGTCGCGGGAGACCAGGTTGTAGTGCGGCTGGAGGGCCACGTAGCGGGCCACGCCCTCGCGGGCGGAGAAGTCCAGCGACTCCTGCAGGCGCCGCGCGGAGATGTTGGACGCGGCGATCTCCCGGACCTTGCCCGCGCGCACGAGGTCGTCGAGGGCGGTCAGGAACTCGCCCACCTCGACCGATTCGTCGTCGTAGTGGGTGTAGTAGAGGTCGATGTGGTCCGTGCGCAGCCGGGTCAGGGACAGGTCGACGGCGGTCTTGATGGTGGCGGCGGACAGGCCCTTGAGGTCGGGGTGGGCGCCGACCTTGGTGGCGATCACGACGTCGTCGCGGTTGCCGCGGGCGGCCAGCCAGTTGCCGAGGACGGTCTCGGACTCGCCGCCCTTGTTGCCCGGCACCCAGGCGGAGTAGACGTCGGCGGTGTCGATGAAGTTGCCGCCGCCGGCGACGTAGGCGTCGAGCACGGCGAAGGACTCGGCCTCGTCGGCGGTCCAGCCGAAGACGTTGCCTCCGAGGCAGAGCGGGGAGACGGACAGCGAACCGAGCGACTTGGGCGTGGGGGCGGAGCTCTGGGCGTGTGTCACGGTCATGCTCCGTGCCAACGCCCGGGTACGCGGAGTTGTTCCCTCCGCACCCGCCCGACCGCGGGGAGTCGTTCCCCCGCGGCCGGGCGGTCGGCTCCGGCTCCGTGCGCCCGTCAGACCGTGACCCCGCGGTCGCGCAACCAGGGCAGCGGGTCCGTCGGGGCGCCGGCGTCCGGGCGGACCTCCAGGTGGAGGTGGGGCGTGGTGGCGTTCCCGGTGGCGCCGACCCGGCCGATGACGTCGCCCGCGTGCACCCGCCCCGTCGTCTTGACCATCGAGGACAGGTGGCAGAACCAGAGCTGCGTGCCGTCGTCGAGGGTGAGGACGATGCGGTAGCCGTAGCCGCCGGCCCAGCCCGCCTGGGTGAGGGTGCCGTCGTGCACCGCCCTGACCAGCGTGCCGGTCGGGGCCGTGAAGTCCTGTCCGGTGTGGTCCGCGGCCCAACGGTCGCCGGCCTGCCCGAAGCCGGTGGTGAGGGTGTACGAGGAGACCGGGGCGACGGCGGTCCCCGCCTCGTCGGCGGGCCGGTCGTCCGACGCCACCGGGCGGGCCGGCGACGCGGGCGCAGCCGGCTCGGCCGCCGCGTCGGATGCCGTTCCGGATGCCGCGTCGGATGCCGCGTCGGGCGCTGCTTCGTCCGCCGGGCCGGCGTCCGGGCCGGCGTCCCGTGCGGCGTCCGCATCGCTGCCGGTCTCGGCCTCCGTGGCCCCCGGTCGGCCGTCGGCCTGCTGGAGGATGCGGTGGCGCAGCGCCTCGGCGGGCCCCGCGCCCGGTGCGCCGCCCGCGGTGGCGTCGTCGCCCTGCGGACGGGACGCGGCGGGGCCGACCGAGGGGGCGGAGCCCTCCGTTGCGGAGTCCGTGCCGGTGGGCGTCGCGACGGGCGCGGCACCGGCGTCGGCCGCGCGGGGGCCGGCGTCCTGGAGGGCACCGGTGGCGTCGTCGACCACGCCACCGGGGTCCGGCACCGATATCGGCACCGGCGGCCGGTCCTCGGCGGCGGCCACCCCGCTCGCGCCGACCGCCGCGATCACGCCGACGCCCAGCACCGTGCCGCCGCGCGCCAGCCCGCCGCTGCGCTGCTTGGCCACCCTGTGCTTGCCGCGGACCGGGCGGGCCGATGCGTCGCCGGCGTCCGACTCGTCGGCCGGCGGCCATCCGTCGCCGGCGGGGCCGGCCGACGGCTCGGCGCCGCCCGGCGCGCCCGGGGGCGGCGGCTCCGGCGTCAGCAGGTCGTGGGAGAACACCTCACCGGGGGGCCGCTGCCCCGGGAACTGGCCGTACGGCGAGGGGACTTGGGGCGCTCCAGCGGGAGCTGCGTCGTCGGTCGGGCCACCGACAGCGGGGAATGCGCTGACGTCGTCGGGGCCGCTCACGGCAGTGGGGGCAGGAACGCCGGCGGGGTCACCGACGGTCGTGGGAACGGTGAAGCCGGCGGGGCCGCCGAAGCCGACCGGGCCACCGAAGTCGGCGGGACCACCGAGGCCGTACGCGGACGGAGCATGGGGGGCGGGCCTGTTGGACGCCACGGGGGCGCACTCCTTTCCTTCCTTCTCGCCTACCGGGTTAGCTGACGGGTTCGGAGCAGGAAGGTCTCCTACCGGCACCCCCTGGCGAGAGGCGCCCGATTCACCCCAAGATGGTGGTTCCCCGGTTCCCTCTACTCAATTCCCTGCAATTCCAGGCGGATCCGACAGGACCCCCGGAACCGGCCGATCCAGGCGACTCGACTCGGGTCGAGGACGCGGGTCGCGCCGTGCGGAAAACCGGCTCGGGCGGGTGGCTCAAGGGTCGTTCTGGAGGTGCGGGAACAGCGCGTGCAGGATTCGGCGTCGGCGCGCGGTGCCGCCATTGGCGACGGCTGGGACGACCGCGCTCCGTTATCGGACAGTAATAGAGACGGTGCGGGAAATCCAAGCGTTCCCACGAATCCGCGGGGGTTCCGCAAGTCCCCCGAAGAAGCTCTGGCGTGGACTTTTACCCCCAGTCCGACCGCAAACAGGGCGAGTTGACGCGGCATCGCCAAACGATCTCGCGGCGATTGTGCGCCAGTCGTTATGCGGAGGGACGCCCCGCAGTTACGGAACGTGAGGGCGGTAACGTCGCCTCATGGTCGTCAACGTCGCGAACACCGGAAGCACCGGAAACACCGGAAACGCCGGAAGCACCGTCAACACCCCACGGGACGTGGCGGTTCGATACCGGGAGTTCTCCTGGCACGAGGCGCGGGGCCGGTCCGACGCGCACGAGGAACTCTCCGCCCGGATCGGCCAGGACGACGAGATCTGCGAACTGCTGGCCCGTTCACTGCCCTCGGGGAACAATCAGCAGCCGAACCTGCTGCTCGCCGCGGTGCGCTACCTGGACGGCCCGCACGCCGAGTCGGGGCCGCGCGGCGAGGCGGCGTACGGGCGGTGGCGCGAGTGGACGGTCCGGCACTGGGACGAGGTCCGCGCGGTGATCATGCGGCGCGCGACCCAGACCAACGAGCCGGCCCGCTGCGCCGCGTTACTGCCGCTGCTGGCCCGACTGCCGCAGCCGCTGGCCCTCCTGGAGGTCGGGACGTCGGCGGGGCTGTGCCTGCACCCCGACCGGTACCGCTACCGGTACGTCCCCGACGGACCTCCCAGCCCCCACGGGGAGCCGGTCGAGGCCGGCGCCCCGGACAGCGCGGTCACCTTCACCTGCCGCACCAGTGGGGTCGCGCCCTGGGACGACGGCGCGACGGTGCCGCCCGGCGCGCGGCCAGAGGTCGTCTGGCGCGGCGGCATCGACCTGGAGCCGCTCGACCCGGTCGGGACGCCGGACGACCTGCGCTGGCTGCACGCCCTGGTGTGGCCCGGCGACGAGGCCCGGGCGGCACGGCTCTCCGCGGCCGTCGAGGCGGTCCGGGCGTCGCCGCGGCCCACGGTGGTGCGCGGCGACCTGATCGACGAACTGCCGGCGCTGGCCGCCCGGGCACCGGCCGGGGCGACGCTCGTCGTCTTCCACAGCGCGGTGCTGCACTACCTCCCGCCGGCCCGGCGCGAGGAGTTCGCCGGGCTCGTCCGGTCGGTGCTGGCCGAACGGGACGGCCCGGGTCACTGGATCTCCCAGGAGCACCACGGCGTGCTGCCGTGGATCACCGCGCCGGAGCACCGGTCCCTCGGGCCGGGGGACCCGATGCTGCTGACCCTCGCCCTGGACGAGCGCCCGGTGGCCCTGACGGGGCCGCACGGCCAGAGCGTGCACTGGTTGCGTCCGCCGCTGCCGTAACCCGGCCGCCCCCGCCCGTTCACCGGCGCCCGCGCTACGCCTCCAGGGGCCGCTGGACCGCCAACAGGGCCATGTCGTCGGCGGGGCCCCCGCCGGTGTGCCGGGCGACGTCCTCGACCACCACGTCCAACAGGTCCCCGGGGCCGCTGAATTGGCTGCCGCGCAACCGGGCGCACGGGTCGTAGAACCGCCCGGCCCGGTCGCGGGCCTCGGTCACCCCGTCGGTGAACAGCAGCAGCAGCGCCCCGGCGGGGAAGAACGTCTCGTCCGCGCGGTCGGGCCACCCGGCCACGTCACCCAGTCCCAGCGGCAGCGCCGCGGTGGACGGGGGCAGCTCCCGTAGGCCGCCGTCCGGGGTGAGCAGCAGGGGGGACGGGTGGCCGCGGTTGAGGATGCGCAGCACGGACTGGTTCCCGGCGGGGACCTCCGCCAGGACGGCCGTGGTGAAGCCCTCGTCCTGGTCCAGGCCGGCGCGGCGCCCGCCCTCCCGTTCGATCGCCCGTTCCAGCCGGCTCGCCACCGCCTCCAGGGTGGTCTCCTGCTCCGCCGCCTCGCGGAAGGCCCCGACCACGACGACCGCGGCCTCGACGGCCTCCAGCCCCTTGCCCCGGACATCGCCGACGATCATCCGCACGCCGTGCGGGGTGTCCTGGATGGCGTGCAGGTCACCGCCGATGCGGGCACCGGCCCGGGCGCCCACGTAGCGGGCGGCGACCGCCAGGCTGGCGAGGGTGTCGGGGGGCGCCGGCAGCACGGCCCGTTGGGCGGCCTCGGAGACGTCGCGCACGGAGGCGAGCCGGGCGTCGCTGCGCCGGACGACCCGGTTGATGCCGAGCGCCATCAGGGCCACCACGACGACCGTGATCGCCTCGGTGGCGGACTGGTAGTAGTCCTCGACCCCGTGGTACGTGGCGAGCAGGACCTCGGTGACGACGGCGGCCAGGGCGGTACCGGCGGTGGCCCGCAGGGAGTACAGCGGGGCGGCGACCAGGGGGGCGGCGGAGAGGAACGGGGCCGCGGTGTACTGGGGCGGCGTCACGAGGTCGAAGAGCACGCCGCCGCCGATGAGGACGGCGGGGAGCCAGCGCGCCAACGGCCGCCCCCACGAGGACATCTGGTTGCGGCGCGCCCGCCGTTCCTCGTCGCCCGTGCGGTTCCCGCCGCCTCGCACCATCCGCACCGGCCTCTTCCCAGTCCGCCCGCCCGGTGGCGCCCGGCGCGGGTCACGGCACCGCCGTGCTCCGCCCGCACGCCCCGTTCCGACTCCGGATCCGTCCGCGCCCCGGTCCGCCCGGCCGCGCACCCGCCGGATCCCAGCGCAGCGCCGTTGCCGGGTACGTGGCACGCGCCTGCCAGCCACGCGCCACGCCCGCCGGGTGCGTCCTGACCGCACGCGCTCCCCGAGGCACTGCCGGTTCAAGGCTTGCCGGCACCGCGCCGCCCGGCGAGTCCTCCTGCGCCGAACGGGGTAGGAACGGGCTGGGGCCGCCCCGCCCCCTAAGGGTTCTCCCCACCGGGTTCCGGCACCGCCCCGGGAGCACCCCGCACGCACAACGAGCGGCGCCCCGACCGTCGTACCGGTCGGGGCGCCGCTCTCCGTCGGAGCACCGCGTGCTCCACCTGGTGGGCCATCAGGGGCTCGAACCCTGAACCAATGGATTAAAAGTCTGCGGAACACCCAAACCGCACCGTGCCGAACAGTGCCGCATGATCGGGAGGAATCCCTATCTGTGCAGCTCAGAGGCTGTCTATCTGCCTCAGCATGTGATCACTCAGCCCGCTTCGTACCGCGCCCTACCGCCCCTTTACGGAGCATCCGGGCCAGCAGGGGGCCAGCAGAAAGGCCCTGTGACCTGCAATAACGCGCCGCTGCGCGACGACTTCCAGACTACGCGGCGGGAGCCCGCTTGGTGCCCCGACGCGCCCGCGGCACCGCTGCCGCCGCCCGCTCCGTCAGCTCCTGCTCGTACTCCTCGAACATGGCCATGTAGGTGTCTGAGGTGAGCGTGATGGTGGAGTGGCGCAGCTTCACCTTGGCGTCGTGCAGATCGCCTCCGCCCGCCTTCACGAGTCCGGCCGCGCCATGGCGAAGGTCGCGGAGGTTGATGGGCGGCAGGCCCGCCGCATCGCTGATCTTCTTGAACTCTCGACTGACCCCATCCGGGTGCAGCCAACTTCCGTCCTCGGCCGTGAACATCTTGCCGGTGTCCGTCCAGTCCGGCAGCTCTTTGCCGGCTTCCCGCTCCCGCGCGGCGTGCTCGTTCCAGGCGTCCCGCTCAGTCGATTGGCGTCTCTTGTGCTCCTTGAGCACCTTCACGGTGCCGCGGTCGATCATCACCGCGGCCGCCGACTGATCGGTTTTCGGCGCCGTTTCAATCGGCGTCCACCCGTCGACCACGATTTCGGTGGTGACCTCGATGCGGGGCGGCTTCTGGTCGAGGTAGGCGTCTCGCCACTCCTGGCCAACGCCCTCCCCACGGCGTAGGCCATGGTGCGCGACCAAGTGATAGAAGGCGTAGAGCCGGTGGCTTTCTGCCTGGTCCAGAAAGCAGCCAAGCTGTTCCGGCGTCCAGACCATGACCGGGCTCGGAATCTCGCCCGTCGCCCGCCAACGCGCGACCCTCTCGGCGGTCCACAAAAGCCCCTTCGGACGAGCGGCAACGTCAAGCTCCACATGCGCCGCCGCGTTGAAGGTGATCAGTTGCTCGGCAATCGACTTGTTCAGCGCGGTCCGCAGCGTACGGCGGATCGCCTGTCGGGTTGCCGGACCGTTCGCCTTGCGGTACGGCTTCATATCGGCCAGCTTGGCGCGCTCCTCAGCCAGACGGCGGCGCTCCTTGACAGGCGGAGCACCCGGCTTTCCCCATCGGCTACGGGTTTCCTGCGCCCGTCTGGCTTCATTCTCAGCGCGTATCACGTCGGACTCGTCCGCGATGGCGTCGAACATGCTTTGAACGTGGGCAACGGACAGACGGTCGAGACGTAGGTGCCCGATCCTCGGTTTCAGGTGCACGCGGATGTGCGAGGCATACCCGTTGTTCGTCGTCTGCCTCGTCTTCTTGTTGGCCAGCCATTTATCGAGCCACTCGCCAACGGTGGCTTTTCCGTCCAGCGGCACGCCGACACCGAGCCGCCGGGAAACCTCGGTCGGATCAGGTATGGGCAGCCGCCTTTTCGAGACGTCTGCCAGGAGGTCCGCCACTCGGCGCCGGTCGTTCTCGTCATCCCCGGCAAGGTTAAGGATTGCGCGCACCCGGTCGAGGTCATTCTGAGCGTCCGCGACAGTGTCGTACCCCGTGCGGCGAAAAGTGCGTCGCGTGCCATCCTCTGTACGTGGCAACTCCTGACGTATTGCCGGCCGACCGTGATTACGTTTCTTCAGGCTCGGGCAATCGTTCCCGAACAGTTTCCCGCTCTCACTGCGGCACTCGCACCGCTTGTAGACGGCCCCACCCCGACGACTACCGGCCATTGAAGCGCTCCCGAGAATCTATTCGGCACCGGGCGATAAAGGGTGCGGATTGCCCACCTCTCTCCGCTCCCCAAACTCGCATAGGGCGTTCACGCCCCGGAGAAACTAAACACGTCATTCCTTCCTTTCCCCTCCCTGAGTATCCGGCAAGAACCCTGCTTTCCGCGCACGATGAAGCCACGATCGAACGGTCGCAGGATTGGCGTTTCGCTGCTGTGCAATGACACGAGCAGGATCCTTGACACCCATAATCGAGTGATTGACGTACTCCATTGCAATGGTTGCCAAGTGGTGGAGACTCTCCCACTTTCGCGTTGCGGCCGGCGTCCTCTCTTTCAAGATGCCCGGATACAGCTTCTCGACGAGATCACCCGCGTAAGTCCCGGTGATGAACTTATCCACCGCGACGTCAGTTCCCTGATTGAGCATATGAACGCCGACTTTCATGCGCGCCGCGGATTCCCATCGAGCTAGCGGAAGATCGCGCATGTCGCTCGCCCTGAGCGACATATAGCGGCCCGGCGCCACATCTGGCGCCGGTCGCACAGAAATCCCGATGGGGGCAAGTTTGTAATTAGGAACGGCGACATATTCGAAGACTCCGCAGAGCGCAGGAATCTTCGGGTCGACGACTGTTGCAGTTACGGCGACCGCGCCCTCGGGGGCGCCTTCAACCGGGGCCCCCTCCGTAACCATGACGGTCACATGCTCCGGCGCGTCGTCGGCGTCAGCGGTACTGGACATGCCCCCATCGTGCACAACACGGGACAGTTTTGCAACGTCGCCGGAAAGGTGTTGCGCAACGCGTTCGACAAGTGTTTCATTGGATCATGACCCCCGATGACCTGCGGCGGGTCAGTTCGGTGCGCCGTCTCGCTGCCTGCGGGCACGCCCGGACTATCCGCCAGATGCACCGTGTCTCGCTGCGGGAACTCGCAGCCGTGATCGGCACGAACCCTTCGACCCTGTCCCGATGGGAGAACGGCCATTCCGCTCCCCGGAGCGCAGCCGCGCTTCGGTGGGCCGACGCCCTCGACTTCCCAGCCAATGACGAGGAGATACCGCCATGTCCCGCGCACTGACGCGCGACGAGCTGCTCGCCCTGCCCGCTGCGGTCGACCTGACCACAGCCGGCCGCGCGCTTGGCCTTGGCCGGACCAAGACCTATGAACTCGCCCAACAGGGCGAATTCCCTGTGCAGTTGCTCCGCATCGGTACCGCTTACCGCGTGGTCACGGCCGAACTCCTCGAATTGCTTCAGGTGCGCCCCGACGGGAACCGGTCTCGGCTGGAGGGGCCCCGATGACCACGCCCCGTCACTCCCCGAGCCACTGTGTCGAGCCCGCGCCACCCGAGGCCACTCGGCACGATCCCGTAGCGCTCTGGGCGTCCGCCCAGGTAACTGCACTCAACGTGGCGGATGTCCCGGAGTACGGCAGCCCTGCCTGGTCCGCCCTGCGCGCAACCGACCTGCGCCGCGCCGCCGCGATCGTCACCGCTGCCGAGCACTGGCGTCGCCATGCCGCTCGTGAGGCGTGGCTCGACTGCCTGCTCGTAGATGACCCCGAGCGGTGGTTCGCCTACGTCACTGCGGACGCCAACGCATACGCAAGCACCATCGCGCCAGCCCTCGCCCGTCGCCCAACTCATGACGAACTGGCCGCGCGCCGCGCCCGACGCACCCAAACCCGGCCGATCGCCGCTTCCGCCGGCTGGCCACCCATCGCGGTCCCCGGCCGCGCCGGCTGGTGGCGCCACTACGGCCCGCGCGGCAAACAGATCGACCTGCCTCACAACCATCCCCAGGAGAGACCGCACTGTGACCCCCGAGACCAACACGGCCCAATCGCCGCGTGAGTCCTCGCCGCTTGACCCGGCGATACGGATCCTGGCGACCTCGCCCCAGCCCGCCGACGCAGCCGCACCCTACGTGCCGTTGCCTGGCCCGGAGCGGCACCGCGGGCATCTGCGGATGGCGGAACGCTTCGTCGTGGAACACACGGACCACCTGCGCCACGTACACGACGTCGGCTGGTTCCGATGGGACGGAGCACGGTGGGCCGCGGATGAGCAGCGCGCCGACATCGAGGCCGCCGTCACCACCATCAAGACCGCGCTTGCCGACCTCGACCGCCTCAACGGGCAAGAGCGTGACGCCCTGTACAAGGACATCCGCCGAGCAGAGTCCGCCGCCGGCATCGACGGCATGCTGCGTATCGCGTCCGCCCTTCCGCCGATCTCGACTTCCTCAAAGGCCCTCGACGCCGCCCCGCACCTGTTCAACACCCCCGCCGGCACCGTCAATCTGCATACCGGCACCGTGCAGCCCAACGACCGTACCGACCTGATCACGAAGGTTTCCGGCGGGCGTCTCGCGCACGGCGTCGACACCGAATGGCGTGCGTTCCTCGCCCGCATCCTGCCCGACGAAGAGGTGCGCAGCTTCGTCCAGCGGCTGTTCGGCTGCGCCATGCTCGGCGAGGTCCGCGAGCACGTGATGCCGATCTTCACCGGCACTGGCGCCAACGGGAAAGGCACGCTGCGCGACGCGCTCATGTCGGCATTCGGTGACTACGCGATCGAGGTAGACCCGGCCATCCTCATGCAGTCCAAGCACGAGCGGCACGGGGCGTTCAAGATGCGGCTTCGCGGTGCCCGCCTCGCGTTCTGCTCGGAGACCGAGAAGGGCCGGCGGTTCGCCGAGGCCACCATGAAACGTCTGGTCGGCGGCGACCCGATCGAGGCGAACCTCATGCACCGCAACCCGATCACGTTCGACCCGTCCCACACCCTGGTCATGCTGACCAACTTCCTGCCGCAGGTGTCCGGCGACGACCCCGCCGTCTGGCGCCGCATCCTCGTTGTGCCCTTCGACGTGACCATCCCCGAGGCCGAGCGCGACCCAGGACTGCCCGACCGGCTGCGGAAGGCAGCGCCGGCGGTTCTCGCGTGGGCGTACGAGGGATGGCTCGACTACCAGGCCCAGGGCCTGAACCCTCCCGAGGCCGTACGCGTGCGCACCGCCGCCTACCAGGCCGCCAGTGACGTCCTGGCCCGCTTCCTCGACGAACGCGCCCTCATCACCCCACATGGCGCCGTCAGGGCCCGCGAGCTGTTCACCGGCTGGTCGAAGTGGTGCCACGAGAACGGCGAACAGCCGGGCAGCGAAGTCACGTTCGCCGAATCGATGGCCAAGCGTGGGCACGAGAAGAAGAAGCGCAGCGCCGGACAGTTCTACCTCGGCTTGATGCTCGCCGGAACCGGCGACGAAAGCCCCTGACCAGCGCAAATGCAGGGTCATGACGGGTTTCCCGATTCTCCCCATACACACCCGTATAGCAAGTTTCGGAAATCCCACCACAACCCTGCACACCACCTCCCCACGCCAAGCCCAACCCCACCGCACACTCCCACCCCGTCAGATGTCCACGCACGCCCGGCCGTGGCCTCGCGTGCGCGCGTAGATAAGGACCCACCCTCATGGCCAAACCGAGCCGCCCCGCCGTCGTCGTCGCCCTCGCCCGCGGCGCCACCTCCGAGGAAGCCGCCCGCGAGTCCGGCGTGTCCGGCCGCACCGTCCGCAGATGGATGGAAGACCCCGACTTTCAGATAGAAGTCCGCGACACCCGAACCGAGATCCTTTCGACCGCCGTCGGCCAACTCGCCGCAGGCGCAGCCGAAGCCGTCACCACCCTGCGCGCCGCACTGCGCGACACCGACGGCCGCAACCGCGTACAGGCCGCCCGAACCCTGCTCGACGCCTGCCTGTCACTGCGCGAATCCCTCGACCTCGAACAGCGCCTCGCCGCCCTCGAAGCAGCCGAGAACGACAAGGAGGGCCGCCACAGATGACGCCCCGCCGCACCCCCCTTACCCGCCGCGTGCTCACCGTCGAGAACAAGCGCGACGGCCGCCGCCTGATGCACACCCACCACCTCACCGACGGCCGCATGGTGCGCCTGTCCACCCTCGATGTCCTCGGCGCCGTGCACGACGGCCTCGCCCTCGACGGCCAGCACGTCACCGAGCCACCGCCGCCCCTCGTCCGCACGCTGGCCCAACTCACCCCGGAGGGCGACACGTCGATGATGGGCGGCCTTACCCGTGCCATAGCCGCGGAGTGGTGCGCCGCCTACGACGAGGGGCGCCCCGTGGCGCTCCACGGCGAGCAGGGGGCCGGCACGTGAGCCGCCCTGATACCGAGGCGGAGCACCTGACGCGCGCCGATGGGGCGGTGATCGTGCCTGCCGCGGTTGCCGGTGACGTGCTGCGTGCCCTCGTACGTGACCTGACGGCTCGTGTGCGCGCCGACGGGGGCGAGGTGACCCCCGGTATCCGGCGCCTGCTGTACGCACTGCACACGGCCGCGCAGCACGCCGATGCGTTCGATTCCGCTACCGCGCCGTTCGATTCTTCCGCTACCGGAACCCCGCCCCGTACGTCGGGCACGGTGTCGGTAGCTGAGGCCGCCGCCCTCATGGGCTGCACGACCCGGCACGTCCGCACCCTGATCGCCGCTGGCCGACTCCCCGCCGAACGCGTCGGAGCGCGCGTGTGGGCCATCGACGCCGACGGCCTGAACCACTACCGCCACCACCGAGGAGATAGCGCAGCATGACCACCGCGACCACGACCACCGACCGGCCCGAGCCGGCGCCCGAGATCAAGCAGGCCGAGCAGGAAGCGGCCGAGGCCGAGCAGTTGCTCGCCGCGCTGGAAGAACGCGTCCGCGACGGAGATGAACACGTCACCGCCCAGCAGCTCGCCGACGCACGCGAACTCGGGAGGTTCGCCACGCTGCGCGCCGAGGCCGCCCGCCGCAAAGCCGACCGCGCCGCCGCCAAGGCCGCCGAGCAGGAACGCCAGCGCAAGACCGAGCGTGCCCTCGCGCTACTCGCCGAGCAGAGCCCGCGGGCCCTCGCCGCCACCTACGCCACAGCACGTGACGCCCTCTCCGCATTCCTCACCGCATCCAACGCATTCGACGACACGGTCACCAAGGCCGCCGCGCTGCTCCAGTCCGCAGGCGCACCCCAGTGCGCAGGCACCCCCGAAGACATGCAGGGCCCGTCCGCGTCACCGACCGCCCCGCGCTGGTACGCCGGATTCAGCGGCGCCACCGTCGACCTCGGCCAGGGCGGCATCCGGCACGCGGACGGAGCCGCCGCCCGCCTCTCCGTCCTGCTCGACGACCTCGACCGGACCACGGGTATCCGCACGGCCGCAGGCCACCCGGAATTCACCCGAACCCCCATCATCGACCAGGCACGCCGAGCGCGCGGCGCACTCAGCCCCCAACTCGACCACCTCGGCGCCACGTTGGACGGAGCGGCCAAGTGAACCGACGCGAGCACATCACCGACGACAATCGCCACCAGGCCGAGGCCACCCCGTATCGCGGCGCCACAGCGAGCGAGCACTATATGTCGCCCGCCTACCGCCGTTGGGCCGAGCAGATCGAACGCGACGCACGCCCACCGGCCGACACCTTCACCATGCCCACCACCGCAGCCGAGCTGAACACCATGGACTACGCCGACCGCGTGCGCGTCAACACCACCGACCCCGCCCTCTACGACCGACTCACCGACCGCACCCCCGCATGATCAGCCGCGCCGCCTAGGAGACACCCGCCCATGACGACCACCACCGTCCACCGCTCCCAGTGGGACGACCACACCCCCGACGACCGCCGCACCCCGTGGCGGAAGATCACCGGGCCCGATGGCCGATCCGGCCCCCTCAGCACTCACCCCACCATGGGCAAGCACGGCATGGTGCACACCGCTCCGTGGTGGGTCGAGGGCACCCTCTACACCAACAACGCCCGCTGGCTCGACCTCATCCGCGACCAGGCCCGTCAGTCCGGCGAGCAGGTCACCGAGGAAGACGCGCCCGACGGACCGCCTACCGGTCACCTTGCCGAGGTCGAGGCCATGCGCCGCTACGCCGAACTGCACGGACTCATCCCCGCCCGCACCCCGCACCTCGACGCCAACGGCCGCCCGCTCCACATACGCCCGTACTGAACTCCCTTTCACAGGAAGGAACTTGAACTCATGCCTGCGCTTACCGGTCCTGATCACATCGACGCCAACGCCGCCACCCACCGACTCACGCAGACCCGCAAGACCGAACTTGTCGAGCTGGGTCGCCGCCTGTCCAACAACCTCGCCAAGGCCCGCACCTTCCGCGATCCCGACCTAACCGAGGAAGCCACCACCCGCCGCCGCGCCGAGCTTGAGAAGAAGGCCCGCGAACAGGCCGCTGCCGACCTCGACCGCATCGAGCGCGAGGCCAACGCCGCCGCGAACCTGGTGCGCACCGTCGCCGACAAGGCCACGACCGCCGCCCGCCCCCAGGATGCCGCCGCACAGCTCCTCGCCGAGACCCGGCAGACCCGCGCATGGGACCGCGCCCGCGCCCTGCTCAACGCCGGCCGCACCGTGCCCGAGGTCATCGCGGGCGCCGACGCCGACGCCCTGCACGCGCTGCGCGTCGAGCTGCCGTCCTACCTCGCCGCCCAGCGCACCAAGCCACAGGGCATGGCCGGCGCAGGCTTCACCGAGTTTGCCCCGGCCCGCGTCCTGCACAGCATCGACCGCGCCCTCGTCGACCACCTGCCCAAGCCGCAGGGGGCCGCGCTGCGCGCCCGCCTCGACCTCGACGCCCTCGAACCCGGCCTACGCGAAACCCTCGCCGGACTGCGCCGCGAAGTCGACGGCACCGCCGACCCTGGGAACGGGCTGCGCAGCGCCATCGCCGCCCGACTCGCCGACCAGCAGGCCGCCGCCCCGCTCCCCACCGGATAGGCGCCCGCCGCTCCCAGACACGAAAAAGCCCCGCCCGGGGATGCGGGCGGGGCAGGTGTCGACAGCGCGTCAGCCGCGCACCGGCGGGATCATCTCTGCGGGCAGCGGGCCGGGCGTCAGGCGAGGCGCGCAGTCCGGGCAGGCGTACAGCGTCACGCCGGGGCCGCTCGCTCGCTCGACGTAGCGCACCGCGACCGGGGCCAGCGTCAGCCGCCCACATTTCCAGCACACAGCATCGCTCATCTGGTCACCGTCCGGTGAGCGCCCGTGATGTTGATCGTGGGGAAGTCGTAGTCCACCCCAATCTCGCAGAACGCGGCGGCCCACCATCGTTCGCGCTGCTCCGGCCTGAGCGGCTGGGCCTCTTTGGCGTGGAAGATGTCGTGCACCACCGCGGCACTGGGCCCCGTCCACGGCTTCAACCACGGATTCACGGTCACCGGCCCCGGCTCGGGGAGAGCGGCGAAGTAGGCCGCGGAGTGCCGTCCGGGCTCGGGCCGGCGAGTCCACGGAAGTAAGGCGAGCACCCAGTAGAGGGCGTGGGCGATAGCATCGCGCATGAGTCGATCAGCTCCCTATTAGCTGATGGGCTTCGCCCCGGTGACGACCTTGCCCGTCGTTACTGGGGCTTTTTCGTAGACGAAGCTATACCAGTTGTATCTACTCGTATAGTCCCGAGACTGTACGTAGAGGCTGGAGCGCATTGGAACCTAGCGCCCTACTCTCTGAGGCATGAGCGATTACGGGCCGGATTACAAGATCGTCCACGGCGGGCCGGTGCCGGTATACGTGCAGATCGCCGGTGTACTGCGCGCCCGCATCAAGCGCGGCGACTGGCAGCCCATGCGCCCCCTGCCGGGCGAGCAGCGCCTCGCCGACGAGTTCGGCGTCGCGCGCATGACTGCCCGCAAAGCCGTTCGCGTGCTTGCCGACGAGGGCACGGTGTTCGTCGTCCCCCAGCGCGGCGCGTTCGTCTCCGCTCCCGAGCAGCCCGGCGGTGAAGGCGCATAGGAGAACACCCACGCGGCAACGCCCCGCGGCTGATGGAGGCGGCGGGGCGTGGCAGCTGTGCTTCTGGCGTTAGGCAGGGAGGGCCCAGCGCCTTGCATCGCCGAGGGTGAGTTCGTGCCGGCCGTCGGGGTGGACGGTGAGACTGTAAGCGTCGGCGCTCGGCTTGCCGGCCTTGTTCCACCCGCGGAGCAGCGGGGCCCGCTCGGTCCACAGGTCGCGGGGGCCACCGCGATCGAGGCGTGCCGTGCCATCCCCGCGGGGTGTGATGCGGGCCCACGACTCCGAGTCGGGGTGTACGAGGCCGTACACCTTTCGTTCTTCGACGATGAGGGAGAGCTCGACGACGTCGGGCTGCGACAGAGCGCCAAGGAAGCGCGGCATTTCCTCGTCGAGGGCGACTGGTAGCTCGATCTCGTGCATGTCACCGTCGGCGTTCGCGAGCTTGCCGGCATAGGTGCGCGCGGGGGCGGGCGCGTTGCCCGGGGTGGCGCGGGCCGTCATGAATGCCGCAATGGTGGGCAGGAAGCGGCCGGTGGCGAGGCCGTGGTCGCCGAGTGTCAGAGAGATAAGGCCGTTTCCGATGTTGGCAACGATGTTGCCGCCGCGGGCGACCTGTACGCGCCATGCATCCGGGATGCGTCCGATTCCGTACGTGGCGATCAGCGCGCCGTACGGTGCGTGCTCCGGGCAGCCCTCGGCCCCGTCGCCGACGGTGAGGGTAGGTGCGTAGCCGGCCGCGGCGAGGTGATCGGCGGCTGTGGCGACGAGGGCCGGGTCGACGTCGCGAGTAACGACCCGCTGCGAGCCGTACCGGTGGCTGAGAAGGGCGGCGTTGTACCCGGGGCCGGTGCCTAGGTCGAGCACGGGAAGAGTGTCGCTGGCGGGCGCCAGGGCCTCGACCATGAGCGCCATCATGGCCGGTTGGCTCGAAGAACTGGTTGCCGTGCCGTGCTCGTCGTACTGCGTGTTCAGTGAGGAATTGGCGTAGACAGCTTCGAGATACCCGGGGTCGCCCTCGCGGTAGGTGACCGGTTCGCTGGCCGTGCGGGTGGTGAAGCTGGGGACGAACAGCTCGCGAGGGACAGCTTCGAATGCCGCGCGCCACTCACGCGAACGCAGGGCGCCATCGTGGATGAGCTGCTCAACCATGCGGCGGCGCAGTTCGTCGGCCGACGTGGTGACGGTGGTCATGGGCGTTTCCCTCCAAGGAGATCGGCGAGTGCGTGTGTGATCGGGCCGCGGAGTTCGGGTATGAAGCCCCATTGCCCGTTCGGGTTGACATCGACCAGGTACCAGCGGCCGTCATCCCGGTTAACGAGGAAGTCGCACGCGGCGTAGCGCAGTTGCAGCGCATCGAGCAACGCGGCCATTCCGTCCGCGACCGGCCCGGGGACCTCGCACGTCCGATAGGAGTTGCTGTCATAGTCCGTGCGGAAGTCGATGCGCCCTGCTTCCGACCCTGCGTGGATCTCGGCCGCGAACAGCCGGCCGCCGACAGCGGTTAACCGCACTTCGTACGCCTTGGGCACCCACTGCTGAAACTGGTGAGCGGTGAGGCTGACCGTGTCCTCGATCTCTTCGGCCCGTACTTGTGTGGTCCACAGTGCATGTGCATCAGCGTCCTGACTGGTCGGCCCGCCAGGGCCGAGCCCCTTGTATGCGGCGACCTTGCCGGGCAGCGAGTCGACGAACTCGCGCGCCACGGCAAGGTTGTTCGTGATGAGCGTCCGGGGGACGGTCAGTCGGCAGCGCGCCGCGGTGGCCAGAGCAACGGGCCTGAGTTCGGCGTGTGCATTGCGGCTGGGGTGGTTGACCCACAGACAGTCGAGTGCGGCGAGCAAACCACCGAATCCGGCGCGCGCCTCGGACTTGGCCCACCGGGCGTCATGGTCGGTCATGTCCGCGTGCGGGCGGAAGGGAGAGGGGCGGCGGTAGTAGACGGCGTGCACGTCGTCGAGCGACAGGCCCCGGCGCTGACCGCGCAGGACGCCGGCCCATGCGCTCACCGTGGGGCCAATGTGGGCATCCATGGTGAGGCAGTCGGAGAAGTCGCCGGGGTCGAGCCGGTGTACCGGCACGCCTCGGTCGGATAGCTCCGATATGACCAGGTCGGACGTTGCGTCGAACGCGCGAGTCAGCACCAGGACCGTCATAGGTCAATCACTCCATACTCGGGTGCGTTCGTCAGTCGGTGTCGTTGTCGGTGCTGGTGTCGGGCTGGTGGTCCTCCCGGGTCTCCTGCACCGTTTTGAGGGCAGTCGCCATCGAGGGCTCGTGAATGAAGGGAGTGCCGTCCGGGGTGACGCTGATCTGCCGATCGGGGCAGAGGCTGAGCACGGGAGCCACCTTCGTAGCGTCGGACAGGGCGACCGGCACTGCCTTGGTCAGGCCGAACGGCCGAACAGGGGTGGTCGCCGGGTCGGCCGCGACGGGAGCGGCGGCGCGCGGGGACAGCGAGGGTGCAGGCGTTTCGGCGCGCTCAGCGGTGAGTGTCATAGCGACGTGTCTCCTTCTGTCGTTCGCGGATGTGTGCCCGACAGGGCTTGCCGGGCACCTCCGCCCCATGGGGGGCGGGAGACTGTGGGGCCGGACAGGGCCGGGGGTCTAGGCGGCGATGCCGGCGGCAGGGTGTTCCCTCGTGGTCGGCGAGGGCTGGCTCGCCGCAGAGGTGGCGGGCGGTCTGGTTCCCGTTCCACCCGTGGGCCGGGGTGGGAGGCATGGGGCCCACGGGCGGAACGGAGTGGTACCGGCGGCTGGGCGGGGCTGTCCTCTTCTCCCGCCGGGCCGCCGGGGTTCAGGGGCGGCCCGGCGAGCCTTGGGGGTCGACCACGTCGAGCAGGACCTCGACGGCCTCGGCCATCGCCACCAGCCCCATCTCCGTCCGGCCGAACAGGGCCTCGGTGAGGTGCTTCACGGCCAGCGCGACCGGTTCGTCGTCACAGGCTCCGGGGCGTCGGCGGACAATGGGCACCAGGACGGCGGCATGTACCCGCAGGCGGGCGCGTGAACGGTCGTCCAGGGGCCAAGCGATGTCTAGGACTTGGTCGACGGTTGCGCGCGGCACAGACCAGTCAAGACGCATCACCGCCACCCCCAACGCTCCGCATGCTGTTCGGCGCGGTCGATTGCTTCGCTGGTGGTGCCGGCCGCGGCCTGTGCAATCGGTGCGTCGGGCTGCTCGATCCCCGCAGGGGCGAGCGCACTGTGGGCGTCCCCAACCCCGGTGACGATCGCGGCGGGGATACCAGCAGCTACGAGCGCCAGGCTGGCGAACGGCGGCCACATCCGATCCGGTTTCGCGTGCCGCCCACTCATCGGCCGGCCGTCTCCTTGGCGGCCTTCCTCTTGTCAATGGCCTTTTCAAGCTGGAGCGCGTACACCTCCACCTGTCCCGGCTCCAGCTTAAGGACGCTGGATTCGGTGCGGCCGTCCCGGTGATGCACCGTCACCGCGAACGTCGCGCGGCCCTCGCGGTGGTCGTACGAGACGTCTTTCCGATCCAACGTGATGTGACTGATCACGACTGTCTCCGTCCGGTGGTCAATCGGAGTGCAAGCCCGTCCTCACGCGGATCGATACAGGATGGGCCAGCCAGCCGCCGCAGCTATCCAGCAGGGAGGTTGCGGATCGCGAGCGGGAATGCTGCGGCGACTGACAGTCACAGGATGCTCACTGCAAAACAAAGGAAGTACCCCATGCCGGGGTACTTCCTGACTGCCACTCCGCTTGACGGCGGGCTGCCGCTCCGTCAGGCCACTGCTTGCCCCATCCATGCGGCGAGTGTCCGTACGTCCTGGCCAACACGGCGGTATTGCTGGGCGAGGAGCCGTACCGCCTCGCGGGCCATGGGGTGATAGCGGGTCTGTTGAGGTGCCACGTGGCGAGCATCCTGCAATGCCGTCAGGGCCTTGTCCCGATCACCGACGGCAAGGAAGGCGCGCGCGGCGTCGATGTGGTGATGTCCCCGGCGGGTGCGCGGTAGCGACGGCGGCAGACGCAAAGCACTCGCCCTCTTCGCCGCCTCATCGGCGTTCTTGAGTTCGACCTGCGCGGCGATGTCGTGTACGGCGACATTCGCCGGGCCAAACGTGAGGTGGTAGCGCACCCGGTCTGTTTGGTCGGGGATCTGCTCGGCGAGCCGGGAAGCCTCGGTGAGGTGGTGTTCTGTGGCCTGCTCGTCTCGGGCGCGGGAAGCGAGCGTAGCCTCACGTAGGCGCAGGCTGCCCAGCAACGTCACCACAGACGAAGAGGATGTTCCCGCCTCTTCGGTGAGTTGGTCGCGAGCATGGGCCAAGAGCCGGAGCCCGGCGCCGTACTCCCGGGCAGCTTGGAAACCGCCGGCTCGTGACCATTGAGCGAGCGCAAGCGTCAACGGATCGGCCGACATGCCTGCTGCCCAACGCTGCCGGTCATCCAACTGCCCGGCGAGGTCTGCATATCCGAGCCGGTAGGCCAGGCAGTGCGCCATGTAGTAGGCGGAAGCCAACATCTTCGCGGCCTGGCGCTTCCTATCGCCTTCCAGCAGGTGCACCGCGGCCGTCAGTTCTTCCAGCAACTCGGGCAGCGCCAGCCCGAGACGGGTGTACCGGGCCGCTGCACGGTGCCGGGTGGCCTCGTCAAGATCACCGGCAATTTCCGCCAGAGGGCGTGGCGTGGTTCGCCACTCCGGAGGAAGATCGAATGCGCGCACCACGGTCCGAATGGCAGCGATGGGGGCGTGTGTCTTCTCGTCAGATCGTTGCTGTCCGCGGTAGGGCTGCCCGGTCAGCTCTTCCACGCTCACGGCAAGTGTTCGGGCTGCGGTGGCGAGAAAGCCGTGAGTAGGCAGGCGCTCGGCCCGTTCAACCTTGCGGATGTTCCCTAGGGAGAGGTGGGAGTGCTCGGCGAACTCACGCTGGGTATAGCCCGCGAGGTTCCGGTAAGAGGCGATCCTCGCCCCGATGCTCTCGTCGGCATGATTGGGCATACAGGACTCCGTTTCGACTTCACCACTCGAAACGGTACTCCGCAGCCTTGGGCCTGGGATACGCCTACGGCCCGCTTCCGCGGCATGTGGGGCGGGCCATCTGGCGTATGGGGTGCGCATGTTCCTCGCCGCTCTGGATGGACTGTGGACGAGTAGCGCAGCCCTCATGAAGAGGACGCCCCCCTTGCCGAGTGACGCACGTCTCAACGATGCGAGGCGCCCACCGGCCCCAGCGGCATCGGAATCCTGAGAGTCGGCGGCACCTCTCGCCCCATAACTGATTGCGTTTCGGGCCAGCGGCGGGCCAGCAGATGATCTTGAATACACCAAAGCGGCGCCCCGCGATCCCGTCCTGCATGCATCGCAGCAGGTCAGAACGCTGGAGGCGCCGCCTTTCACAGTGGGCCATCAGGGGCTCGAACCCTGAACCAATGGATTAAAAGTCCACTGCTCTGCCAATTGAGCTAATGGCCCGCACCGAGCAGCATAGCCGGAGGACGCGCCGCAGCCCGAAGGCATCGGGGATCTGGCCGATCAACGGCGTGCCGCAACCGGTGCCGGCCGCCCCCGATTCCCCGGCCACGGCTGCTTCCCGGGCGCCACGAGCCGCCCGCGTCCCCCGCCGACTCGCGCCGACCCGCAGCCCGTCCCGGCCGCCCGCAGCACGTCAAAACCCAGGGCCCGTACGGCACTTCGATGCCGTACGGGCCCTGGGCGGGTGGTGCGGGTCAGCGACGGGTATCAGCCACGCCGCCGGTCACGGCCGACTCAGCCGTTGCGCTTCCAGCGCGGCTTGTCCTCGCGACGGCCGAAGCCGGAGGCACTGCCAGAGGCGCTGCCGGAGCCGCGGTGGTCGTCGCGCCGGCCGTAGGGGCGGTCGCCGCCGGAACGGTAGCCGGAGGACGGCCGGCCGCCGGAGCGGTCGTCGCGGTTGAACGGACGGTCGCCGCCGGAGCGGAAGCCACCGGTGGGACGGCTGCCGGAGCGGTCGTCGCGGTTGAACGGACGGGCCGGGCGCTCGCCGCGGTCCCGGTGGAAGCCACCGCGGTCGTCACGACGGTCGTCACGGCGGTCGAAGGAACGACCACCACGGTCGTCACGACGGTCGTCGCGACGGTCGAAGGAACGGCCACCGCGGTCGTCACGACGGTCCCGGTCACGGTCCCGACCGAAGCCACCGCGCTCGTCACGACGGTCGTCACGACGGTCGAAGGAACGACCACCGCGGTCGTCACGACGGTCCCGGCGCTCGAAGTTGCCGCGCTCGTCACGACGGTCACGACCGAAGCCGCCCCGCTCGTCACGACGGTCGTCACGACGGTCGAAGGAACGACCACTGCGCTCGTCACGACGGTCCCGGCGCTCGAAGTTGCCGCGCTCGTCACGACGGTCACGACCGGCGCCACCGCGGTCGTCCCGGCGCTCGGGGCGACGGTCGCTCGGCCCGGCCTGCGCCGGCACGGTGGCCTCGGTCGCCGCTTCCGCAGCCGCCTCGGCGGCCGCCTGCGCGGTCACCGCCAGCGCCTCCGCCGGGTCCTCGCCGCGCTCGCGGGCGGCCCGGGCGGTCAGCCGGTCGGCCTCCTCGCGGAGTTCGGTGGCGCGGCGCTGCAGCCGCTCCAGCTCCTTGGTGAGGACGCTGACCTCGCGCTCGGCCTGCTTGGCGGTGTTGTTCGCCGAATCGGCCTGGACCTCGGTGAGCGAACGCGCACCGGTGATCCGCGCCAGCTCCTCGTCGAAGGCACCGGCGCCGCCGACGATGTGGCGCGAGGCGTCGACGCCCGCGTCCTCCATCAGGCGGAAGATCTGCCGGCGCTGGTGCGGCAGCGACAGCGAGACGACGGTGCCGGACTGGCCGGCGCGGGCGGTGCGGCCCGAGCGGTGCAGGTAGTCCTTGTGGTCGCCGGCCGGGTCGACGTTCAGGACCAGGTCGATGCCGTCGACGTGGATGCCGCGGGCGGCGACGTCGGTGGCGACCAGCGCGTTGAGGTAGCCGTCCTTGAAGTCCGCGAGGACCCGGGTGCGGGCGCCCTGCGTCATGCCGCCGTGCAGCGCGTCGGCCGTGACGCCGGCCTCGATCAGCTGCTCGGCGACCCGCTCGGCGCCCAGCTGGGTGCGGACGAAGATGATGGTGCGGCCCTTGCGGGCGGCGATCGCGGCGGTGACCGGCGCCTTGTCCTTCGGCTTCACGACGAGGACGTGGTGGGTCATGGTCGTGACGTTGCCCTGGGCGCTGTCGACCTCGTGGCTGACCGGGTTGGTCAGGTAGCGCTTGACCAGCGTGGAGATCTCGTTCTCCATCGTGGCCGAGAACAGCATCCGCTGGCCGCCGTCGGGCACCTGGTCGAGCAGCTCGGTGACCTCGGGCAGGAAGCCCAGGTCGGACATCTGGTCGGCCTCGTCGAGGACGGCGACCTGGACGTCCTCCAGGGAGCAGGCGCCGCGGTTGATGATGTCGCGCAGCCGGCCCGGGGTGGCGACGAGGATGTCGACGCCGCGCTCCAGGGCGTAGATCTGGTTGCCCATGGACGTACCGCCGCAGACGACCTTCATCTTCAGGCCGAGGACGTCGCCGTAGGGCTGGAGGGCGTCCGCGACCTGCATCGCGAGCTCACGGGTCGGGGTGAGGATGACCGCGCGCGGCTTCTTCTTGTCGGTGTGGCCGTCGGCCAGCCGGGCCAGGGTCGGCAGACCGAAGGAGAGGGTCTTGCCGGAGCCGGTGCGGCCGCGGCCCAGGATGTCCTTGCCGGCCAGCGCGTCCGGGATGGTCGCGGCCTGGATCGGGAAGGGGGTGGTGACGCCGTTCTGCGCGAGCTTGCGGACGACGCCCTCGGGGAGTCCGAGGTCCGCGAACGTCACGGTCTGGGCGTCGTCGTCCTCGGCGGCGTCGACGGCCTCAGCAGCGGCCTCGGTGGCCTCAGCGGCCTCGGCCTCGACGGCGTCCACCGCCGGCGTCGGCTCGTCGGTGACGACCGCCTGGGTCTCGGTGGGCTCGGGCTGCTCGTCGTTCGCGGGCAGGGCGGACTGATCAAGGGAAACGGACATGCGAAATGCGAAACCTTCCGGAGTCTCGGCACGCGCCCACAACTCCGTGTGATTTCGCAAAGACCGCCTCTATGCGGTCAGCCACGGCAAGGGAGAGAACGCGCCACACGGCGCGCTGTTTTCAGGCGCCGGGCAAATGGGATCAAACGATCTACCACCATACGCACCCTTCCCCCCGCAAGGCAAATGAGCCCGACCGCACCCCACCCCCGCCGGCCCCGCTCGGACCCTCAGGCGTCCCACTCCACCTGCGGCGACACCCCCGCGGACAGCGATGCGGAGCCGCTCCCCGGCACCGGCGAGCGCGCGCCCGACGACGCAGCAGCCGTGGACGACCCTGCCGCCCCGGCCGCCCCCGACGACTTCGGGGGCGGCCGGGGCGGCA
>LIQL01000043.1 GCA_001418405.1 Streptomyces diastatochromogenes | reverse complement strand
CGCCGAGGGCGGGCGGGCCGGGCTTGTCGTGCCAGGCGGTGCTGAAGTGGCGGATGAGGAGTTCGCTGACGGCGGCGGGCTGCTCGACGGGCGCCAGGTGCGAGGTGCCCGGGATCAGCGCCAGGCTGGCGTCCGGTATGCCGGCGACCAGGGTGCGGGCGTCGGTGGTCGGCGTGACCTGGTCCTCCGCACCCACGACGACGAGGGTGGGCACGCCCACCCGCCCCAGGGAGGACCGCACGTCGTACGCGGCCAGCGCCTCACAGGCCGCGATGTAGCAGCCGGGGTCGGTGGTCCGCACCATCTGGACGGCCCATTCCACGATGGCCGTCTGGGCGCCGGCGAAGCCCGGGGTGAACCAGTGCTCGGGCGCGGTGCGGGCGATCGGGTCGAGTCCGTTGGTGCGGATCACCACGCCGCGCTGGCGCCAGGCGTCGGCGGTGCCGTAGCGCGGCGAGGAGGACACCAGCGCGAGCGAGGTGACGCGGTGCGGACGGGTGAGAGCGAGCTGGGCGCCGACGGCACCGCCGATGTCGCAGCCCGCGTAGCCGAACCGCTCCACGCCCAGGGCGTCGAGGGTGGCGACGAGCCGGTCGGCGAGTTCGGCGATGGAACTCGCCGCGTGCGCGGGGGATCCACCGTGCCCGGGCAGGTCGAAACGGATCACGCGCCACTGGCGGGTCAGGTCGGGGATCTGCCGGTCCCACATGTGCCATGTTGTACCTAGTGCGGCGCCCAAAATCAGCACTGGGGCGTCTTCTGGCCCGTCAGAGCGGTATTGCAGGGTGCGCATCGGTGTCTCACTCACGCCCTGCACGCTCTCACATCTCACAATTTCTCACGAGCTTGGGTCGGATCCCCATGCAAGGCGCCCCAGGTTGTGGCAGCTTCGCGAAGATCCTCCACATCCGGCTTGACGTACCACCTCTTGGTAGTTCGCACATTCGTATGACCCGCCCATCGTGCGAGGATATGATCCGGTACGCCTCGATTGGCGAGAAACGTGAAGCACGACGAACGAGCGTCGTACAACCGAACTCGGCGGAGCCCGAGGATCCTCATGAAGCGGTACGCGCGACGCCGCAGCTGCTTCATCGTGTACGCCTCTCCGGTCTCATGCACCACGACGTAGCCAGAGACCACGTAAGCCTCGCCGAAAGCCTCCTGCTCCATCTCCTGGAGCCGTTTCAGCGCCGCAATCGCGGACAAAACCACGGCGGGCAGCGGAAGCTCCCGCTCGCCGGCAAACGATTTGGTGTCCTTCTCCACCACGTACCGGTTACCCATCATCGTTCGAGTGTTGGCAATGGTTATCGTTGCATTTTCTAGATCAACATCCTTCCACCGGAGGCCACAGACCTCTGCCGGGCGCAGCCCCATAAGCGAGAGGAGTAGCGGAGCATAGAGCCGATCCTCCCTGATCCCCTGAATAAATGCCTGCACCTCGGGGACATCCCACGGCCTCAACTCTTCCTTGTTCTTCCTCTCCGCCTTGCGCGCCTTGAGTGGAATCGTCACATGCTGAGCTACATTCACGACTACCAACCGACGGGTCACCGCTCGATCCAGAGCCTCCTTTAGGCGAGCGAGACTCATATCCACACTGGTCACGGAAAGTGGAGTTCCAGCCCTGACACCGCGAACGCGTCCGTAACGCAGGGCCCATTGCATCCACTGCTCTACGTCCTCTTCAGTCAGATCCTGAAGTCGAGCCTTACCCAGCCTCCCCCGCACGCGATCGAGAGTGATCCGGTAGTTGTAGATGGTGGTCTCTTCCAGATCTTCAGCCTTCATGGCTAGCCACTGGTCGAGCCACTCATCCACTGTGATCTTGCTAGGCGGTACATACGCCCCTTCGTCTCTCCGGTGCGTGATGCGCGCATACTCGGCCTTGGCCTCCTTCAAAGTGCCAAACGTACGAGTTACCTGCTTACGCTTACCGGTTAGCGGATTGACACCAACGTCGACCACGAAACGGTACCGGACCTCTCCCTTCGCGTTCGGCGATAGCTTCTTTATCGGAACCGGCAAGGCCATTTACTCTCCTTCGCGTGGAACATTTTCCAACCGGGGACTTCACCAGACCCCAGTCGACAGCGACGAGCACCACACTGCCCGGTGTGCCGTAGATGCAGGATCAACTACTCAATGATGACGACGTTCGCCGGTTTAGCTAACCGGCGGTCGTGGTCTATATTGCACCCGCTTCGACGCACCGGATAAATGGCAGATCAAAGAGTGAGCGCGCATGGACGCAAGAGGACCCGCACCGGGCTAACTATCGGGTGTTCGCGAGGGGTGTTGTAGGTTGGCATACCCTCGGAACGGTTTCCAGTCCATTCGACGCTTTTTTCGTCTGCCGTAGGCGAATTCGATGACGAGGGCACTCTCGAGGGCAACTAAGCGCTTTCTGCTCTTGGGGACGCCGGGACCCCGCGTCGGGACGCTCCCGCCTCGACGGCACAGTTCGAGAAGCCCACGCCACGGGCGTCCAGGACGACTTCGCGCTCGCCCTCGCGGACCGCAACCAGTACCGCCGCAGCGGTGGGGATCTGCGAGCGATTTCCGCAGGCTCGATCAGGTTCCCCACTTGGTTCTACGGTCAACGGACGGGGTCGCCCGGCCGAGAAGTGTGCGGGCCGGTCCGTCCGGTCAGGGGCGCATTCGGCGTCACGCGATGAGCTGCGCTCCCCCAGGCTGTTCGGCCCGGCCCTGGTGCTGGCTGGCTATCGGCCGGTCCCTCCGCTGCGGCGGCCAGCCACAGGCCAGTGCAGTAGGGAGTGGGCGACCTCCGCGAGCAGGTCTGTCCCATGTTTGAGCAGGGGATGCGCCCAGGTGCTCGTCGACCAGGCCGACATCCCTATGTCGCCGGCAAGAACGTCACCGCCCGCCCCCTGCACGCGGGCCCAATCACCGACATGGCCCCATGTGAACGTGCCGTTGGCGGAGCGGAACCGTCGGCACCGATGAACGCCCGACTCACGACCGCAGAAACCGGCCATGACCGCTCGAAGCACTCCGGCCAGTCCATCCCTATGCCGTTGGCACTGCTGGCCCGGCATCCGGCCCAGCGTGCCGCCATGTACCGTGCTCGCGCAGAGACGAGCGGCGGGGCCAAGATAGTCACGGCCAGAGCAGCCTCGGCGCGTCGAGCTGGGGTCGGGAGAGCGACCGGGCCCCAGGGATGCGAAGCCAGGAGGTGCCGCCACAGCCTGGCCTACCACCCACCCATACCCACGGATTCCCCGCAGTCAGCGAGTACGTCGGATCATCACCGTCAGCCGGGGTGAGGCGGGTGAGGGCTGGCTGTGTCCGATGTCTGCGTACCCCCATGACTGGTAGAGCGCGTGGACTTTCCCCTGCCCGGCGGCCTCGTTCACCATGAGCGTCACGTAGGGCTCGTCACGGTTCGCGAGTAGCGAGTCGTGCAGGCGCCGCGCAGTTCCGGTCCCCCGCCACCCGGGCCGAACGCCGACCTCTTTCAGGGCCACCGCCGGTTCAGCGGTGTACTGCCGAGCCGGCGGTGGGCTGGTGCGCTGCCAGTATCGGTCGCCATCCGTGATCGTGTTGCCGTAGGCATAGCCCACCGGGTGGTCGCCCACGTAGGCGAGGACGGCCGTGAAGCCTGCCTCCGCACCATGCCGGTCCAGGCGCTCACCGAAGGCGGTGACCGCGTAGTTCGGCAGGTGAAGCAGCGGGGCACGCACTTCGGCGTACACGTCGAGCAGGTCCCCGCGAGCGGGGTCGAGTTCGGTGAACGTGCGCAGCTCGACGGCGGGTGCCGTGGTCATGCTGTGGCCCTCCAGGTGGCGGTGTGCTCGGTCCAGGAGCGTGTGCAAGGACTGTTCGGCGCGGTCGCGCGCAGGGCGGCGCCGAACTCCTGAAGCATGCGCGAAACCCTGGGGTGTTGGGTAGCGGCATCGGCGGGAACGGCTATCGCGGTGTGCGTGGCAGTGTCGGCGTCGCCCTGTGCGAGTTGGGCGTGGGCGAGGCGGCAGCTGGCGATCGCCCGGGATCGGCGCATGTGCGGTCGGAGCGCAGCGAGGCAACGGTGCGCGTGGTACTCGGCAGTGGACCAGTCGCCGATGGCGAGGTAGGCCGTGAGCGCGAGCGAGTGCAGTTCGGCATCGTCGTAGAAGGCCAGCAGCCACACCGGGCGGAAGTCGTCTTGCTCAGCGCGTCCTATCGCTTCCTGGGCCTGGTCAAAGGTCCGTTCCAGTCCCCGCCGCTCTTGAGCGACGCCTTGGATCGCCATCTGCCGAGCCATGCCCAGTGATGCGAACAAGGGGTCTCGCCGCGTGATGCGCAGGTTTCGCGCGACGTCGTTGGCTGCGCGGGCATCCGCCGGACGGCCCATGTGTCGGTAGAGGGTGCCGGCGTGCGACCAGATCCGGAACTTGATGGCTTGGTCACCGGACAGTTCGGCAAGGCTTTGCGCTTCGCGCATGTGTCCCGCTGCTTCGTGGTATCGACGGCCGTCGATGGCAGCCCACATCGCGGAGGAGCGGAACGAGGCAGCGGTGGCGTAGAGGTTGCTCCGCACCCGCTGTGTCGCACTGCCGGAGTTCTGAAGGTTCAAAGCTTCTTCGGCGAGTGAGGCGGCCTGTTGCTCGATGTCGGGTTGCCCGCCGTGCCGGTGATCGCTTGCGACGACGGCAGCGAACTTGCGCTGAAGACGCTGAACGTCACTCATCCCGATGGTGCGAGGAGAAGCTGGGCCGGGGGCAGCGGCTGCCACGGCAGTCGTGAGGGATCCGACGACGAAGGTGCGACGGTGCACGGAGGGGTCCTCCTGAGGTGAGGGTGCCGCGGGCGTAGTCCGCCTCGGTGGCGCGAAGCCTAAGGCGGTCGCGGACAACCCCGTGACGTCTTCCAGCGCACGCCGTGTCGCTGCGTTGGGCCAGCGAACCCTGCCCGATCTCCAGTCGCGGACCATGCGACCGTCGTAGCGCCCAGGTCGGCCAGTGAGGGCTTCGAAGGCGGCGTTGGCGGCTCTAGCAAGGCTGTTGGAGCTGTGGCCGTGCTCTTTCATCCACGCCGCAAGAGCATCGTTGTGCGTGGCGTCCATGACCGCAGAGTAGATCGTTGACGACTCAATGTCAGGCAAAGGAATGACCAAAACCCCCTAGGGGTGGCATCGGGATACACGCTGAAATCCCCTAACCACGGGACTCGGAGCGGTAGTTAGCTGCAGTGCACGGCGCCCGGTTCCGCGAGGGGCTTCCCCAAGAGCTGTAGCACCTCACGACGGACAGACGTCTGTGACCTCGCCGCCTATCTACTCGGCTTCCTTGGAAGGGACATGATCACGGTGACCGCGATCCAGCGCACGGCTGATCAGCACCTTGCCCTGCGTCAGACGAAGAGCAGCAAGAGGGTCCGGCAGCAGAAACGCTCGCTGGCCGCTGAGCGTCGCGAATTCCGCCAGCGCCACGGCGACCCCTTCGATTGGGACCCCGCTGAATGCGACCTGTATCTGGGCCTCGGTGATGTGTGATGGCCGCCGGCGAGAGCCTGCGCGCTGCCGACGCCACAGCGCTGCGGCACCCCCTCGACGACGTGCCTGGGTTGTTCAGCACTGACGCGGTGTCGGAGACCGACGCATGACCCCGCCGGCCCCGGCGCTCCCCGTCGTCCGCGTGTTCCGTCCCGACGGGATCCTGTTGAACGAGCGCTTCGAGATCGCTGAGCGGGCCGCGGGCCAGTTCCCGGCTCGGGCGGAGATGGCCCGGGTGCCTCAGATGCGTCGGTGCGCCAGCGCGATGCTGCGGTACCACGGGCTGATGCCGATGTCGGACGACGTGGCCCTCGTCCTCGGCGAGCTGGTTGGCAACGCGATCGTTCACAGCCGTCGCGGACCGTTGGTCACCGTGCAGCTCCGGGTTGCCGGCAGGCGCCTCATCGTCGCGGTCGGCACGTCGAAGGCATCGGGCCGCCCGGTACTTCGCCAGCAGGGTCTGGAAGCAGAGCATGGTCGCGGGCTGCGACTCGTGGACGGCATCGCCCAGGGACGTGGAGGGCGCTGGGGCGTAGACGCGGCCAGCGAAGGCGTCACGGTGTGGTGCGATCTCCCGCTGGACGGAGCGCCGGCATGACGCCCCTCCCCGTGGACGCGGCACATCGGCTGCGCGGCGTTCGCACGGCGTACAACGACCACATCGCCGAGCTCTTCCCGCGCCATCAACGGCTGGTCAGCTACGTCATTCGGCCGCCCGGCGCCGATGTCTCCGCCGTGCAGTCGCAACTTCGGACGCTGGCAGAAGAGCACGGTCGGTACGTCGGATACGACATCACCGACGAGGCCGCGTGCAGCCTCGACAAGCGGGTCGGTTACGCGGAGGCCCTCGACCTGGTCTACCGCGGTTGGGCCCACGGCCTCGTCGTCCCGAACCAGGCCACCATCTCCGCAAACGTCACGACGTACGCAAGAGAGGTCCATTGGTTCGGCGAGCGCAACGCGCTGCTGCACGTCCTTCACCCCGAGGAGACCGAATGAAACGTCCGGATACCTGGCTGGACGAGCACGGCATCGGGTGGCGTCAGATCGCCGCCCAGATCCTCCTCGTCGGCTCGGTCGCCACCCTCATGGTCCTCCTCCTCGTCGTCCCAACCTCCTCTCACTGAAAGGCCCCTCGTGCATCTCCGTCTCGTCCCCGGCCTGCTCCCCGAAGAGCCTTCTTCGGAGCACTCGCCCTCCTGGCTGAACCTGTCGACGGACGCCGACGAGGACGAAGCCGCAGGCAAGGACGCCTCCCCGCGGCTCGTCACCAACACGGACCCGGAGCCGGCCGCATGAGCAGCACCCTGCTCCGCGAGAGCCGTAGCCCCAGCTACTGGGACTCCGCCTACTGGCACGGTGTCAGCTCTATGCCGCTCGGCCCGGAGGAGCGCCAGTTGCTGCGCAGCTCCACCGGGGTCCGGGAGGGGCAGTTCGTCGTGGATGTCGGCTGCGGGCGCGGCACGCTCGCCGCCATCATGGCTTTCTGGGGCGCGAGGGTGCTCGGCCTGGACTTTTCCGAGGTCGCCATTGAGGCGGCCCGGAGCACCTTCGAGGTCGAAGACCTCCACTTCGATGTCTACGACGTGAACGCTGACTCGGGCCACCGTCTGATCCAGCCCGGGTCGGTCGACCTCATCACCTGCCGGCACGTCCTGCCGTACCTGGACCGCGAGCGGTTCATCGTGGATGTCCGCCGGTGGCTCAAGCCGACCACTGGCACCCTGCACATCACGACGGCGGTACGTGAGCGGACGCCGCCCGACCAAGCCGACTGCGGGCTGACGCTGGCTGAGATCGGCTCGCTGGGCGACGGCTGGGCACACGCGGAGAGGTACCCGGTCGTCAACGGCCGGGCCGTCGAGGGCATCGTCCTGCGAGGCCCGCAACGGTGATCACTGACCCCGGCGGGCCCGGTTTGAGACCGCTCCTGGGCCCGCCGGAACTCCTCCACAAGCTGGTCAACCCGTGCTGGCTGCGGCGTTGACCGCTGGGGCTCGCTTCCCCACCGACTCCGTCCGGGGCGGTGGAAGCGAGTGGCGTCGCCGCCTGGTCAGCCTTGCGACGCCCGGCCGCTGTTAGGGGTACAGCGGCCGCCCTGCCTACCTCCCGGCGGGCCGACGCCCCCGTCATGGTCCGCCGGGAGGCCGCCGACCGGGCGCCACTGCCCAGCGCCCGACCCCGCCGGCTCGGTACTCCTGACAAAGCCGAGCCGGCGGGCCCCGACTACGCAGCACACGCCGACGCTGAGGACGCGATGCACACCAGAGACACCCCCCGGGCCGCCGCCGGCCCGATCGACGCCCCCGTGGCCCTCTCGCCCCACGAGCAGCAGGTGCTCCAGGGCCTGGCCGCCGGCGACGCCCTGGCCACGGTCGCGGCGACGCTGAAGATCAGTACGGACATGGCCACCAGCTACCTCGGGCTGGCGAAGAGCAAGCTGTTCGGCATGGCCGATGCCCCCGCCGTGATCGCTGTGGCCTACGCCGTCGAGGCCATCCCCCCGCCGCCGCCGCGCGACGCCTCGGGCCTGGACCTGTCGCGCGCCCAGCGCGACCTGGTGCCGCTCGTCGCGCAGGGCATGACGGACATACAGCTGGCCATCAGCGTGGACAGGTCGGAGAACGAGGTGCGTGCGGCCTGCCGTGGCCTTCTCAGGAAGCTGCCGGCCCGCAACCGGGCCCACGTGGTCACCCGCGGGTGGCAGTACAGGCTCGTCACCAAGGGACAGGTGCTCGCGTGGCTCCGCTGAACTTCTCGGGACCGGACAAGGTAGAGATCCTGGTGGCCCTCGCAGCGGTCGTCGGCTGGGAACCGCAGACGGCACCGGACCCCGAAACGGCGCGGGCCGCGGTCACGCTGCTGGACGCCCACGGACGCCGGGCCGCCTCCGACCTCCGCGCCCTGAGCCACCAGATCCCCACCGAGTCGCACCTCGCCGTGTCCCTCAAGGCGACGCTCGGCGAGGCGTCCCGACGGCTGGGCCTGCCGCTCCCGAGCGACGAGCAGGCCGTGAGCCGGGCACAGGGCCTCGCCCGGCTCGTCGAGGCCCTGCACCGTGCCACCGACACCGCTCAAGGCGAACTGGACCGCGCCGCAGGCCGAACGACCACCCCGCAGGGGCCCCAGTGAAGACGTCGACCGCCGTCCTCCTCCTCGCTGCTACGGGCCTCCTGCTCGTGGCAGTGGGCGTCGTCGAGATCACGCAAAAGGACCGACGCTACGTGTACCTCGCCACCCCGAGCCGTACCGCGTAGGCATCTGAACTCCTTTCGCCTGCGAGTGGAGACGTACCTCTCCTCGCAGGCGAAAGGACGGGCGACGCCCTCCCCGGCGTCTGCCCGCCGGCCGCCGCCTCTGTGGGGGAGGTCAGCAGCGGCCGGCTCCCGTCGGACGCAGTGGCGCCCTACAGCAGTTGAACTGCCGCCCTCGGTCGCCACCGCGATCTCGTGGGCCCTGTGACTGAACGTGGTGCCCTCGCGCGCCAGCACCGCGTCCGCCGGCCGCCGTGCACCTTCGTGGGGAAGGACCGGCGGCGGCCGGCCCTCCTTCCCACCGACCACCACCCGAATTCGGAGAACAATGACCCCTCTCGCCGTACCCACTGCACCCGTCGCCCGCGGTCCCCTCACCGCGATGTGCCAGTGCGGCTGGCTCCGTCTGACGTCCGCCCCGACGACCATCTGACGGAGCAACGATCGTGATCAGCGAAACCCCTGAACCCCGCCCGCACCGACTCTTCCTCAGCCTCAGCGGCCTGGTAGTGATCGCCGGCCTCCAACCCATCGCCAACGGTCTGCTGACGTTCGCCGACCTCTACGGATCGCCCGCGCCGCCGCGCCTCATCCATGCCGTCGAGGTCGGGCAAATCAGTGCCGCCACAGCGCTGTTCGCCTGGCTGGCACTGCGAGTCATCCACCGCACGACACTCGACCGCGTCAGCCGGCGACGACGGCTCCTCGAACGCGGCGCCGCCGTCACCATCGGAGCCCTCGCGATCTACACCGCCATGCCGGCCGCGGGGCTCCAACTGGTCGGCGTCGCCGTCTTCGGCGTCGCCGTCGCGTGGCTGGCATTGGAGGTGTGCCGGGCCCACGGCCTACCCCTCGACCGGCCCACCGCACCGGCGGACCGAACCGAGAAGTTCTGGTCGGTCGCGCCGCTCGCCTTCGGCGCCTGCCTGGCAGGCGGCACCGCTACTGCGCTGCTCCTCACAGCCCTTGGCGGAGCCGGCGTGCCGGTGATGGAAGGGCAGCAGCTCGCCGCGACCGGCATCACCAACGCGCTCGACATGGTCCTCAACGTGACGTGGGCCGCCGGCGTCGAGGACGTCGTGATGGTGGCCGCCGTCACCACGCTGCTGACGGCGGCCCGCCGCCCCGCCTGGCAGATCTACACCACCGTCTGCGTACTCGAAGTCGGCGTGCACGCCTACTTCGGGATCCCGGCCATCGGGATGGCCCTCTACGCGGCAGGGCGCGTCTGGATCTACCGCCGCTACCACCGCCTGCTGCCGATGGTCGCCGGCCACATCGCCTACGACCTGATCGCAGCGCTCAACCAGAGCCTTCCGCCGAACTATCGCGACGTGATGTTCACGCTCGCCTTGGCCGCCGGGCTCCTCTACGAGGGGTGGGCGAAGCGCACCAAGACCCCGGGCTCACCACCCCCCGCCCGATCCAGGCAGCGACCTGAGACGGCACCCGACCACTCCTCGCCCGTTTCGCCTGACGCGCCCTCCGTGCGCAGGTGACAGGACAGGCGGCGCTCTCCCGAGCGTCGCCCGCGGGCCGCCGCTGTCTCCGGGGGAAGTCAACAGCGGCCCCGACCTCCCCTCGTCCACAAGGAGTCCGCATGACCATGCCCGTGGCACCCCAACAACCGCGCGACCACGACACTGCGGTGATCGACGAGGTCACTCGCCTGCTCACCGAACACCCCATCAAGCAGGCCGTCACTTCCTGGCTGAGTCCCAACGCGCTGCGCGCGCTCCAAGAAGGGGCGCTGAAGGCCGCCCTCGCCCCGGAGGGGGAACGCAGGGAGTGGCAAACCACGGAGTACCACCCCATTGAGAACCCGAGCGGCCCTCCCGGACATGGGATGAGCGACTAGGACACAATGTGACAGAAACTACCGTGTCGGCGTCCGCAGCGGCTCTGGCCATCACCACGCAGATCAGCGCCCTCGCCGTGCCGCTCCTGCGCTCGCAACAACCGATGCATCACGAGGTCCGCGCGCTCGATGGAGCCTGGTTCGACGTCCTTCCGCTGCCGGCGGTAGCAGCGCCGACCGTGACCCTCATCAACGGCACCAGCTTCGAGCGCGTGCCGGTCGATGATCCGGCGGTCTCCGGGCCGCGCACGCGATCGTACGAGAACCTCCACGTGCACGTGCCGTGGATCCGACGCGCCGCGGTGTGCATGGAGCGGGTGGTGGGGCGCCGGGTGGCCTGCGCGGCGTACGCCTCGCTGGCCGGCGATACCTCGCTGGGTCGGCACTACGACGACTGGGACGGCGTCATCGTGCAGGTACAGGGCCAAAAGCGGTGGCGAATCTGGGCCGACCCGCTGGCGGCTCCGCACGAGATCGTCACGCGGCCCGGCGATCTCCTCGTCCTGCGCCGGGGCGTCGAGCACGAAGTCAGCACACCACAGGCGTCGTTCCACCTGGCGTTCGCGATCACGTCCCACAGCTCCCAGGCAGGGATGTCGCCGCTCGCTGGCTAGGACCGCTGCCGGAGCGACGAACGGTGGGGAGGAGGCTGAAGCCTCCTCCCCACTGGCGTTCGGGAGAGACCCGCCCTCTGCACTGCCTAGCCTCCGTCGCCCCCTCGTCAAGGGCCTCCGCTCCATCGTGCTGACCGGCGAGGAACTGCGAGGCCGCCATGCGCTCCCCGCTCCAGCGCCGCGGCGGTGCCGTCCGAGGCGCCCGCGCACAACGCGTCAGCCATCTCCTGCCTCACCGCGCTCATGCGTCCCGAGAATGATGTCCCGGTCAGCAGGAAATGGTGTCGTTGCGGTCAGACGGCCATCGCGAGCTGGCTACGAGTGTGCCGGAGGAACTGCTGCACGCGTGCTTCGCCCTTCCAGGGCTCCAGCGCGCTGGTGACGCCGCGGACGTAGTCGCGGGCCCGCGTCGATTCGACCCGCTTGAGCAGTTCGACGGCCTGCAGCCCCAGGTGCAGTCCCGAGTCGAGGTCTCCGCGCTGGAGGTAGGCCGTGCCGACCACGGCGTGGCGGATGCCGACGCAGCGCGTGGACGTGTTCGCGGGCATGGAGGCCGCTTGGGCGTTCCAGTTGAGCGCCGCTTTGGGGTTGTGCAGGTCACGGTAGATTTCTGCGGCGTCGCCGGAGAGCCGTGCGTGGGTGAGGTAGCCGATCCACGTTGGCTCGTCTGCTGGGCGGGTCTGGGCCTGGTCGAGGAGGGACTCGGATGCGGCGAGGGCGGTCGCTGCTGCGCGGGGGTCGTTTGCCCGTGCGTGGGCGCGGGCTTCGATCAGTCGTGTGAATGCCAGGACCCTGGGGGCCGCGAGCGTCTTGGCGCGTTCGTAGGCGCCTTGGCACATGTCGATCGCCTCGCTGGGGTATCCGCGCAGCAGGGCTTGCAGGGCCATCGTGCTGAGGACGTAGGCGCCCAGTTCGACGTTGCCGCCGGCGCGGGCGAGGCTGAGTGCCTGGATGAAGTGTCGTTGTGCGAGTGCGTGGCGGCCGTTGTCGAAATGCGACCAGCCCACCAGGCGTGACAGTTCGCTGGAGACGGAGAAGAGCTCCCTGCCGATCGACTCGGTGTAGGGGCTGCTGAGCAGTGGTGTTGTGCGCTGCTGGAGGTAGTCGGTCAGGGAGGCGTTCTTCGCGTTCCCGCCGCCGTACTTGGCGTCCCAGCGCCGGGCTTCTTCGGCGGCGTCCCAGAGCTCTTCGACGTCCCGGAGGCTGACCCGGCGGCCACGGCCGGTTTGGGCCGCCGGGGCCTCGTCCGGTGAGGAGAGCCACCTGTTCACGGGGGCGGAGGGGGCGAAGTCGTTCCTGAGTTGGGGCGCATCGTGCGGGGCCGCGGAGGCGCCCGGGCGAGCCAGCCACCGGGTGACGGGGACGGCGTAGACGGAGACGGCGAAGACTCCGGTGTTGCTGAGGAATGTGCGGCGGTTCACGTGGCTCCAGAATTGTGTGGCGACACGCGCGGCGTCGCTTGGGTCTCTGGGTAAATCCAAGCCCAAGTTCGCTTCCACCTTGGCTGGTTGAGCCATTCCTATCTCGGCGAGACTGACGGGCCGGCCGAGGCGTTCGCCCAGCGCCTGGGCTATCAGGAGCGGGATCGGGGCGCGGGGCGTCATGCCTTTGTCGGTCCAATTGCTGACACTCGTATGGATGTAACGCCGCGTGAGTCCACGTTGTCGCGCAAGGACGTTCACTTGGTGAGCGAGTGATTTTCTGCTGGCCCCGGACGCTTCGATGAGCCGCGCGAGGTGCTCGTTCGGGCCGGGGCGTCGTTGCGGGGCTGCCATGGCGATCCCTCATCCGCTGCATCTACGACGGCCGCCCGCCGCAGGGTGGAGCCATCGAGCGTAGTACCAGAGCCAGAGCAGCGCGGGATGAATCCGCGTGTTCTGTGTGCCCCCCTTGTATGCCTCCCCCGCCTCCCTCTCGCGGGACAAGGTGGTGGTGGAACAGCGCCGGCTTCGGCTCGACTCGTCGGAGGGATTCGCCATGCACGTGTACAGCCGTAGCGACTTCTTGGTCCGTGACATGACCGCTGCGGGAACCAGCAAGCGTCTCGTGCAGGAGCTGGTCGCAGAGTGGAGCGTTCGACTCGACGAAACCGCCGGCACGGCGCTGACCACCATCACCGAGCACCTGGTCATTGACGCGGTGAGGAGCGGCACCGGCCCGATGCTCACGCTGACGCTGTCCGCCATCCCCAGTCAGCGTCGCCTTCAGGTGGCCGTCCTCGACAGATCGCGCATTCTGCCCCGCCACGAGGCCCTGGTGCCTGGCGTCCGGCACGGCGCGGCGCTGATCGAGCGGCTCTCCGTTCGCCACGGAACCGAGTCGACGGCCTGCGGCGAGCGCTTCTGGGCCGACATCGCCCTGCCCGCCCAGCGTTCCGCTCACCGATGGCGCACCGGTCCGCCACGGCAGGTCGTGCGCGCCCTCGTCCGTCGGCTCAGCGCGGTTCATCAGTTGCCGAAGTTGCCGACGGTCCGCGCAGGCCGTGCTCGTCACGGTCTCCGCCCCAGTCCCCGGCCCTCCTCCTCGCTTGCCGAAGAGGCCAGGGTCGGTCAGCGAAAAACAGCACTCATTCCGCACGCAAGAGGAGAAATTCCATGCCCGAGCAGCAGCTGAACACATTCGAGGAGGACGACGCGGTGATCGTCGACCTCGGCGACGCCGCCAAGCTCACCGAAGGCCAGGGCGGCGGCAACAGCGAGGACAAGCGCCGCGCCTACAACTGACCCACGCGTGCGGGGTGCCGGCCCTTTGGGGGCCGGCACCCCGCCCGACCTCTTGGAGGAACCGGTGACCTACGGCGGCTTCAGCGCCCCACGAAAACCCCATGCCCGGCCGGCCGAGGCGGAGCCGATCACGGCCGGGTCGGCAACGTGGCAACTGGGTAATGGCCCGTCACGCTTCGCCGCATCGGAGAACAGGGCGTGGCGCGTGCTGGTCCTGGGACCGTGCGGCGCCACCGTTGCCGACACGAAGCGTCTGGTCGCCGGCGAACTGCCGGACGACATCGCGTGGCGGTGGCCCGGCTCGTACACGGTCGTCGAGGAGATGCAGGACACGGTGGTCGTGCACGCTGACCCGGCCGCGGCCTGCCCGGTCTACTTCGCTGCCTACGGCGGGGCCTGGGCGTGGTGCACCTCCGCCCGGGCCCTGGCCTCGCTCATCGGAGCCGACGTGGACGTCCAACGACTGGCGTGCTCGGTCTTTCTGCCGTCGGTGCCCGCTCTGGCAGGCGCGCGCACCTTCTTCAACGGCGTCCAGCAGGTCCCGCCCGGCAGCCGGATCGTCTTGCCAGCCGACGGCGGACCCCCACGGTCGACCACCGTGTGGCGACCCGACCCTGATCCCACCGCCTCCCCGTCGCAGCGCCTGCGCAGCGCATTGACCAGCGCCGTCACGCTTCGCGCGGCCCACGATCCCGGCTTGTCCTGCGACCTGTCCGGAGGGCTCGATTCGACGACCCTCGCGGTCCTGGCAGCGCACGCGCTTCGCCCGCCCCGACGCCTCAACGCCGTCACCATCCACCCCCAGGGCAACACCGCCGGTGCCGACATGCACTACGCCCACCTGACAGCCGAGGCATACAGCGAGCGCATCGACCACCGCCTGCTGCCGATGACAGCAGATCACCTGCCCTACACCCGCATCACCACCGTGCCGGCCACGGACGAGCCGGCACCTTCCACGCTCACGCAGGCCCGGCTGACGGGCCAACTGCGTTGGCTGCGAGCCGACCTCGACACCCGCACGCATCTGACCGGTGACGGCGGCGACAGCGTCCTGTTCCAACCACCATTGCACCTGGCCGACTTGCTACGCCACGGCCACTGGCGACGCGCGACCGGTGAGGCGTTCGGCTGGGCCCGCCTACGGCGCACCCAGGTCTTCCCTCTGCTGCGCGACGCCGCCCGTGCCGCCAGGACCGGCCGCCACCAAGCCCTGGCCGACCTCATCCCCGCTGTCGGCACGCCCGACCGCAACGACCACGGGTGCGTCCGCTGGTTCCCGCTCCTGCCCTTCCCCGCCTGGGCCGAGCCACAGGCCCGCCACCTCCTGACCCAGGCGGCACGCCAAGCCGCCGCCACACCGGACCCTCTACCGGGCCTGGACGCCGCCGTCCGCACCGTGGTCGACGAGATCCGCGAGGTCGCCCGCACGGCAGCCGCCGACGCGGAACTCGCCGCAGCCTGCGGCATCGACCTGCACAACCCCTTCCTCGACCCGGCCGTGATGGACGCGGTGCTCAGGGCTCCGCTCAGCCAGCGCCCACCGGTCCACGCCTACAAACCGCTGCTGCGCGGTGCGATGGCCGGCCTCCTCCCGCCCGCCGTGGCCGCCCGCACGACGAAGGGCAGCTTCGACGCCGACCACTACGCCGGCCTCCGCGCCAACCTCCCGGACCTCCGTGCCCTGGCCGACGGGCACCTGGCCGGCCTCGGTCTCGTCGACCCGCCCGCGCTGGAACGCGCCCTACGCGAAGCCGCCGCCGGCATCCCCGCACCGCTGGCGACGCTCGAACAAGCGCTGGCCGCCGAAGCGTGGCTGATCGCGCACCACCGCGACCCCGCACCCGTCTGGACCACCGAGCCCAACCGGAGCATCAATGACTGACCCGCCCCTCTACGCCACCGCCCCCGACCACGTGCGCGCCCTGGATTTCGAGCACGTGCTCGTCCTGATCAACCACCGCACCGGAGGCGTCCAATGCCTGCTCCCCGGCGCGGCGAAGCTCTGGCACAAGGCAGCCACCACCGGAAGGTTGGAATTCCTCCCGCCTGCGCTGAGCACCCGTCTTCTCGACGCCGGCCTGCTGGTCTCGTCCTCTACACCCACCCCATGGCCCGCACCGCTTCGAGCAAAGCCGGCCGCCGCCAGCTGGGGCAGCGCAGAACACGACGCCGGAGCAACCCGTCCCCCCTCCGGCCGGGGGACCGTCTCCGCCACTGCCGCCCTGGCCGCGGTCTTCACCGTGAAGCGGCTCGGCAGACCGCGCACCTTCCTGCACCGCATCACCACCACCCTGGCCAGGGCGGCGTCAACCTGCCGCCAACCCGCGACCCACCGTCAGGCAACCGCCGCCGTCCAAGCCGTCCGCGGGGCCGGCTGGTACTCCCCGGCGAGAACCGCCTGTCTGGAGGAGTCCGCCGCCGCCATGCTGCTGCTGGCGTCCCGGCGCCTGTCGGTGACCTGGTGCCACGGCATCGCTCCGGACCCCGTCCGGCTCCACGCCTGGGTGCAGACTGAGGACGGCGCCCCCGTCGAAGAGCCGCCCTCGACGTTCGCCTACACCCCCGCACTCACCATCGGAGGCCACCATCAGCACCAGCCCTGACCCCATCTTGTGGCTCGCCACCGAAACCTGCGCGCTCGGCCCCTACCGCGCCGACCTCGTCGAAACGTACTGGCGCTGGGAACAAGACCCCGCCCTGCTCGTCGGCTACGGACGTCAAGCCCCCGAGTCCCTGGAAGCACGAACCGAAGGCATGAACCACCAGCTCCGCGGCGAGAACATCCGCTTCACCATCTACGACCGCACCTCGGGCAAACCCGTACCCGCCGGCGTCGCCACCCTCCTGCCCGACCACGCCGTCCGCACCGCCGAATACATCGTCATGATCGACCCCCAGGCCCGCGGGCGCGGACTGGGTACCCAGGCCACCCGACTCACCCTCGACTACGCCTTCCACATCACCAACCTGCGCATGGTCTGGTTGAAAGTGCTCGCCCCCAACACACCAGCCATCCGCGCCTACGAACGGGCGGGCTTCCGTGATGCAGGGCTCCTCCGCAACGCCGGCTACTGGCTCGGACAGGTCTGCGACGAGCGGATCATGGACACCCTCGCCGAAGAGTTCACAGGCCACTCTCTCGTGCAGCCCTGAAGCTGTGCCGACATAAGACCCTGCGGTGCGGGCACCGGCCGCTAGTCGCCGCAGCAGCGTTCGCCGCTGCGGAGGTGGAGTGCTCACCGGCTGCTGGCACTGACTCCGGAAGGTCGCCTCCGAGTCGTCCTGCGGACTCACCATCCCTGCCGCGCTTCCGGGGCCGGGATTAGGGGTGCGCTGACGGCCAGGTAGGCAGCGGAACCTCGCCACCACCGGCCTCAAAAACTCGGCAGTCATGATTGGCCGGCTATGACGGCTGCCCCAGGAGTCCGCGGCCAAGCCCCTCCGGAAGCCTTCGCCCGTCCGCCCAGCTACGCATCCTTCGTTCGTGTTGCCGGATCGCTTCCCGCACCCAAAATTACACATATGGACGAAATAGGTCCTGGAGGCGGCATAGGCGACCTGGCCGTGCACCTGCACGATCACCCTACGAAGGGTGACTTTCGGGCAGCACCCGTAACTCTCTGCGAATACAGCGGTGGAGTTCCAGTCACACGCCGAAGGAGCATGACCCGTGAAGTCCTCGATGGCGCGATCAAACGGATCGGCCCGCCGACGCTATGCGGGGGCGATGCCACCGGTCCAGTAGTGCGGTGGCGCGACGATCAACGGACGCTCCTACTCGACCACGGGCAGCAGGCGCTGCGGCTCTGCGTGCGGCGTACGTCGGAGTTGGAGGCTGAGGAACGCGCGAGATTTGCCCCTGGCCAGCGATCGGACCCGGTGGGGTTTTACACAGGACTGCCTTACGTGTGGCAGCTGTATGGCGGTGGCGTGGGGAGCCCGCCTCTTGGGTTTCCGGCCGTACCGCCTGCTCCCGATTGGTCGTGGCTGGAGGGTTCGCTGGCTCAGTTGCTCAGTGGCTGGTGGGAGCAGGTGCCGGTGCAGCTTGGGTACGGTGATGCGGTCGGTTTCAACATCGATTTTCGTGGCGAAGATCAGCAGTCCGTCGAGCGGGTCTCGGTGATGTGCGAGGAGCCCGGGGGCCTGGTGCTGCTGGTCGACGACCGAGCCGTGCCGGGCGGTACCCGCGAGGACGTGATGCGGGCAAGGGGATGGCGCCAGCGCATCATGGGCTGGTGGCAGCGGGACTTCGAGGACGACGGCGCGGACGGAGCGGCCAGGGCCGCCAAGATGGTCGTCGAGGAGTTGCTTCGACGGGGGGCCCGGTCGCCCGACGCCTTGAACGTGACTGACGTGCGGGCCGAGAGGGGTGGCCTGCTCGCCCTGCCCGGTCTCGCCATCGCCCGATGACGAGACCACCCGCGACTGGTGAGCCCGCCATCATGACCTGATCTTGTTCCCCAGTTCAGCGACCTCGATTCCCTCGTGCTGGCTGGCGCTTCACAGCGAGCACGAGGGGATCAAATCGCCTCGGAGATCCTGACGATCCGTGCGGTGTGGGTCAGTCGTCGACGACGGGGCTCCACCCGTACGGCAGGCTGCGGTCGGCTTCCAACTCGTCGCGGTGAATCTCTTCGAGGATCCCGATGCGTCGTCGCAGCTGGGCCGTCATCTCGCGGATCCGCTGGACGGCGCCGGCGGGCTCGGCCGGCAGCACGGCGCGGGTGAGCAGTTTGTACTCCGCCGTCGCGCCCTCGACGTGGATGGCCTGCGGCATACGGACAACCACCGTGTAGGGGTTCACCTCGGCGACATCCCACCGGCCGTCGTGCTGGGGGGTGGCCCAGATGACGGTGCGGTTGGTGGGGGAATAGGTCAGCTGGCAGCCGGTGCCGATCAGCTCGCTCAGGATCGGCAGCGCAACGGCGCCCGGGCCAGCGTATTTCGCGGCCTCGTCCGCCGTGCCGGCCGTGACTTGGCCGGGCAGCGGGCTGGCCGAGGGCTGCGAGCGCGCTTCCTCGACCGCGGGCCGCGTTGCGGAACCGGTGTCACCATCGGAGTCGTCGCGCTGGATCCAGTTCAGGATGACCAGGCGGCAGTCGGGAAGGGCGGCAGGGAAGAGCGTCTGGCTCTCCAGCTCGACGATCTCGTAGTTGTGCGCCGGCAGGGACACCCGATAGTAGAAGGCGCCCCGTGCCTCGGTGACCTCGGACCTTGTCTCCCACAGGTGGGCGAGTTCGGGGTCCTTGGTGACGTCCGCCAGCAAGGCTCCGAGTTCGGCGTTCTGCGGGTACTGGAGCAGGGAGAAGCGAAGCATCGCCAGGTACTCGACCGCGTGCTTGGACCAGTCGACGAAGGTAGTTCGGGCTTCCTCACTCAGCAGCGCCCAACGCAGCAGGTTGGCGCCAGGCTCCATCACCCACGGGCACCAGGACGCCATCGCTTCGTTGTAGCCGATGACGTTCCAGTGGGCGTCCAGCAGCCAGGTGGGGTTGGGCATCTGCTGGTCGAGCAGCGCCTGCAGCGCTCGGCGGGTGGGCGAGTCGTACCCCGGCGCTGGAGTCACGGAGCCGGCACCGCCCGTGCTGTACAGGACGAGGGCCTGCTGCTCGTCGCGCCCCAGGAGCAGCAGTTCGCTCAAGACGTCGCACTGGTCGCGCTTCAGGCGCGTGTGCGCGCCGGATTCCAACATGCGATACCAACGCTCACTGCGCCCACAAGCCTCACCGAGCTCCCGCTGGGTGACCGCCCGGCCCAGGCGGTGGCTCGCGGCGGCGCGCCACGCCCGCAGAAGTCCCGCGAGCCCCATGAGCCGTCCAGGCAGCGGCTCATCCTCCGCGCCGTCTTCCCCGTTTCCCGGGAATCGCTTAGCCATCGAGATCGTTTTGCCTTTCATACGCAGTTGTCGTTCCCCGAGACGGCAGATGGGCATCCCATCGGCGCCCACCGACACCAAAGGCGACTTTACGCAATCACTTTTTGATCTTGGTGGGGCGCCTTGCTCGCTCGAACGCGAAAACATGACCCAGATCACAAGAAGAATGAGGGGGTGGAATTTACCTCTCGCGCGTAAAAGGCATCACCATCCGTTCGGGCACGATTCGGGCATTGCGACCGTCAATTTTTTTGCCGGTCTGACCGGCAAAAAAATTGACGGTCCTTGTTTTTCTGAGGCTCGCCGCCGGTGATCACCAAGTGATAATCGACGTTCCGCAACGCATGACTACTACTCAGCTTCACACCAGAGCCGACGACTTACCTTTCAGGAGCCATCCCGACAACCCTCACCCGGCATTCGATCTACGCGCGTCGACCAGTGTTTTGGCCGATTGACTGGCCACGGTAAGTGCGACTTAAATCGTCCGTGTTCGACACTTTGCAGGGGGGTCTCTCCCGACAGCACACGGGAAGGAGCGGATCGTGCCTTCGTCTTGTTCGACAGAATCGACACGGCGCTCATTACAGCGCGCATCCGCCCGTCACCTCCCGCTCTGTGACGCACGCCTCCCAAGACGAAGGCGCGCTGGCGCTCAACGACACCCGTGGGGCACTCGCCGCTTTGCGCACATCACTGGCCGATACCTCTGGCTGACGAGTAGTGGAGAGTTTTAGAGCAAACTCTGGATCTTGACGGCGACCCATGCGTATGTTCGTCGTCCCTCGCCGGAACCCCGGCGAGTCACCGCTGCCGCGAAGGATGCAAATGCGCAGGAGCCCACTCTGCCGAGTGACGTAACTCGAATACAGCGACGGCGCCCGAGAGCGGCAACTCTCGGACGCCGATCACTGAACGGCCAACCCGCCTAAAAGCGGATCGTGCCCATCATCACCACGCTGAACCCTTCGCACGGGACACCTCAGCGTGGCAACACCAAGGAGATTCTTGCATGTCTTGCCCCCTGCCCGAAAGGCTCGGAGACACGATCTACGCGGCAGCGCCCCTCCGCCGTCGTGAGCCTGCGAGGGCACTCTCGGTAGCCCTCGTGGACGGGAGTGGCCGATGAGTGCCGATGCCCGCGAATGGGGGTGGGAACACAGCTCCAGCAAGGGCATAGCGCGCCTGGTCCTGCTGTCGATCGCCGACCGCGTGCCGGACGAGAAGTGCGTCGCCTGGGCTTCCCTGGCCAGCCTGGTCAAGCGCACCAACGCCTCGCGCACCGCAGTGCGGACCGCACTCGCAGCGCTCGCCGAGAGCGGCGAGCTGGAGCTGCTCGACTATCTGGACGGTCCGCAGCGCGCCTCGGTCTACCGCCTGCCGCATGCCGCCGCCTGGCTGGCCAAGGTCGCAAAGGCCACAAAAGACGACCCCTACGCGTACGTCGAGCCCCCCACGGACTCGGACCCGGTACCCGAGCTGGATGAGGAGGCCGAGACGCAGCTGCGGCGGTACGGGATCTGGCCCAAGAAGAGGAAGGATTCCGACCCGTCGCGGCGAAATCCGACCGGTGCGGAATCTGACCCCCCTCGACGGAATCCGCCCCCTCGACGTGCCGGAATCCGTACCGCCGGCGGTACGGATTCCGCACCCCAGAACCGTAGTGAACCGAAGGTGAACCGGAATAGCAGCAGTAGTGGTGCTGCCACCGTCCCGGTCGACCAATGGCAGATCGACACTGCCACTCAGGCATGGGCCCATCAGCACGGACACCTCGACCGGCTCGGCGAGGAGGGCCTGCTGGCCTCCGACGCGAAGTGGCGAGTCCATCGCGGGAACTGGCAACCGCGGAAGGCCGCCGCCTGGGCTGCCGACTGGCGCTCCTGGATCGCCCGCGAGCGCAGCCCCGCTCCTGGCCGTCCGAACCTCTACGCCGTGCCAGGCAACGGCGGCACCTCGGGCGCAGGCGGGATGACCCGCGCCGAGGCCCACACTGCAGCCCTTCTCGCCGCCCTGGGCGAGTCGACCGTGAACGGAGCAGCAGCCCAGTGACTCCACATGAAATCGGCGCCCTGCTGGCCTACATCGGCCGCCTCGACCCCAGGCTCTCCCGCACCGACACGGGCGAGGCCCGCGACCAGATCGCCCAGTGGCACGAGTTGCTCGGTGACGTGCCTCCTGCCACCGCCCACGGGTGGGACGCCCGCGTCACCGCTCGCGAGCACATCCTCGACTCGCCGTACCCGATCATGCCCGTGGACATCGCCCGCAAGTGGCGGGCGTACCGGCGCGACCGCCTGCAGCGGCACACCGATCCCCTGCCGTCCGCCAGCCCGGACGACCAGGCTGCCTGGGCCGCCGAACTGCGCGGAACCCGGCTCGCCGTGGCCACAGGTGTCGCAGCGCCCACTCGGCACCGTGAACTCACCGGCAGTGAGTTCGAGCCTGAACGCCAGGGGCGGCTGCGGGAGATCGGCTCCTGCATCCCGCCGCATATCCGAGAGGCTCTGTCGCCGTATCGGCCTGCCCGCGCGGCACGGGAAGCAGCCATCGCCCTGGGCCAACCCGACGTGCTAGGGGTCCGGTGCGAGCACTGCCACGCCGAGGTCAACGAACCCTGCCGCAGCAGGCGTCTCGGCCTCGACGGACAGCCCCGGGCCAACGCCCCACGCTCCACCCCGCACCCCAGTCGTGTCGACCTCGCCGCCACCCAGCAGGTGCAGCAGCCCGTGATGGTCTGACCGGCTCTCTACCCTCGCGCACCCGCCCCGCCCGGTGTGCCCC
>LIQL01000429.1 GCA_001418405.1 Streptomyces diastatochromogenes | reverse complement strand
CGGTGATCACCGCGTGGAAGGGCCGGCATCCTTCGGTCAGCGGGCATAAGGGCAACTACGGCATGCGGGAGATCGTGAACGCCCTCTTGTACCAGGCCAAGACCGGATGCCAGTAGCGGTATTTCCCGCATGGTCTGCCGTCGAAAAGTGCGGTGTACTACTACTTCGGCCTCTGGCGCGACGACGGGACCGCGGAGACCATCCACGAGCTGCTGCGCCGCTTGGCCCGAGAGATGCGCAGACGGCGGGAGCACCCCACCGTCGTGGTCCTGGACTCGCAGACGGTGCGGGCTTCGGTGAACGCGCCGAAGGAGACGACCGGGCTGGATCCGGGCAAGAGGAGCCCGGGCCGGAAAAGAGGCATCGCCACCGACGTGATCGGCCTGGTCATCGCAGTGATCGTGGTGGCGCCGAGCGTGCACGACAACGCGATCGGAATCACTTTGCTCGACAAGGTCGCAGATAGCGCGCCCACCGTGACCAAGGTGTGGGGGGACGCCGCGTTCAAGGAGGCCGTCGTGGAGCATGGCGCCCGCCTCGGCATCGACGTGGAGATCGTGCACCGCGAGCCGGATACGAAAGGGTTCACCCCGCCGCCGAAGCAGTGGGTGGTCGAGCAGACTCTCGGCACCCTCATGCTGCACGGACGTCTCGTGCGTGACTACGAGACCAGACCGTCCAGCTCGGCGGCCTGGATCCACTGGTCCATGACCGACCTCATGCTCCGCCGCCTCACCCGCTCCATAACTCCGACCTGGCGCGACCCGCACGCCCAGCACCCCGCACCCCCGACGTGCAGAAGCCCTGGTGATGCATCTCCAGATCGGGCTCCTCACCGAACAGCTCGCCGCTGCCGAACGCACGCTGGAACGCCTGGACATCACCCGCGAGACGATGCTGGAACTGGCCGCTGAGGACGGCATCGAGCCACTGGAGCCGCTGCCGCCCGGCTACCGCGGCAAGCTGAAACGCCTGGTTGACCGCGACATCCTCACCGAACCCGAACCCGGCCTGTTCACCCTCACCCCACCAGAGGCCGATCTCACCAGAGGCCGAATCAAGCTGAAATGAGACGAAAGCCCACAGAAAACCCACTCAGCCGGCCCAGCGCCCTGTGAGGAACGTCAGGGCGAAGGCTGCGGTCAGCGGTGTGGTGAGGCAGAGGTAGGCGGAGTGGAACCGTGGGATGCGCAGGCTTTTGGAGGCCAGGGCGATCCACAGTGGCCACCACAGGAGGGTGGCGCGGGGGATGGACATGTACCAGTAGGAGGTTCCCAGGGCGTACAGGTTGAGGGCGATGTAGAGGGCTTCGGGCCAGCGGCGTTGGCGAGTCAGTAGGCCGAGCAGGAGCAAGCCGACGATCATGGCGGCGAGTTCGGCCTGGAACATGAAGGCGTAGCCGGTTGTCTGGGTGTGATCGAAGGCGTTGTGCCAGGTGTTGGCCCAGGCTTCCCAGGGAGTGTGGAAGGT
>LIQL01000428.1 GCA_001418405.1 Streptomyces diastatochromogenes | reverse complement strand
CGGGGCTCGCGCCCCGACGGCGCCCTGGGCTACCGGCCGTCGGGGCGCGAGCCCCGGTTGTACGCCGGCTCGCGGCGCGGCGTGCCGTACCACGCGCGCGGTGACAACGCGAAGGGCGCGCACGGCCGGCACCTGCCGCTGCTGCTCACCGCGGACGTGATCGCGGCGTTCCGCAAGCGGGCGGACGCCGGCGACCCACCGGACTTCCTGACGGAGGTCTGGCCGCTGGTGGCCAAGGAGGTGGAGGCGGTCTACTACGAGGCGCTGCTGGCGCGCCGCGCCACCGGCCGCGGCGGCCTGCCCGACGCCGAACGGGACCGCTTCCGGGAACGCTTCCTGGGCAGCGTGCACCGCGACCCCGGCGAGGCCGCGGTGCTCGACGCCTTCGGCCTGGCGCCCGCCGACCGCTGGGACTGGGACCGGACCACCCGGCCGTGCCCGACGGGGCCGTTCGCCGACCGGGCCGCGTTCCGCGCCTGGCTGCTGGACCGCCTGCGGGCCGACGTCGCGCACGCCCGGCAGGGCAACGTGGCCGGCCCGGTGAAGGCGGCCCTGGACGTGCTGCGGGACCTGCGCAACGAGCTGCGGCTGATCGTCGACCACGGCGGCCTGGCGGGCGCCTCCCGCCGCGACCACCTGGACCGCTGGTACACCCCGCTGAACGCCTTCCTGTCGATCGGGCCGCCGCGCCGCCGGATAGCGGAGATGACGGCCCTCGTCGAGGCGGGGGTGCTGGAGGTCGTCGGCCCCGGCATGGAGGTCCGGGCGACCGGCGCGGACGGGACCGCGCCCGGTTTCACGGCCCACTCCCCGGCCGTCCCGGGCTCGCGCGTCACCGCCGGGGCCCTGATAGAGGCCCGGCTGCCGGAGCCGGACCTGCGGCGGACCGGGGACGCGCTGCTGGCCGGGCTGCTGGCGGACGGCGGCTGCCGGCCGCACGCCGCGGACGGCTACGAGACCGGCGGCCTGGACGTGTCGCCGAGCCCGTACCACCTCATCGGGGCGGACGGCCGGCCGCATCCGCGGCGGTTCGCGGTCGGGGTGCCGACGGAGGGCGTGCACTGGGTGACGGCGGCGGGGGCGCGCCCGGGGGTGGGTTCGGTCACGCTGGCCGACACCGACGCGGTGGCGCGGGCGGCACTGCGTGCCGCAAAGACCACCTCAAATCTCATTGGTTCGGACCAATAGCTCCCGCTTTCGCGCGGAATGTTGAACTTGCAAGCATTAGTTAGGTGCGCCTAATCTACAGGACTCCGTGGGCGCGACGTCCCCCACGCCCGCACACGTCCCCGAAGTCCTAGGAGTCACCTCATGTCCGCTCCCCTGAACTCCTTCACCCAGAAATCGACGCCGCACGCCCTGGCGCTCTTCCGCATCGTCGTCGGGCTGCTCTTCGCCTGCCACGGCGCGGCGTCGCTCTTCGGCGTCCTCGGCGGCGCGATGGGCACCGGACACGCCGTGCCGACCGGCAGCTGGCCCGGCTGGTACGCCGCGGTCATCCAGCTGGCCGGCGGCCTCCTGGTAATGCTGGGCCTGGGCACCCGGGCGGCGGCGTTCGTCAGCTCCGGCTCGATGGCGTACGCCTACTTCACGATGCACCAGCCGCACGCGCTGTGGCCGCTCCAGAACGGCGGCGAGGCGGCCGCGATGTTCTGCTGGGCCTTCCTGCTGATCGTCTTCACCGGCCCCGGCTCCTGGGCGCTGGACCGGCTCTTCTCCAACGGCTCGGCGCAGGAGCCGGCGCCGGTCGCCGAGCGCGCCGCGAGCACCGTCTGACGTCCGCACCGACGACCGGGCCCGGGCCGGGGCGGGACCGCTTTCCCGCCCCGGCCCGGGCGCACTTTTCGGCCAGGCGTACGCTGTATGGCTGTAGTGCCGCCCCTGCCGCGCCGAGCGACGTCGCGGCGGGGTCCGGACCGGGAGCAAGACGTTGGTGGAGAGCCTGGGGTCGCTGAGCGGCACCCCCTGGGTGTACGTGATCGTCGGCCTCTCGGTCGTCCTCGACGTCTTCGTCCCGATCCTGCCGAGCGGGGTCCTGGTGGTCACCGCGGCCACCACGGCCGCCGGCTACGGCCCCGCCGCCGACGTCGCCGCCTCCGTCCCGCACGGCAACCACCTGGCCGAAATGGCCTCCCTGGTGCTCTGCGCGGCGTCCGCCTCGGTCCTCGGCGACCTGGTCGCCTACCGGCTGGCCTGGCGCGGCGGCGACCGCTTCGACCGCGCCATCGGGCGCTCCCGCCGCTTGGCCGCCGCCCAGCAGCGCCTGGGCACGGCGCTCACCCGGGGCGGCGGCGGCATCGTCGTACTGGCCCGCTTCGCGCCCGCCGGACGCTCCGTGGTCAGCCTGGGCGCCGGCGTGGCGCACCGGACGATCCGCGAGTTCCTCCCCTGGTCGGCACTGGCCGGCCTGGCCTGGGCCGCGTACAGCGTCAGCCTGGGCTACTTCGGCGGCCACTGGCTCGGCGCGTCCTGGATGAGCACCGCCCTCTCCGTCCTGGCGCTCTTCATAGCGGGCTCGGTCGCCGTGTACCTCATGCGGCGCCCGGAGCGGGAGACCGCCACGCACTGACCGCCGGCCGACACCCCGGGAGCGACCTACCCGCCGCCGCCCTCCGTGTCGGCGTCATCCGCCGGGGTCTCCGGCACCACCGCGACCGGACAGACCGCGTGCAGCAGCACCGCGTGCGCCACCGACCCCAGCCGCGGGCCGACCGGCAACCGCCGCCGGTGCCGGGCCACCACCACCAGATCGCTCCGCACGGACGCGGTCACCAACTGCCCCGCGGCGTCCTCGGCACGCAACTGCACCGTCACCTCCACCCCGGGGTGGCGCGCCCGGTGCGGGGCGAGCGCGTCCGCCAGTTGGAGGGCGAGCGCGTCCTCGTACTCCGGCTGCGTGGACTCGTAGACCGCCGCGTACTCGAAGGCGGGCGGCAGCAGCATCGGCCAGGTGTAGCCCGAGACGACCCGGAGGCGGGCGCCCCGGCGCTCGGCCTCGGCGAACGCGAAGCCGATCGCCGCGGGCTCGTCGGAGGCCGCGTCCACCCCCAGGGTCACCTGTCGGTCGGCCGGCGGCACCGCCTCGCCGTCCGGACCCCGTTCGGTGCCGGCGCGGTCCGGGCGCGGCACCACCACGACCGGGCAGGCGGACCGGGCGGCGCAGGCCAGGCCGTTGGAGCCGAGCAGCAGGCTGGCGAACCCGCCGCGGCCGCGCGAGCCCAGCACGAGCAGCTGCCCCTCGGCGCCGAGCGCGGGCAGCAGGGTGTCGGCCAGTCCGCTGAGCGCCCGGAACTCCACCTCCGGCAGCGCGGTCAGGAACGGCCGGTCCGCCAGACCGGCCAGCACCGCGTCGCCGCCCCGTTCACCGGCCGCGGCCCGCTCGGCGGTGGCGTACGGCCACACGTGGACGACGCGCAGCGGCGCCGACCGCACCCGGGCCGCGTCCGCCGCCCAGCGCAACGCCCGCTCACTGTCCGGGGATCCGTCCACACCGACGATGACCGGCGAGGTGCCCATACATGCCTCCACCCATGAACCGTTGAGGACCGCGTACGTCTTGTTATGTCGCGGTGCGCCTTGCTAAGCATCGGTACATACGAGTACACCCGAGTGCGTCCGCTTACGCCGCCGTACGACCCATCCTGCCCCGGCGCCGACGGAGCGCACAGGGACGAAGGTCCCGGCGCCGGCACCGAGTAGAGTCGAACGTCCCCACCCCGCCCCTCCCCCGCTCCGGGCGCGGATCCGAACCACTGACACGAGGCACTCGCGGTGAACCACCCCCCGGTCGTCGAATGGACCGAGGACGACCAGGTCCGTACCGCCCGTTGGCGTTCCGAGAACGGCGCCCGGCCACCCCGCCGGATCGTCATCGCGGACGACCGCACCCGGGCCGACGAGGCGTACCGGCTCGCCTGCGAGGGCACCGCGCTGCTGTGGCGCGGCGACTTCCACAACGCCCGCCAGCTCCTGACCGCGCTGGCCCGCCGGGTCGACCGCCGGCCGCGCAAGGCGCCGCCCGCCGACGTCACCCAGGCGTTCCACCTGCACCGCGCCGCCCAGAACCAGCGCGCCCGCGTCCTCGGCATGCTGCTGGTCCCCCTGGACGCGGAGCTGGCCGTGCCGCTGCACCGCGCCCCCGACGTCCGCGAGGCGTGCGCCCGGGCCTTCGGCCCGCCGCAGGAGGTGGCCGGGCCGCCCGCCGACGCCCCCACCGACACCACCGGCACCACCGGCACCGCCGTCCTGGTGTCCCTGCGGGAGCTGCTCGGCGTGATCGGCGCCAACGAATGGCGCCGCAAGGGCGTGGAGATCCCGGCCCTCGGCGGCGACCGGATCCACCCCCACTACGGCGTCTTCTCCCCCGCCCGCGGCGAGTACGTCGACCTGGTCGCCGAGGCCCCGCTGCCCGGCCGGGAGCTGGCCTTCGACATCGGCACCGGCACCGGCGTGCTGGCCTCGGTGCTGGCGCGCCGCGGCGTGCGACGGGTGATCGCCACCGACCAGGACCCGCGCGCCCTGGCCTGCGCCCGGGAGAACACCGCCCGGTTGGGCGTCGCGGACCAGGTGGAGATCGTCGAGGCCGACCTCTTCCCGGCCGGCCGCGCCCCGCTCGTCGTGTGCAACCCCCCGTGGGTCCCCGCCAAGCCGACCTCCCCCGTGGAGCACGCGGTCTACGACCCCGGCAACCGGATGCTGCACGGCTTCCTGGGCGGGCTCGCCGACCACCTGGCCCCGGGCGGCGAGGGCTGGCTGATCCTCTCCGACCTCGCCGAACACCTCGGTCTGCGGCCGCACGCCGAACTCCTCGACGCGTTCGCCGAGGGCGGCCTGACCGTCCTGGACCGGCTCGACATCGCCCCCCGCCACCCGCGCGCCCAGGACGCCGCCGACCCGCTCCACGTGGCCCGGGCCGCGGAGGTCACCTCCTTGTGGCGGCTGGGCGCGGCGGACTGACGGGGTAGCGCCCACAGGGGCGCCCACCCCGCGGAACCGGGCCCGACCGCGCCCGAACTCCGCCACTTCCGCCCGCCGTTGTCGCCCGAAGGCCAGCAGGGCCCGGGCCCCGGACGGCGGCGCGGGCGCGTTCGGCGTCGGCCCGCGGACGCCGCCGTGGGGCGGGCCGGGGAGGCAGGCCGGGGGCGAAGAGGGGCACACCGGCGATGCCGCCGGCCGCACACCGGGCGGAATCGGACGCCGGCCGCCCGGCCTCCCCGACCACCCGGCGAGCACCCCTGCCCATCAGGCACGATGGACCCATCATGAACCTCGACGACCTCGTGGCCCGGGCCCGCCGGCTCGCCGCTTCGGCGACGCCCGGCCGGCGCCGGCTGCTCGGCATAGCCGGGCCGCCGGGCGCCGGAAAGTCCACCCTCGCCGTCCGACTCGCGGCGGAGCTGACCGGCCAGGCCGTGCTCGTGCCGATGGACGGCTTCCACCTCGCCGAGGCGGAGTTGCGCCGCCTGGACCGCACGGACCGCAAGGGCGCGCCGGACACCTTCGACCCGGCCGGCTACGCCGCCCTGCTGACCCGG
>LIQL01000427.1 GCA_001418405.1 Streptomyces diastatochromogenes | reverse complement strand
CGCCTCGCTGCTGCTGCCGGTCCTCATCCGCCAGGGCATCGACGACGGCGTCCGGCGCGGCATCCTGGCCGGCGTCTGGACCGCCGCCGGGCTCGCCCTGGCCGTCGTCGCCGCCCAATGGGTCGCCCAGATCGGCGCCAACCGCATGACCGGCCGCACCGGCGAACGGGTCCTGTACTCCCTCCGCCTGAAGATCTTCGCCCAGCTCCAGCGCCTCGGCCTCGACTACTACGAGCGCGAACTGACCGGCAAGATCATGACGCGGATGACCACCGACGTCGACGCGCTGTCCACGTTCCTGCAGACCGGCCTGGTCACCGCCGTCGTCTCGGTGCTCACCTTCTTCGGCATCCTGCTCGCCCTGCTCGCCCTCGACATCCAGCTGGCCCTGGTCGTCTTCGCCACCCTCCCCCCGCTGGTCCTCGCCACCTACGTCTTCCGCAAGCGCAGCATCACGGCGTACGAACTCGCCCGCGAACGGATCAGCACCGTCAACGGCGACCTCCAGGAGAACGTCGCCGGACTGCGGATAGTCCAGGCGTTCCGCCGCGAGGGGCACGGCGCCGAGCGGTACGCCGCACACAGCGACGCATACCGCCAGGCCCGGGTGCGCGGCCAGTTCCTGATATCCGTCTACTTCCCGTTCGTCCAGCTGCTGTCGTCCGTGGCGTCCGCCCTGGTCCTGATCGTCGGCGCCGACCGGGTCGGCGGACACACCCTGACCGCCGGCGCCCTGGTCGCCTACCTCCTCTACATCGACCTGTTCTTCGCCCCCGTCCAGCAGCTCTCCCAGGTCTTCGACGGCTACCAGCAGGCGTCCGTCTCGCTCGGCCGGATCCGCGAACTCCTCGCCCAGCCCACGTCCACCCCGGCCGCCGAGCACCCCCGCCCGGTCCCGGCCCTGCGCGGCGACCTCACCTTCGACGGCGTCCACTTCCACTACGGCGACCACGACGAGCAGGCGCTGGCCGACATCGACCTCACCATCCCGGCCGGCCAGACCGTCGCCTTCGTCGGCGAGACCGGCGCCGGCAAGTCCACCCTCGTCAAGCTGGTCGCCCGCTTCTACGACCCGACGGCCGGCGCGGTCTGCATCGACGGCACCGACCTGCGGGAACTCGACCTGACCGGCTACCGTCGCCGGCTCGGCGTCGTCCCCCAGGAGTCCTACCTCTTCGCCGGCACGGTCCGAGACGCCATCGCCTACGGCCGCCCGGACGCCACCGACGCCGAGGTGGAGGCCGCCGCCCGCGCCGTCGGCGCCCACGACATGATCGCCACCCTTGACGACGGCTACCTCCACGAGGTCGCCGAGCGCGGCCGCAACCTCTCCGCGGGCCAGCGCCAACTGCTCGCCCTGGCCCGCGCCGAACTCACCGACCCGGACGTGCTGCTCCTCGACGAGGCCACCGCCGCCCTGGACCTGGCCACCGAAGCCGTCGTCAACCAAGCCACCGACCGGCTCGCCGGCCGCCGCGCCGACCCCGTGTGGTCGGGGGAGGGCCCGCTCCCCGCACCGCCCGCTCCCGCGCGCACCACCCTCATCGTCGCCCACCGGCTCACCACCGCCGCCCGCGCCGACCGGGTGGTGGTCCTCGACCACGGCCGGATCATCGAGGACGGCACCCACGCCCAACTGCTCGCCCGCAACGGCCGCTACGCGGAGCTGTGGCGGACCTACAGCGGCGAGGAGGAGAGCCTCACCGTGTGAGCGCGGCGCCCCAATGGGGGCTGGTGGTGCCCCCGCCGCGCGGATAGGTTCGGCCCGACCTTTGACATCCCAAGGGGAGGGCCCATGCGCAAGGGCAAGAGATGGCTGCTGACGCTCGCCGTACTCATAAGTGCGGCGAGCGTCGGCGCACCAGCCGGAGCGGCCACCGCCGCCGGACCGGACGGCACGGACATCAAGGACCGGATCCTCGCGATCCCCGGAATGCGGCTGATCGAGGAGAAGCCGGTCGACGGCTACCGCTACTTCGTCCTCGACTACACCCAGCCGGTCGACCACCGGCACCCGGAGAAGGGCACCTTCCAGCAGCGCCTGACGCTGCTCCACAAGGCGGTGGACCGCCCGACGGTCTTCTACACCTCCGGCTACAACGTCAGCACCACCCCGTCCCGCAGCGAACCCACCAAGATCATCGACGGTAACCAGGTCTCCCTGGAATACCGGTACTTCACCCCGTCCCGCCCGGTGCCGACCGACTGGAAGAAGCTCGACATCCAGCAGGCCGCCAACGACCAGCACCGCGTCTTCCAGGCCCTGCACGCGCTGTATCCCGAGAACTGGATCGCCACCGGCGGCAGCAAGGGCGGCATGACGGCCACCTACTACCGCCGCTTCTTCCCCCACGACATGAACGGCACCGTCGCCTACGTCGCCCCCAACAACCCCGACCGCGACGACTCCGCCGCCTACGACCGCTTCTTCGCCACCGTCGGCACCCCCGAGTGCCGCGCCGCCGTCGGGAAGGTCGAGCGCGAGGCGCTGCTCCGCCGGGACGAGATCGTGAACCGCTACGAGAAGTGGGCCGGCGAGCACCAGCGCACCTTCCGCCTCATCGGCAACGCCGACCGGGCCTACGAAGTCCTCATCACCGACCTGGTCTTCGGCTTCTGGCAGTACCAGCCCGCCGCGACCGCCTGCGCCGAGGTGCCCGCCCCCACCGCCCCCACGGACGCCCTGTGGACCTGGATGGACAAGGTCGGGGGCTTCGACTCCTACACCGACCAGGGCCTGGAGAAGTACCAGCCGTACTACTACCAGGCCGGCACCCAGCTCGGTGAGCCCAAGTACCACTACCCCAACCTCCGCGGCCTGCTGCGCTACCCGGGCATCAACAACTCCCGCAGCTTCGTGCCCCGCGAGATCCCGATGCGGTTCGACCGGCGCGCCATGCCCGACGTCGACCGCTGGGTGCGCCAGCACGCCACCCGCATGATGTTCGTCAACGGACAGTTCGACCCGTGGAGCGCCAAGCACTTCGAACTCGGCCGCGGCGCCCGCGACTCGTACCTCTTCACCGTCCCCGGCGGCAACCACGGCGCGAACATCGCGTCGCTCAAGGACGCCGACCGCACCAAGGCCACCGCCGAACTCCTCAGCTGGGCCGGCCTCCCGGTGCCCGCCGACGGCCGGGCCGCCGCCCAGGCCCCGCACAACAGCACCCTCGACCGGCCGGAACTCGCCCAGCGCCGGACCCTGCGGCCGTAGCCCCGCACCGCACCCGCCCCACCGGGTGTGCGTCCCGCACCACGCGCGGGACGCACACCCACCGGGCCGGTCGGCCCGCTCAGTACCGCAGCCCGTGCCCGATCTGGAACAGCGCGGTCTGCGGCGCGTCCGCGCGCATTATCGCCACCGGCAGCCGGCCCACCGGATCCCGCCGCCCGGCGATCACCCGGGCCGCCGCCCGCAACTCCACATCCGTCCACGAGTAACTGGCCAGCGCTGCCGCCACCCCGTCCAACAAGGCGATGTCGTACGGATTGCGCACCGCCAGCTGCACCACCGGCTTCCCCGTCGCCACCAACTCCTCGACCAGCGTGCGCTGCGCCGACGAGGCGGAGGTGATGTCGTATGTCGCCACCACCGCCGCGTCCCGCTGCGCCAGCGCCGCCCGGGCCCGGGCGATCAGCTCCCGCGACGGCGCCGTCCCGGTCGGCAACACGGTGGCCGTGAAGCCCGACCGGCGCAGCTCCTCGGCCAGCACCGCGGTCGGCGGCCCGCCGGTGCCGGACGGCGCGGCCGGATCCGCGCCCGCCACCAGCAGCCGGCCGGTCCGCCGCCGGGACAGCGGCAGCACCCCGTCCCTGTTGAGCAGCAGCGTGGTGGTGCGGTCCGCGATCCGGTCCGCGGCGGCCCGGTGCGCCCGCACCCCCACCACCCGGTCGACCTGCTCCCGGGAGGTGTACGGATCGGCGAACAGCCCCCGGCGCTCCTTCAACGTCAGGATCCGCAACAGCTTGGCGTCGATCTCCTGCTCGCTCAGCTCCCCGTCCCGCAGCGCCCGGACGACCGCCGCGTGCGCGACGGACAGGTCCGGCGGGTTCAGCAACTGGTCCACCCCGGCCTTCAGCGCCAGCACCGGCACCCGGTCGTCCCCGTACTTCACCCGGACGCCCTCCATGCCCAGCGAATCGGTCACCACCACCCCGTCGTAACCGAGCCGCCGGCGCAGGATGCCGGTGACGATCGGCCGGGACAGCGTCGCCGGATCGCCACTGGGGTCGAGGGCCGGCACCACGATGTGCGCCGTCATCACCGAGTCGATGCCGGCGGCGATCGCGGCCTTGAACGGCGGCGCGTCCAGCCGCTCCCACTCCTCGGCGGAGTGGTGGATGTACGGCAGCCCGACGTGGCTGTCGGTGTCGGTGTCGCCGTGCCCGGGGAAGTGCTTGGCGCAGGCCGCCACCCCCGCGCTCTGGTAGCCGCCCACCTGTGCCGCGACCATCCGGGCCACGGCCTGCGGATCGGCCCCGAAGGACCGCACCCCGATGACCGGGTTGGCGGGGTTGACGTTGACGTCCGCGTCCGGCGCGTAGTCCTGCCGGACGCCCATCGCGAACAGCTCCCGGCCGGAGATCCGCCCCGCCGTGCGGGCGTCCTCCGTGGACCCGCCGGCGCCCAGCGCCATCGCCCCGGGCAGCAGCGTCGCCGGCGCCCCGATCCGGGCCACTATCCCGTGTTCCTGGTCCGTGGAGATCAGCACCGGCACCGGGACGCGCAGCCGGGCGGCGGCCTCCTGGATGCCGTTGGACAGCGCGGCGATCTGGTGCGGGTCGCGGGTGTTGTGCGCCCAGCCGAAGTAGATGATGCCGCCGACGTGGTACTCGGCGATCAGCTCGGCGGCGTTGGCGACGCCGATCTCCTCGCGGTTGGCGGCGACGTCGGCCGGGTCGGGATCGGTCGCGGAGTGCCCGTACACCCGCATCACGAAGAGCTGGCCGGCCTTCTCCTCCGGCGACATCCGGGCGATCAGCCGGCGCAGCCGCTCCACGGTGGCGGGCGGCGGCGACGTCGGCGACGGGACGGGGGAGGGGACGGCGTGCGCCTCGCCGACGCCCAGGGCGGCGGCCGCGGCTGCTGCCGCGGCGGTGGTCAGGACGGTACGTCTGGAGTGCATCTGCGCTCCTTCCGGGGGGCTTCCTCGAACAGGTGAAGGAAACTTCCAAGGAGACACGGATAGCCGGAAAACAACTGCCGGTCAATGACGGAGAACCACGGCGCCGCCCCGGGATTGCGGGGCGGGCCGGGGTTCTC
>LIQL01000426.1 GCA_001418405.1 Streptomyces diastatochromogenes | reverse complement strand
GGTTGAGGAGGGTGGTCTTGCCGGATCCGGAACGGCCTCGGAGGGCGACCAGTTCGCCGCGCGGGACGCTGCAGGTGACCCCGCGCAGGGCGTGTACGGCTCCTGCTCCGGTGCCGTAGCTGCGGTGCAGGTTTTCGACGCGGATCATCGCCGTCGCCGATGCGGCGTCGGAGACGGCGGTGCCCATGGTCGTCGTTCCGCCGTTCGGCTCGCGCTGTCCGTTCATGGTGCGTTCCCCCGGTGTGGTCGTGCGTCGAGGCCGCTCGGCCCGTCAACTTGCTGTGCTTGAGCTCTGGTTGTCCTTTCCCGAGGGGCGGTCGGTGGTCGTTGTGCGTGTGGTGCGTGTCAGGTGCGAAACAGTATGCGGAGCGGGCGTTCGGGCCGGCAATGCCTGTGGATAACTCGTGGAACGGGCCTGCCGATGGTGCGCGGTGCAGGCAAAAAGGGGCAGGCAAAAGGGGCGGCCCCGGGGAGGGTTGTCCCCGGGGCCGCCGTCGTGGGTGGCGGTGGTGCACCGCTCGGGTGTCTCGGTAAGTCGTCGTCCGTCACTGGTGGGCCTGTGCGAGGTCCCGGAGCGCGACGTTGAGGTCCAGGACGTTCACTCGGGGCTCTCCCATGAAGCCCAGTTGGCGTCCCTGGATCCGGTCTTCGACGAGTCGCTGCACCTGGTCGGCGGGGAGGTGGTTCTCCTTGGCGACGCGGTTGACCTGGAGGAGCGCGTACGCGGGTGAGATGTCGGGGTCGAGGCCGGAGCCGGAGGAGGTGACGGCGTCGGCAGGTACCTGCGACTGGGGGACGCCGTAGGTGGTGGCGACCCACTGCTTGCGTTCCTCGACGGCCTTGACGAGGTCGGTGTTGGTGGCTCCCAGGTTGGAGGCGCCGGAGACCTGGAGGTCGTACTGGGTGTTGACGCCGTTGGTGCGGTTGCTGCCCAGGCCGGCCGAGGGGCGGGGCTGGAAGTAGCGGAGGTCGGGGATCGGGTTGCCCTTCTTGTCGGTCCCCTTGTCGTAGCGCTGGCCGATGAGGGAGGAGCCGACGACCTTGCCGTGGGAGGTGACCTCGGAGCCGTTGGCCTTGCCGGGGAAGGCGGCCTGGGCCACGCCGGTGACCACCAGGGGGTAGATCACGCCGCAGACCACGGTCAGGACGAGCAGTGCGCGCAGGCCGGCCGTCAGCAACCGGGCGGTGTTGCGTACCGAGTTGTTCATGGCGGTCACCCGATTCCGGGGATGAGGGAGATGAGCAGGTCGATGATTTTGATGCCGATGAAGGGTGCGATGAGGCCGCCGAGGCCGTAGACGGCGAGGTTGCGGCGGAGCATCTTGTCGGCGCTGACGGGCCGGTACTGGACGCCCTTGAGGGCCAGCGGCACCAGGGCGACGATGATCAGCGCGTTGAAGATGATCGCGGAGAGGATCGCGGTCTGGGAGCTGTGCAGCCGCATGATGTTGAGGGTGTCGAGGCCGGGGTAGGCCACGGCGAACATCGCGGGGATGATCGCGAAGTACTTCGCGACGTCGTTGGCGATGGAGAAGGTCGTCAGGGCGCCTCGGGTGATGAGGAGTTGCTTGCCGATCTCGACGATCTCGATGAGCTTCGTCGGGTTGGAGTCCAGGTCCACCATGTTCCCGGCCTCCTTGGCGGCCGAGGTGCCGGTGTTCATGGCGACGCCGACGTCGGCCTGCGCGAGGGCGGGGGCGTCGTTGGTGCCGTCGCCGGTCATGGCGACGAGTTTGCCGCCGGCCTGTTCGCGCTTGATGAGGGCCATCTTGTCTTCGGGGGTGGCTTCGGCGAGGAAGTCGTCGACGCCGGCCTCGTCGGCGATGGCCTTGGCGGTCAGCGGGTTGTCACCCGTGATCATGACCGTCTTGATGCCCATCTTGCGGAGCTCGACGAAGCGTTCGCGCATGCCGTCCTTGACGACGTCCTTGAGGTGGATGACGCCGAGGACGCGGGGGCCGCGCTCGTCCTCGAGGGCGACGAGCAGCGGGGTGCCGCCGGCCTGGGAGATGGTGTCGGCGAGTTCCCGGGCGTCGTCGGTGACGTTGCCGCCGCGTTCCTGGACCCAGGCGAGGACGGATCCGGTGGCGCCCTTGCGGATCTTGCGGCCGTCGACGTCGACGCCGGACATGCGGGTCTGTGCGGTGAACGGGATCCATTCGGCGCCCGTCAACGTGTCGGCGCTGAACTCACCCTCGCGCAGTGCGTACTTCTCCTTGGCGAGTTCGACGACGGAGCGCCCTTCGGGGGTCTCGTCGGCGAGTGAGGACAGCTGCGCGGCGTCGGCGAGTTCCTCTTCGGTGGCGTCGTGGACGGGCACGAACTCGGCTGCGCGGCGGTTGCCGTAGGTGATGGTGCCGGTCTTGTCGAGCAGCAATGTCGATACGTCGCCCGCCGCTTCGACGGCGCGTCCGGACATGGCGAGGACGTTGCGTTGGACGAGGCGGTCCATGCCGGCGATGCCGATGGCGGAGAGGAGCGCGCCGATGGTGGTGGGGATGAGGCACACCAGCAGGGCGAGCAGCACGATCATGGGCTGTTCGGCGCCGGCGTAGATGGCGAACGGCTGGAGGGTGACGACGGCCAGCAGGAAGACGATGGTGAGGGACGCGAGGAGGATGTTCAGCGCGATCTCGTTGGGCGTCTTCTGGCGTGCGGCGCCTTCGACGAGGTTGATCATCCGGTCGATGAAGGTCTCGCCGGGCTTCGTGGTGACCTTGATGACGATGCGGTCGGAGAGGACCTTGGTGCCGCCGGTCACGGCGCAGCGGTCGCCGCCGGATTCCCGGATGACGGGGGCGGATTCACCGGTGATCGCGGATTCGTCGACGGAGGCGACGCCTTCGACGACGTCGCCGTCGCCGGGGATGACGTCGCCGGCCTCGCAGACGACGAGGTCGCCGACGCGGAGTTCGGTGCCGGGCACCTGTTCCTCGTCGGTGCCGTTGAGGCGGCGGGCGACGGTGTCGGTCTTGGCCTTGCGGAGGGTGTCGGCCTGCGCCTTGCCGCGGCCTTCGGCGACGGCTTCGGCGAGGTTGGCGAAGATGACGGTGAGCCAGAGCCAGACGGCGATGGCCCAGCCGAACCAGTCGGTGGGTGCCGCGCAGGCGAATATCGTGGTGAGGACGGAGCCGACCTCGACGACGAACATGACGGGGGATTTGATCATCACCCGCGGGTCGAGCTTGCGCAGGGCGTCGGGCAGCGACGTGAGCAGTTGCTTGGGGTCGAAGAGGCCGCCGCCCACGCGGCCGCCGCCGGGCTGCTGGCCGCCGTTGGCGTCCTGTTCTGGAGCGCGGGTCGGTGTGGCGGTGGACATGGAGCCGTGCTCCTCCGGTTTCACGGGGGCGGTCATGACAGGCCCTCCGCCAGCGGCCCGAGGGCGAGCGCCGGGAAGTAGGTCAGACCGGTGATGATCAGGATGGTGCCGACGAGCAGCCCCGCGAAGAGCGGCTTTTCGGTGCGGAGGGTGCCCGCGGTCTCGGGGACGGGCTGCTGTTCGGCGAGCGAGCCGGCGAGGGCGAGCACGAACACCATGGGGAGGAAGCGGCCGAGCAGCATGGCGAGGCCGATCGTGGTGTTGTACCAGGGGGTGTTGGCGTTGAGTCCGGCGAAGGCGGAGCCGTTGTTGTTGGCTCCGGAGGTGTAGGCGTAGAGGACTTCGGAGAAGCCGTGCGGTCCGGCGCCGAGTGCCTTGGTGTTGAGCATGGAGCCCAGGGCGTCGGGGAGCACCATGGCGGCGGCGGTGAAGCCGAGTACCAGGGTGGGCGTGATGAGGATGTAGCAGGCGGCGAGTTTGATCTGGCGGGTGCCGATCTTCTTGCCGAGGTATTCGGGGGTGCGGCCGACCATGAGGCCGGCGATGAAGACGGAGATGACGGCCATGACGAGCATGCCGTAGAGGCCGGATCCGACGCCGCCGGGGGCGATTTCGCCGAGCATCATGCCGAGGAGTTGGAGGCCGCCGCCGAATGCGGTGTAGGAGGCGTGGAAGGAGTCCACGGCTCCGGTCGAGGTGAGGGTGGTGGCGACGGAGAAGATGGCGGATCCGCCGATGCCGAACCGGTCTTCCTTGCCTTCCATGGCGGCGCCGGCGGCTTGGAGCGCGGGGCCGCCGTGGGCGAATTCGGTCCACAGCATGAGTGCGGTGAAGCCGAGCCAGATGATGCCCATGGTGGCGAGGATCGCGTAGCCCTGCTTCACGTTCCCGACGAGCTTGCCGAAGGTGCGGGTGAGTGAGAAGGGGATGACGAGGATCAGGAAGATCTCGAAGAGGTTGGTGAACGCGGTGGGGTTCTCGAAGGGGTGGGCGGAGTTGGCGTTGAAGTAGCCGCCGCCGTTGGTGCCGAGTTCCTTGATGACTTCCTGGGAGGCGACGGCGCCGCCGTTGGTCTGTTGTGCGCCGCCCATGAACTGGCCGACTTCGTGGATGCCGGCGAAGTTCTGGATGGCGCCGCAGGCGACGAGGATGAGCGCGCCGACGATGGCGAGGGGGATCAGGACGCGGATGGTGCCGCGTACGAGGTCGGCCCAGAAGTTGCCGAGTTCGCCGGTGCGGGAGCGGGCGAAGCCGCGGACGAGGGCGACGGCGACGGCCATGCCGGTGGCGGCGGAGACGAAGTTCTGTACCGCGAGGCCGGCGGTCTGGACGACGTGGCCCATGGCCTGTTCGCCGCTGTACGACTGCCAGTTGGTGTTGGCGACGAACGAGGCGGCGGTGTTGAAGGCCTGGTCGGGGCTGATGGAGGCGAATCCGAGGGAGAGCGGTAGGTGTCCCTGGAGGCGCTGGAGGAGGTAGAGGAAGAGCATCCCGGCGAGGGAGAAGGCCAGGACGCCGCGGAGGTAGGCGGGCCAGCGCATCTGGGTGTCTGCGTTGGCGCCTATGCAGCGGTAGATGACCTTCTCCACGCGCAGGTGGCGCGGGGAGCTGTAGACGGCGGCCATGTAGTCGCCGAGGGGGCGGTAGACCAGGGCGAGCGCCGCGATGAGCGCTGTGAGCTGGAGGACGCCCGCGAGAGCGGGGCTCATGTGGCCCGCTGCGGTGGCAGCTGTCGACACCTCAGAACCTCTCCGGGAAGACGAGGGCGAGGACCAGGTAGCCGAGGAGGGCGACGGCCACGATGAGGCCGACGATGTTCTCGATGGTCACAGCTTCGTCACCCCCTTGGCGACGAGAGCCACCGCGGCGAAGACCGCGAGGGTGACGACGACGAAGGCCACGTCGGCCATCGTTGCTCCTAGATGGGCAGACGGAATGGGACCCCTAGAGCAAACCGTCGTTCTTCCGTCGCTTGAACGCTGTTGACGCCTCCCTTACGGCCATTAGCGTTCCGTTGACGGTTTTCTTACGCTTCCCGACCTGACCTGCATAAACGGCGAGGGGCCGTACCCCCTGTCCGGGAGTACGGCCCCGCGTGACCGTCACGTTTGAGCCGCCGCAACGGCGTTTCTGCACCGTGCGGCCTTGCGCGGTGGGTCAGCGGATCTCGGTGATCTCCGGTCCGCGCTCCAGCCGCTCCACGCCGCCGCCGAAGCGCGACCCGCCGGCCTGGTCCTGCTGCACGCCGTCGGGCACCATCTGGGCGTCGTCGGGCAGCTTGAGGACGATCGGGTCGCGGGGCGCCATCGGGCCCTCGCCGCGGACGATGACGGTGTCCCGGAAGATGTGCTCCAGCACGCCCGCGGCCTGCGGCTGTACGGCGCCCTGCCCGGAGATCACCCCGCGCAGGAACCAGCGCGGGCCGTCGATGCCGACGAAGCGCACGACCTGGACGCCGTTGGCGCCGTCCGGGAGCTGCACGGGGACCTGGGCGCGCAGTTCCCAGCCCAGCGGGCCGTCGACCTCGTCGATGACGCCGCCCTGCTGGGTGATGCCCGCGGCGATCTCCTCGCGGACCTCGCCCCAGATGCCCTCGTTCTTGGGGGCGGCGAACGCCTGGAGCTGCACGGCGCTGTCCTGGAGGACGACGGTCGCGGCGACGATCGCGTCACCGGCGACCTCGACGCGCAGTTCCATGCCCTCGACACCGGGTACGTAGAGGCCGCCGAGGTCGACCCGGCCCTGGCCGGGCTCCTTGACCTCCGACACGTCCCAGGGACCGTCGGGGCGCGGCGCGGGCGGGAGATTGAGCCGCTGCTGCGTCGCGTCGTCCTCGCCGGTCTCCGCCTCGTCGGCGAGCGCCGCGTCCTCGGCCGGCTCTACAGGAGCCTCGTTCTTCTTGCGACGTCCGAACACGTCACTGTCCTTCCCGGTCGCGACCGACCGATGCGTATTCATTCCCGCCCGTGGAGCCGTCCACCGCCGCGTGACCGCCGGTGGATCCGAATCCCCCCTCGGCCCGCGCCGAGCCGGGAAGTTCCGCCACCTCGTGGAAGCGCACCTTCTCGACCTGCTGGACGACCAATTGGGCGATCCGGTCGTACTTCTCGAACCGCACGCTCTCGCGCGGGTCCAGATTGACCACGATCACCTTGATCTCTCCACGGTACCCGGCATCGACCGTCCCGGGGGCATTCACCAGCGCCAGTCCGCAACGGGCCGCCAGCCCGGAGCGGGGGTGCACGAACGCCGCGTAGCCGTCGGGGAGGGCGATCGACACTCCCGTGGCCAGGACGGTGCGCTCGCCGGGTGCCAGTTCGGCGGCCTCGGTGGTCACCAGGTCGACGCCGGCGTCGCCCGGGTGCGCGTAGGACGGGACGGGGACGTCCGGGTCGAGCCGGCGCAGCAGCACGTCGACCGGATTCCGCAGCTGACTCACGGGTTCACCTCGAAGGCACGCACGCGCTTGACCTGGTCCGGGTCGGCCAGCACCGACTCGATCTCCGCGGTCCTTCCGTTGTCGATGAAGTGGTCGACCTTGACCTCGATGAACACGGCGCGGGCGCGGACCGCCTCCGGGCCGTCGGGCCCGCCTATCCGGCCGACCGCGGTCGAGTAGATCTTCCGGCCGTGCACGGCGGTGACCTGCGCTTCCAGGTGCAGCACCGTGCCCAACGGCACCGGCGTGACGAAGTCGGTCTCCAGTCGTCCGGTCACCGCGATCACCCGCAGCAGCCAGTTCAGCGAGCCGAGCGTCTCGTCGAGCGCGGTGGCCAGCACTCCGCCGTGCGCCAGGCCGGGGGCGCCCTGGTGGGCCTCCTTGACGGTGAACTCGGCGGTGACGCGCACGCCGTCGCCGGCCCGGGCTTCCAGGTGCAGCCCGTGGGGCTGGCCCGTGCCGCAGCCGAAGCACCGTTCGTAGTGCGCGCCGAGCAGTTCTCCGGGGGCCGGCGCGTCCGGGTGCCGGACCGGGGCCGTGGCGTCCGCGGGTGGCGTCAGCCGCGTCCTGGGTTGGTCAGTTCCACTCACGAGTGCAGACCCTACCCGCGCGGATAAGGGCCGAGTGCCGCCGTGCCAAGCTGGGGGCATGCAGTCGTACGAAGAACGTCTCACCGCGCCCCGCTCCTGGTGGGTGATCGCCGCGCTCATCGGCGTCGCCTGTGCCCTGATGCTGCTCCCCCTGGGGACGCTCCCGATGCTCGGCGGGCTGATCGGCGGCGCGGCGCTGTCCGCGGTGGCGGTGAGCTCGTACGGCTCGGTGCGGATCCGGGTGGTGGGCGGTGCGCTGATCGCCGGGGAGGCGAAGATCCCGGTGTCGGCGCTGGGTGAGGCGCAGGCACTGGACGCGGCGGAGGCGATGGCCTGGCGGACGCACAAGGCCGATGCGCGCGCGTTCATGCTGCTGCGGAGCTACGTGCCGACGGCGGTGCGGGTGGAGATCAGCGACCCCGAGGACCCGACGCCGTACGCCTACTTGTCGACGCGCGAGCCGGAGCGGCTGGTGGCGGCCTTGTCGTCGGCGTCGTCGGCGTCGTCGGCGTCGTCGGCGCGCGGCTGACCGCTCGGGGCACCGGGAAGGGTGTCCCAGGGGATCTGGCGGCGCCGGAGGTCCACGCGGATCTTGTCGGCGAGTTTCCTGGTGTCGCGGCGGTTGAGGAACGCGCCGACCGCGGCGCCGATCAGGAACGGCGTGAGGTTGGGCAGGTTGCGCAGCGTGCGCTTCATGATCTGCTGGCGTAGTTCGCGCCGCATCGGACCGCCGAGCGCGACGTTCAGCGAGGCGGGTTTGGCGATGTCGATGCCGCGTTCCTGGGTCCAGGACGTCAGGTAGGCGGTGGCGCGCTGGGTGCGGTTCCCGGGGGGCCGCAGGCCGTAGACCTCGTGGAGTTCGGCGATCAGTTTGATCTCCACCGAGGCGACGCCCGCCACCTCGGCCGCGAGTTCGGCGGGCATGGCCGGCGGGGCGGGCAGCATGGCGGCCGCCCCGACGCCGGCGCCCACCGTGGCGGTCCCCGTGCAGGCACCCGCCACCAGCTTGTCGGCGAGCTCCTCGGCGGTCAGTCCGGGGAAGTGCGCACGCAGGGTGGCGAGGTCGCGCACCGGGATCCTGGGGGCGGTGGCGATGATCCGGTCGGCGATCGCGCCGAGCGCGGACCGTACGCCGTCGCGGCCCTTCCTGGCGCCGCGGACGGCCGCGTCCGCGAGCGCGGCCAGGCGGCCACGCCGCTGGGGTGCACCGGTCGGCCGTTCCTCGGGGAGGGCGGTCGGGTCGGCGGGCACGGGCGCGGTTTCTTCGCGTGATCGTGCGCCTGCCGCCGGACCGTGGCCGCCCTTGCGGCCCTTACGGAACGGGTTCACGCCTGGCACGGCGTAACCGGTCAGGCCGCGCAGTCGCGGCAGATCGGGTTGCCGTTCTTGTCCTCGGCAGCCAGCTGGCTGCGGTGGTGGACCAGGAAGCAACTCATGCAGGTGAACTCGTCCTGCTGCTTGGGCAGGACGCGGACCGCGAGTTCCTCGTTGGACAGGTCGGCGCCGGGGAGTTCCAGGCCCTCGGCCTGCTCGAACTCGTCGACGTCGACGGCCGAGGCGGACTTGTCGTTCCGCCGCGACTTCAGTTCTTCGATGCTGTCCTCGTTGAGGTCGTCATCCGTCTTGCGTGGAGTGTCGTAATCCGTAGCCATTTGTCGCTCTCCCCCTCTGGGTGTCTGCGGTGTCTCAGCGCTCGTAACGCGTGAGAGGCCGGACTTGTGCCCGACCTGAGGCGGAGATTTTGCCTCACATCAAGGTCTGTTACTCAATCGACACCCAACCGCACCCCTGAAGAGGTGATCGGTTTGGATGGCGATCAGGACCGTACACGGTCCGAATGTCGCACCTCGCGCAGCCCATCACGTGTACTTCCCGTGATCAGGGCCCTGGGAAACCCGGATTTTCCCGGCTTTCCACCAGGCATTTCGATCACGGAGGGTAGATGGCCGGAAAGGGGCCCCTGTGAGGGATCACACACGATCAAGGCGGCGGGCGGACCCGCCGAATTCAGCGCAAAGCGAACTCGGCGAAGGATCCCCGGAGACCCCCCGTCCCGTCAAACCGAAAGGCCGGACGGGAACGGCCGGGATCGAGGTGTACGGCCGCCGTGCGGGCGACCGTACGCGTCGGTAGCCCGGAACCCTCCGGCCACCCCTGCGACGCCTCCAGCAGCCGCACAGGGGCCGCGACGGGGGTGTCAGAGGGGGAGCACCACGCGCATGTCCAGGCCGCCGCCCTCGCGGGGTTCGGCGGTGATGGTGCCGTCGTGGGCGCGGGCCACGGAGCGGACGATGGACAGGCCCAGGCCAACGCCCTTGTCGCTGCCGGTCCGCTCGGTGCGCAGCCGCCGGAACGGCTCGAAGAGGTTCTCCACCTCATACGCCGGCACCACCGGACCGGTATTGGACACCACCAGCACCGCGCACCCCGGGTGCGGCTCGGTGGTCACCTCCACCCAGCCCCCCTCCGGCACGTTGTACCGCACCGCGTTCTGCACCAGATTCAACGCGATCCGCTCCAACAACACCCCGTTGCCCTGCACGAACACCTGCTGACGCACCCCACGCAGCTCCACCCCCTTGGCCTGCGCCTCCTCCCGCGTCTGATCCACCGCCTGCGACGCCACCTCCGACAGATCCACCGGACGCTTGTCCACGATCTTGTTCTCACTGCGCGCCAGCAGCAGCAACCCCTCCACCAACTGCTCACTGCGCTCATTGGTCGCCAACAACGTCTTCCCCAGCTGCTGCACCTCCGCCGACGCCGCCGGATCGGCCAGCTGCACCTCCAACAACGTCCGATTGATCGCCAACGGCGTCCGCAACTCATGCGACGCGTTCGACACGAACCGCCGCTGCGACTCAAACGCCCGGTCCAACCGGTCCAACATCTCGTCGAAGGTGTCCGCCAACTCCTTCAACTCGTCATCCGGACCCCCCAACTCGATCCGCCGGTGCAAATCCGACCCCGCCACCCGCTGCGCGGTCCGCGTGATCCGCCCCAACGGCGACAACACCCGCCCCGCCATCGCATAACCGAACGCGAACGCCACGATCGTCAAACCCAACAACGCCAGCAGCGACCGGTTGAGGAGGTTGTTGAGGGCCACCGCCCGCTGGTGCATCAGGCAGTTGTTGACCGCCTCCTGGAGCAGCGCCCCGGAGGTCTCGGTGGGCAGGTCGCAGATGTCGCTGGTGGACTGGAACTTCCCGCCGAGGATCTTCAACGGCAGGGCGCTGCCGTCGTGCAGGGCGGCCGCGGCGAGCATGTAGATGATCGTGAGCAGCACGATGCCGGCCATCAGGAACATGCCGCCGTAGAGCAGCGTGAGCCGTATCCGGATCGTGGGGCGCAGCCAGGGGAAGGGCCGCACGTTGACCGGTTTCGGGTCCCAGGCGGGTTTGGGCGGGACCGGAGGCGGCGGTGCGGCCTTGGAACTGGAGAAGGAGGGCAGGGAGGGCATCGGCGGTCAGATCCGGTATCCCGAGCCGGGCACGGTGACGATCACCGCGGGCTCGCCGAGCTTGCGGCGCAGCGTCATGACCGTGACCCGGACCACGTTGGTGAACGGGTCGGTGTTCTCGTCCCAGGCCTTCTCCAGGAGCTGCTCGGCCGAGACGACGGTGCCCTCACTGCGCATGAGGACCTCCAGGACCGCGAACTCCTTCGGGGCGAGCTGGACCTCCCGGCCGTCGCGGAAGACCTCGCGGCGGTTGGGGTCGAGCTTGATCCCGGCGCGCTCCAGGACGGGCGGCAGGGCCACCGTGGTCCGGCGGCCCAGGGCGCGGACCCGGGCGGTCAGCTCGGTGAACGCGAACGGCTTGGGCAGGTAGTCGTCCGCGCCGATCTCCAGGCCCTCGACGCGGTCGCTGACGTCGCCGGAGGCGGTGAGCATCAGGACGCGGGTGGGCATGCCCAGCTCCACGAGCTTGCGGCAGACGTCGTCGCCGTGGACCAGCGGCAGGTCGCGGTCGAGGACCACCACGTCGTAGTCGTTGACCGCGATCCGTTCCAGCGCGGCGGCGCCGTCGTAGACCACGTCGACGGCCATGGCCTCCCGGCGCAGTCCGGTGGCCACAGCATCGGCGAGCAGCTGCTCGTCCTCGACGACGAGAACACGCACGTCGCAGTCCTTCCTTACGGCCCGCGATGAGCAGGGCACAACAACGTTCAGAGCCCTTCCATCCTGCCCCGAAGAGTCATAAACCGGCGGTAAGAGGGGTGGAGGAAGGGGTCGGGGGCGGCTGCGGCCCGGATTCCCGGACCGGTTGAGGTTTCCCTGAGCGTGCGCGTGGGGAGGACGACTGCACACCCGCGATCACGCCCTGTATCGGCGTTCTTGCCACGCTCCGTTTCCCTCGCAGGGACCACGCCGTGATCGACCCACCCGTCGGCACACCCCCGTGCCCACCGACCCACGACGAGGGGGCGCACCATGGACGCGTTCACCGCAGGTATTTTGCAGCGCATACGGAACACCGAAGCCGATCTGGTCCGGGCCCGCGAGTCGGGTGACGAGCTCCTTGCCGAGGTTGAGCTGGCAGAGCTTGAGGACTTGCAGCGCCTGGCCACCGAGCACGGCGTGCGGTACACCGTCAGCGCCTGATCCGGCCCGCCCAGGACGGCGGCTGCGCCCCGGCACCAGGGGAAGGTGCCGGGGCGCAGCCATGTCCGCACCCGGTGCGGACAAGGTCAGTCGT
>LIQL01000425.1 GCA_001418405.1 Streptomyces diastatochromogenes | reverse complement strand
TTCGCCTTCGCCCAGCGCCACCTCGTCTCCGGACTGACCGCCGGGGGCGGTGGGTGGGGCGGTGGGCTGTCGGGTCATGTCATCCCTTGCTGGTGCCGGCGGTCAGTCCGGAGACGAGGTGGCGCTGGGCGAAGGCGAAGACGAGCGCGGCCGGTACGGCGATGAGCACGGCGGCGGCGGTCATCGAACCCCAGTCGTTGGTGTACTGGTTGACGAAGGTCTGCAGCCCGCCGGCGAGGGTGAGGTTCTCCTCGCCGGTCATGAAGGCGGAGGCGTAGGCGACCTCGGCCCAGGCCGTGACGAAGGTGTAGAAGCCGGTGACGGCGAGGCCGGGGCGGGCGAGCGGCAGTACCAGCCGCCAGAAGGTGCCGAACGGGTTGAGGCCGTCGACCCGGCCCGCTTCGTCGATCTCCACCGGGATGGTGTCGAAGAAGCCCTTCATCATCCAGGCGCAGAACGGGACGGCGATGGTGAGGTAGGTGAGGACCAGGCCGAGGGGCTGGTTCAGCAGCCCGAGGGCGGCGAGGAGGTTGTAGAGCGGGACGATCAGCACCGCGACCGGGAACATCTGGGTGAGCAGCAGCAGCCACATCAGCGGCCGCATGCCGGGGAAGCGGAAGCGGCTGACGGCGTAGCCGGTGGTGGCGGCGGTGAAGACGCCGACGGCGGTGGTCAGGCCGACGACGACCACGGAGTTCCCGAACCAGGTGAGGAAGGAGGTGCCGGTCAGGACGTGGGTGTAGTTGTCGAGGGTGAAGTGGGTGACGAGGCTGGTGGTGAAGGCGTCGTTCGTGGGCTTGAAGGAGGTCACCAGCAGCCACAGCGGCGGGAAGACCGCGATGACGGCGGCGAGCAAGAGGGCCAGGTGCAGCCCGACCGAAGCCAGCCGATGCCGTTCGGAGCGTTTGCGCGCCATGGTCACCACACCTCCCCTTGCTTGCGCAGCGCCCGGCGGTAGCCGACCGCGACCAGGGCGAGGAGGGCGAGGATGACCACGCCCCAGGTGGCGGAGGCGGAGAAGTTGCGGGGGCTGTCGACGAACGAGAGCCGGTAGGCGTAGGTCACCAGGATCTCGGTGGCGTCGCCGGGTCCGCCCCTGGTGAGCAGGAAGATCACCGGGAACATGTTGAACGTCCAGATGGTCGAGAGCAGGATCACGGTGCCGCTGACCGCGCGCAGGCCCGGCACGGTGATGTGGCGGAAGCGCTGCCAGGCGCTCGCGCCGTCCATCTCGGCGGCCTCGTAGAGCTCGCCCGGGATGGACTGGAGTCCGCCGAGCAGTGCGACGACCATGAAGGGCACGCCCAGCCAGACGTTGACGGCGATGACCGAGAGCTTGGCCCAGGTCGGGTCGTTGAGCCATGGCACGGCGTCGATGCCGCCGCCGGCCAGCAGCTTGTTGAGGATGCCGTTCTTCTCGTTGTAGAGCATCCGCCAGGTGAAGACGGAGACGAAGGCGGGGATCGCCCACGGCAGGATCAGCGCCAGGCGGTAGGCGGTGCGGCCGCGCAGTTGGCGGTTGAGGAGGGTGGCCAGGGCGAGGCCGGTGAGGAAGGTGAGGCCGACGCATCCGACGGTCCACACCACGGTCCAGCCCAGTCGGCCCCAGAAGACGCCGTCGGTCAGCACCGCCCGGTAGTTGTCCAGGCCGGTGAAGTGGTAGGTGGCGGGGATGTGGTTCATGCCGATCGAGCGCTCGACGTTGGCCTCGTTGGCGTCGGTGAGGGAGAAGTAGACGCCGCGGACGAGGGGGATCCCGATGATGACGCCGATGACGAGGACGACCGGGGCGGTCATCGTCCAGGCGTACCAGTGGGTGCCGAACGCCCGGCGGGTCCGGGCGGTGAGCGTCACGTGTAGTCCTTGAGCAGCTTCCGGTAGGCGTCGCCGACGGACTTCGCGGCCTGTTCGGGGGTGGCGGCGCCGGTGAGCACCTTGTTCATCTGGACCTTGAGCGGTTCGAAGAGCGAGTTGCCCTCGGCGATCCAGGGGCGCTGGACGGCGCCGTCGACGGCGGGCTTGAAGAAGGAGACCATCTCGTTCTGCTTGACCGCCGGCACCTCGTAGACGGACTTGCGGGTGGGCAGCAGGCTGAGCGCGTCGGTGGTCTGCTGCTGGACCTTCGCGGAGCTCATGTACTTCACGAAGGCGTAGGCGGCCGGGAGGTTCTTGCTGCCGGCGTAGACCGA
>LIQL01000424.1 GCA_001418405.1 Streptomyces diastatochromogenes | reverse complement strand
GGCTTGGGGCGCGGCTTGGGGCGTCGGGCCGGACCGCACGTTCGGAAGCGGAGAGCGGAAGGCCGGGGTGGGAATGCCCGGGGGTGTCCGGGGTGTTCTTGCTCATGGACACGAGGAGGAGCGGTCACTGTGTTGGATCCCCAGGGGTTGTACGAATGGGAGCCGAGCGGGCTCGCGGCGGTCGAGGCGATCACTGCCAGGGATTCCGCCGGCCTGGTGCTGCTGTACCACTTCGACGGCTACATCGACGCCGGTGAGACCGGCGACCAGATCGTGGAGAGGCTGCTCGACGGCCTGCCGCACCGGGTCGTGGCCCGCTTCGACCACGACCGGTTGGTCGACTACCGGGCGCGCCGTCCGCTGCTCACCTTCGAACGGCACCGTTGGACCGCGTACGAGACGCCGCGCATCGAACTCCACCTGGTCGAGGACGCCACCGGTGCGCCCTTCCTGCTGCTGTCCGGGCCCGAACCGGACGTGGAGTGGGAGCGGTTCGCGGCGGCGGTCCGGCAGATGGTGGAGCGGCTGGGCGTCCGGCTGTCGGTCAACTTCCACGGCATTCCGATGGGCGTCCCGCACACCCGGCCCGTGGGTCTGACCCCGCACGGCAACCGCACGGACCTGATGCCCGGACACAGCAGCTTCTTCGACGAGGCCCAGGTGCCCGGCAGTGCCGAGTCCCTCATCGAATTCCGGTTGGAAGAGGCGGGGCACGACGTCCTGGGCGTGGCGGCGCACGTCCCGCACTACATCGCCCGGTCCGCGTACCCGGACGCCGCGCTCACCGCCCTGGAAGCGGTGACGGCCGCCACCGGCCTGGTGCTGCCGAACGCCGCGCACGCACTGCGCACGGAGGCGCTGCGCACGCAGGAGGAGATCGAGCGGCAGATCTCCGAGGGCGACGAGGAACTGGTCGCCCTGGTCAGTGGCCTTGAGCACCAGTACGACGCGGTGGCCGGGGCCGAGACCCGGGGCAGTCTCGTGGCCGAGCCTGTGGAGCTCCCGTCGGCCGACGAGATCGGCCGCGAGTTCGAACGCTTCTTGGCGGAACGCGAGGCCGAGGGCGGCGGGGCGTGAGCTGAGGCGGATGCCGAGGGGCGGTTCGCGGGGCGAGGTCGGTCGTGGGGCGGTAACTTTCGCTCAGCGGATGCCGGTTGGCGTCCGCTGCCCCGAGCGGTCGGTGGTTCTCCGCTCCTCGTGTGCGGTGGGCGTCGGTCCTGGCGGTGGGGCGAGGCTTCCCTCGTGCCCGGGCGCCGCCCGGAGGTCCTGCTCGTGGTGCCGGCCGTATAGCGTGGGGCCATGGTGAAGGTGGGGCTGACCGGCGGGATCGGTGCCGGCAAGAGTGCAGTGTCGCGGTTGCTGGCGTCGTACGGCGCGGTGATCGTGGATGCGGACAAGATCGCACGCGAGGTCGTCGAGCCGGGTACGCCCGGACTCGCCGCGGTGGTCGCGGAGTTCGGGGCGGACGTCCTCACGTCGGACGGCACCCTGGACCGGCCCAAGCTGGGTGCGCTGGTCTTCTCCGACCCGGAGAAGCTGAGGGCGCTCAACGCGATCGTGCACCCGCTCGTCGGCGCGAGGTCCGCCGAACTCGAAGCGTCTGCCGGGACGGACGCCGTGGTGGTGCACGACGTGCCACTGCTGACGGAGAACGGCCTGGCGCCGCTCTACGACCTGGTGGTGGTCGTCGACGCGACGCCCGAGACGCAGGTGGACCGGCTGGTGCGGCTGCGCGGCATGACCCCGGACGAGGCGGCACAGCGGATGGCCGCGCAGGCCAGCCGCAAGGAACGGCTGGCCGTCGCCGACCTGGTGATCGACAACGACGGACCGCTGGAGGCGCTGGAGCCGCAGGTCCGCGAGGTGTGGGAGCGCCTGCGGGGTGCCTGAGGTCGGACGATAGCCTCACCGCCATGACAACTACCGAGCTTGATCCCAAGTCCCCGGCCACCGGCCCCGAATCGAGTGCCGGGGCCGTTGACCCCGCTCCCGCGTCGTTCGTGGTGAACGTTCCCGGCCTTGCCGACGCCGACCTGGAGCCGGAGACCCTCGACCCCGAACAGATCGTCTCCGGAGACCCGGTGGTGACGGGCAAGGTGCTGTGGGAATCACCGGACGGCAGCCAGATCCGGGGCATCTGGCAGATCACACCCGGTGTGGTGACGGACACCGAGGCGAACGAACTGTTCGTGGTCGTCAGCGGACGGGCGACCATCGAGGTCGAGGGCGGCCAGGTCCTGGAGGTGGGACCGGGCGACGCCTGCGTCCTGCGCGAGGGCGACCGCACGCGGTGGACGGTGCACGAGACGTTGCGCAAGGCCTACCACATCAGCCTCTAGCGGCGGTGCATCGACGTCAGCGTGAGGGGCTGACGTCGGTGCGGGACGCGCCACCGATGACTGGGCGCCTCGGCGGGGCCAGTCCGCCGGACCGGGGAATGCGGCAACGGACCCAAGTGTTAACGCCGTCGTTGTTGCACCACACGGAACGCCGTACGGAGCATGGTCCTTCGAGGCCGGCCCGGCGCCACCCGGAGAGGAGACGGCCCGTGCACCAGCGCAGTCCCGAGACGAACGTGATTGACTACCGTGCTGCGGAACAACTGCTGTCCGCCCGCGACCCGCGGGGCGCGATCCGGTTGCTGGATTCCGTCATCACCGCACACCCCGAGAACACCGCAGCACGACTGCTGCGCGCCCGCGCCTTCTTCCTCTCCGCCCAACTCCGCGCCGCCGAGCTCGAGTTCCAGATCGTGCTGGAACGCGAACCGGACAACGCCTTCGCCCACTTCGCCCTCGGCCGCACCTTGGAGCGCGCCAGTCGTCCCGACGAGGCCCTGCGCCACTTCCGCCTGGCAGCCGCCCTGGAACCGCGCCCGGACTTCCTCCGCGCCGCCCGGTTCGCCCAGGAGCAGGTCGACGGCGGTCGCGCGGTCGGTCCGGACGACGTCGCCGGGTAGTCCTCGTCGGCGTGTGAGGTGTCCGACGGGCGGTGACGGCAAGGCGGTGACTGTGGCTGCGGCTACGGTCTGGAGTCGCGTCGCCGCCCGGCCGGCCTACGTATCTCGTTGCGGCCGTGGTCGGGTTCGTAGGGCGGGATGTTCCTGCCGGGTTGGTAGTGCGGCCCCTGATGGATGTGCCGGATCACCATGGCGAGGTCGGTCAGCGCCACCGCGGCCAATGCGGCGCACGCGGCCGCCCACTGGGGCCGGCCGGCCATGACGAAGGCCACGGTGCCGGCGACGGCCCACAGCAGCCCCCACAGTGCCAACCCGCACCGCATCCGCAGCGGACTGCGTGCGTGCAGCGGCTCATCACCCGAGCGCATCGCCATTCATCTCCTCCCTCCAGCATCCTCCTGATCGCTACGTCCGTCACGTGCCTGGAGGGTCCGCCCGACTGCCTGGGCGGACGCTCCAGGCACGCTGTTTCTCTTTGCCTTGGCGGCCTTGGCGGCCTTGGCGGCCTTGGCGGCCTTGGTGGGTCTGATGGGTGTGACGAGTCTCGTGGGTCTGGGAGGCCCCTTGGGGCGCGGTTCGGGCGGTTCGTCCTCCGGTGCGTGATTGTCGTCGTGCCCGGCTCGGACGTGCACGGGCTCCCGCGTCGGGGCTTTCCGGCTCGTCGGGGGAGGGGGCGTCGGTCGTCGCGGTGCCGGGGGCTTCCGGGGCGTGGATCGCCCGCCGGATGGGTGTTGATCCATGTGAGTCCACCGATGTCGAGCTGTGAGCGGGCCCGGGTCACCGCGACATAGGCCAGGCGGGCCTCGTCGAGATCGACCGGGCCGGGCAGGGGAGCGCCGTCCTCGTCGCACTCGTCGAGGTCATCGGGCGCGGTGAAGTCGTCCGCGATGCGCACGCTCGCCCACTCGCGGCCCTTTGCCCGGTGCGCCGTGGACACCGTGACCTGCGCGGACCGCTCGGGGGAGAGCTGCTCCATGGCGCGGAGCACCGCGTCCGACCCGTGGTCGTCGACGAGCTCCACCAAGGGCAGCAGATCGCGGCCGGCTGGATCGAACTCGGCGTACTCGCGAAGTTCGGCCCAGGTCTCGAAGAGCACCAGCTCGGGGTGTGCGGTGCGGCGCCCCGAGGTGAGGTCGTGTGCGGCGCGGGCCAGGGCGCTCAGCGCCTCTCCACCCCCGGCGAGCGCGACCCGCAGGTTCGCCTCCAGCTGGCGTATCACTTCGACCATGGCGCCCACGTTCGTCCGGCACAAGATCGCTTCGGGTGTGGGGAGGCGGCACAACTCGGTCTGCTGCCGGGCCGACCCCGTGAGGCGGATGGGCGCGCCGATGATCGTCAGCCAACGGTTGGCCTCGGCCGCGAGGGCGGGACCGAACCGGAAGGACCGGGTGAGGCCGAGGTGGGTGCCGTCGAAGCCGGTCATCGCGTCGCGGGCGCCGCGCCAGCCGTAGATGGCCTGCGCGGAATCCCCGACCAGGACCAGCTGCGTGTGATCGCGCTGTGCGGTGAGGACCTGCTCGACGACCGGATTGGTGTCCTGCGCCTCGTCGAGGAGGAGGAAGTCCGCGGGGATGACGGGGGCGGTCAGGGCCCAGATCTTGAGGTAGTGGTCGTGCTCGAAGCGGACCACGCCGTGGTCCGGTCGCTGCAGATCGGCCCATGCCTTGCGGGCGTACGGCAGGACGTGGTCGGCGAGTTGGGCGTGCAGCGGCTCGCACTCGGCGCCGCGCAGTGGCGGGACGTGGTGGTGGGCGATCTCGGTGTCGGCGGACTGGCAGAAGCGGGCGACGGTGCGCAGGACGGCGTAGGAGAGGGCCTTGTTGTCGACCTTGCGCGGGCCGATGCGTAAGCGCGTCCCGTCGTCGATCCCGAGGGCGGCGCCGGTGCGCCAGCCCGCCCGACGCGGCGCGTTCAGCCGGGAACGGTAGTGCCGGCCGACCGCGCCGAACGCGAGGGCGTGGGCGGTTCCGCAGCACACCTCGGCGGGGAAGGCCCGGGCGGCGTGGCGGGCGACGGCGCGGTTGAAGGCGAGGTAGCGGCCGGTGCGGCGCTGTCGCCGGGCGATGTCCGCCAGCATCGCCAGGGTCGTCGTCTTGCCGGTGCCGGCGCCGGCCTGGATCACGAGGTGGGCACCGGTCGGAAGGGCTTCGGCGGCGGCGGTCTGTTCGGGCGTCGGGGTGCGCATGGGGGCTCCTGGTGGGTGGGAACTGCCGGATGGAGTCGCGCTCGGCGGTGGCTCGTGTGGTGCGAGTCACCGAGCGGCTTCGTCACTGAATGTAATCGAATCGCGCTGGCGGCGGGTGCGGTGCGTCAGGGCTGTGGATAACTTCTTCGGGAGCTTTTTCGAGCCCTGTGCGCGCTGTCGTGAGAGGTGCATATCTGCTGGTCGAGCCCGCTCTGAGAGGTCTGGAGGGGGGTGCGGTGCGGCGTGCTCGGGCTTCGCGGAGGGCCGCGGTCGGGCGGATTGTCAGTGGTCTCTGCTTTCCTCGACATCACGCAGAGCCGCGATGACGGAAGCGGATCGAACGGCCGAGACGGACGACGGGAGCGCGCGAGGGGAGCAGCGGGACGGCCAGGCAGGGCAGCGCGCCGCAACCGGTTGTGATCGTCGCGGCCGCCGCAGGACGACGGGGGAGGACGACATGACGACGACCGTAGACTCGCAGGTCGGGGAAGCAGCAGAACGAGGTCGGGTGCGACGGGCCCCGTGGGCGCCGAGACCGGCGCGGAAGGACCCGATGACAGGGGATGGCATGGCGAGCTGGCAGGAGGCACCCACCGGTGCGCCCCGGCCGTCGACCGCCCCTGCCGCCAGCACGCCCAGGGTGGCCGCCGCGCTGGAGGGGAGAGCCGGCGACCTGGCCGCGACCGTCGAGGGGTGTGCCGCCGTCTTCCTCCCCGCCAGCCCACCGCGTGCGGGGACGGTCGCCTTCTGGCGACCGGACGGCGCGCCGCTCCCCGATGCCGTGCCCGGAGAGGCCGAGGCTGGAAGCGGCCGGGACGCGGCGCCGGTCGGCCAGGTCGCGCGGCTGACCGTGGCCCGCCGCCATGGCGCCGGGGCACGGAGCCGCACGGTGCCCGCACTGGTGGTCCCGCTCCCCGCGGCCATTCCGCCGCTGACCCGTGCCCGGCACGCTCCGGACGCCCACCCCGCCGCGTCCTGCTGGGGCGCGGCCACCCTGCACGCCCTGCACCTCGTCGCCCGCGGCAGGCTGCTGCCCGGCCTGACCGGCGGGGACGTCGACGCCTGGCGGGCCGGCCCGCTCGACCCCGACGACGTCGCGCACCTGCGGGCCGTCGCCGCCGCCATGCCCGGCGAGGCGTACGCCGTACCACTGCCCGGCAGCCGACCGCTCCAGCTGCCCGATCCGGCCGTCCTGGTGCGGCAGTTCGTGGACGCCGTCGTCGACACCCTGCCCCGCACCCCGGCGGCGGCACTGGTGGCCGGGGCGCCGTTCGCCGCGCCCGCACCGCAGCACCTGCCGGCCGCCCGGGAGTGGGCAGCCGAGGTCGCAGCGGGCGTCGACGCCGGGGTGCGGCTCTCGCTCCGCCTCGACCTCGCCCCGCACCAGCTCTTCGACGCGGGAGAACGAGCGGAAGAGAGCGTCGCGACGGACGGGGAGGAGGGGGACGAGGCCGAGGAAGACGCGGCGCCGTACCCCGCAGCCCCGGGGGAACGCCGAGCGGCGGCGGCCGTCCTCCAGGTGCAGAGCCTCACCGATCCGACCCTGGTGGCCGACGCCCGCCAACTGTGGGAGGGCGAGGCGCCCGACGCCTTCGGCCCGCGGCCCCTCGCCGACACGCTCCTCGCGCTGCGCCGGGCCACCCGGTTCTGGCCTCCGCTCGACCGCCTCCTGGAGCGCCCCGTCCCCGATGTGCTCCCGATCAGCGAGGACGAGCTGTCCGAACTGCTGGGCGCTGCCGCGCCCCGCCTCGCCGCCGCCGGAGTGGCCGTCCACTGGCCCAGGGAACTGACCCGCGGCCTGACCGCGACGGCGGTGCTGCGCCCCGCGCCGGGGTCGGCGGCGGACGGTTTCGGCTTCTTCGACACCGGTCAACTGGCCCAGTTCCGCTGGCAGGTGGCGATGGACGGGGTGCCGCTCAGCGAGGCGGAGATGGACATGCTCGCCGAGGCGCACCGCCCGGTGGTCCGACTGCGCGACCAGTGGGTTCTGGTCGACCCCGCGATGGTCCGCAAGGCGCGCAAGCGCGAACTGGGCTACGTGGCCCCCCTCCGGGCGCTCGCCACGACGCTCGACGGCACCACCGAGGTGGACGGCGAAGAGGTCGAGGTGGTGCCCCTGGGCGCGCTCGCCGCCCTGCGCGGCCGGCTCACCGGCCGGGCGCGTCCGCTGCCCCCACCACCCGGCCTCCGCGCGACCCTGCGCGACTACCAACTGCGCGGCATGGCGTGGCTCGACACGATGGTCTCCACCGGGCTGGGCGGCTGCCTGGCCGACGACATGGGCCTGGGCAAGACGATCACCGTCATCGCGCTCCACCTGCACCGACTGCCCACCGACCCGGTCCTCGTCGTCTGCCCCGCCTCCCTCCTCGGCAACTGGCAGCGCGAGATCGAACGCTTCGCCCCCGGCACGCCCGTACGCCGCTTCCACGGCGCGGGCCGCAGCCTCGACGGCGTGGACGCCGGATTCGTGCTCACGACCTACGGAACGATGCGCAGCAGCGCGACCGAACTCGCCGACCGCGCCTGGGCCTGGATCGTCGCCGACGAGGCGCAGCACGTGAAGAACCCGCGGTCCTCGACGGCGCGGGCCCTGCGCGGCATCAAGGCGCCGGCGCGGATCGCCCTCACCGGCACGCCGGTGGAGAACAACCTCTCCGAGTTGTGGGCGCTGCTGGACTGGACGACCCCGGGGCTCCTCGGCCCGCTCAAGACGTTCCGGGCGCTGCACGCCCGGGAGGTCGAGGGAGGCGAGGACCCACGGGCGGCGGACCGACTGGCCAGACTGGTGCGTCCGTTCGTCTTGCGCCGCAAGAAGTCCGACCCGGGGATCGCGCCCGAGCTCCCACCGAAGACCGAGACGGACCACCCGGTTCCGCTCGGACGCGAACAGGCCGCGCTGTACCAAGCAGTGGTGCGCGAGACCCTGGCGAGGATCGAGGGTGCCGAGGGGATGGCGCGGCGCGGCCTGGTGATGAAGCTGCTCACCGCCCTCAAGCAGATCTGCAACCACCCGGCGCAGTACCTGAAGGAGACCGCCCCCGGCCTCGCCGCGCGCTCCGGGAAGCTGGAGCTCCTCGACGAACTCCTCGCCACCATCCTCGCGGAGGGCGGCGCCACCCTGGTCTTCACGCAGTACGTCAGCATGGCGAGGTTGCTCGAACGCCACCTAGCGGGCCGGGGGATCCCCACCCAACTCCTGCACGGCGGAACCCCGGTGGCCGAGCGGGAGAGGATGGTCGACGACTTCCAGTCGGGCCGGGCACCGGTCTTCCTGCTGTCCCTGAAGGCGGCCGGCACCGGCCTGAACCTCACCCGCGCCGGACACGTCGTCCACTACGACCGCTGGTGGAATCCGGCGGTGGAGGAGCAGGCCACGGACCGGGCCTACCGCATCGGCCAGACCCAGCCCGTCCAGGTCCACCGACTGATCACCGAGGGCACCGTCGAGGACAACATCGCCCAACTCCTCACCGCCAAAAGGGCCCTCGCGGACGCGGTGCTCTCCGGCGGGGAGAGTGCGTTCACCGAGCTGACCGACGCCCAACTCGCCGATCTCGTCTCGCTGAGGAGGACCGGATGAGCCCCGGACACCGGCGCCGGACCGGCAGCCCCGGGCGCGCCGCCGCGGCGGACCGACTGGTCCGCGCCGATCGCTCCCGCACCTTCCCGCCGCTGCCCGAACCGGACACCACGGAGGGGCCGGACGGGGCGGGCGCGCGATCCTGGTGGGGCGGCGCCTGGCTGGAGGCACTGGAGGGCAGCGCCCTCGACGGCGCGCGCCTCGCCCGCGGTCGGGCCTACGCCCGCGACGGCCGCGTCGACACGATCAACGTCACCCCGGGCCGGGTGATCGCCACGGTGCGGGGCAGCCGACCCCGCCCGTACAGCGCCGAGGTGCGGATCACGACGTTCACCGAGCAGGAGTGGGACGCCCTCCTGGACGACGTCGCGGCCCACCCCGACCGCCTTGCCGCGTTGCTGGCCAAGAAGCTGCCCCGGGCACTGGCCGAAGGGGCGGTGCGACTCCTCCCGGGGCCGGGGGAGTTGACGCCCCGGTGCTCCTGTCCGGACAGCGGCCGGCCCTGCAAGCACGCCGCCGCGCTCTGCTTCCAAGTGGCCCGCCTGTTGGACGCCGACCCCTTCGTCCTCCTGCTGATCCGGGGCCGGGGCGAGCGGGAGCTCCTCGACGAGCTCGCGCGCCGCAACGCCGACCACGGCGCACGGGAGAGCCGGGGCCGGGCCTGCGCGACCCCCGGTACCTCGGCGAGCGGGCCCGCCGCCGCCGACGTGCCCGGACCGGTGTCCGCATCGGGGGCCGGTCCGGCTGCGTCCCCTCGGATCCCCGGCGTGGTCCCGGCGCCGTTGGCCGTCGAAGAGGCCGCGGCCGCCGGGTCCCTCGTGGCCGCGCCCCGCGGGGTGCTCGCCCGGGAGGCCCTCGTCGACCGGCCCCGCCCGCCGCTTCCGCCGCCCGCCGCGATGCCGTCTCAGCCCGGCCAGCCGCAGGCCCTCCCGGACGCCGGCGGGCTGCCCTTCGACGCCACCGTCCTGGAACTCGTCGCGGCCGATGCCGCCGCCCGGGCCCACGCCCACCTGTCCGCCGCAGGCACCACAGGTGCCGACGGCCCGGCCGGCCCCGGCCCGTTCGCGACGCTGCCGCCGTGGGAGGACGCCGTACGGCTGGCCGCGACCGCCCATCCGACGGCCGGTCTGACCGCCACGACCCGCGCGCTCTACCGCGACGTCGCGGCGGCGACCGGCCGGCACCCCACCGACATCGCACGTTCCGTCGCGGCCTGGCGGCAGGGCGGTGCCGAGGGGCTCGCCCTCCTGGAAGACGCCTGGAACCCTCCGGCCGGCGATTTCGACCGGGCCCGCAGCGCCCTGCTGGCCGCCGGCCTGCCGGCGCTGCGCCCTCACCAGAATCGCCTCACCGACGCCGACCGCGGCATCCAACTGCGGTTCGGCCACGACAACCGCTGGTACCCCTACGAATCCGAGCCCGGCGCCCAGGAGTGGTGGCCCGTCGGCCCCGCCGACCCGGACCCCGTAGGCGCCCTGACCACCCTGTTGGCACGATGACTACCCTCGACGTCGTGGAAGGTCTCGACGCACTCACCCGCTCCCTCGCGCAGCGCACCCCCGAGCAACTCGCCGCACTGCTCACCCGCCACGCCGAGCCGCTCGCCCGTCGCCCCGCGCCCACCGAACTCCGCGGGCTGGCCGGCGCGTTGTGGTCCTACGACACCCTCCACCACGTGGTGCTGCACCTCGATCACCCCGGATTGCAGGTGCTCGCCACCACGGCGCGCATCAGCCAGGAACGGGCCGCCAGGGACGCCGCCGCGCCCGCCGCCCCGGCCGCGGGCGCCGACTACCAGTCCCTGATGGCCCACCGGCTGTCCTTCCCCCAGCTGGCCAGCGAACCCGTCCCGCCCGCGGACGTGCACGCCGCGCTGGGCGCCGCCGCTCCCGGACCCGCGCGGACCGCCGCCGAAGCGGCGCTGGACGCGCTCTGCGCCGACGGCCTCGCCGCGGTCACCGAGGACGGCGCCGTCGTCGTCCCGCCGCGGATCCCACAACTCCTCGCGGCCCACGACCTCGGCCCGTTCGCCCCGCAGGCGCCGACGCCCGTCCCCGAGGGCGCCGAGCCACCCGGAGACCACCCGGACGCCTCCGCCGTGCCCGCCCCGCGGACCTCGCCGCACGACGAGTCCCAGGCGGCCGCGGCGCAGTTGGCCACTACGGTGGAGCGCCTGCTCACCGCCCTGGCCACCGAGCCCGCCACGCTCCGCAAGTCAGGCGGACTGACCGTGCGCGAGCTCAAACGCCTGGCGAAGACGGCCGGCGCCACCGAACCGCACACCCGCCTCCTGCTCGATCTCGCCCTGGCCGCCGGCCTGATCGCCCTGACCCGCAGCCCGTCGGGGATCACCGCGCTGCCCACCCACGCCTACGACGACTGGCTCGCCCGCCCGCCCGGCGCCCGCCTGGCCCCGGTACTGGCCGCCTGGCACGCCCTGTGGGACGTCCCCACCCACACCCCGTTCGGCGAGACCCCGACGGCCCTGGTCCGCGGTCACGACCGGTACGCCCCGGCCCTCCGGCACGCCCTCCTCGCCGCCCTGGCGGACGTCCCGCCGGGCGTCGGCGAGACGCTCCCGCCGCTGCCGGACGGGCCGGCTGACGAGGCCGCCCACGCGTCCCTCCAGCACCTGCTCCGAGCGGCGGACTGGCACCGTCCGCTCGCCGTCACCGCACAGCCGGCGGCGCACGAGCGCGCCGCCCACACCCTCCACGAGGCGGCCTACCTCGGCCTCACCGCCCACGGCACCCTCACTCCCCTCGGCCGGGCCCTGCTCAGCGACCCGGCGGACCTCGACGCGCCGCTGCGCGACCTCCTGCCGCCACCCGTCGAACAGGCCCACTTCCAGGCCGATCTGACCGCCGTCGTGCCCGGTCGCCCGGCCCCCGCCCTCGCCGGACTCCTCGCCTCCGCCGCCGACCGGGAGTCCGAGGGGCACGCCGTGACCTGGCGCTTCACCCCCGGCTCGGTCCGCCGCGCGCTGGACTCCGGCCACACCGTCGACACCCTCCGCACCGCCCTCGCCGCCGCCTCGGCAGCCGGCCCCCTGCCGCAGCCCCTCGACTACCTCCTCCAGGACACCGCCCGCAGCCACGGCCGGATGCGGGTCGTGCCCACCGGCTGCTGCATCCGCTCCGACGACGAGGCGCTGCTCGCCGAACTCGCAGCCCACCACGCCCTGCGCGAGCTGGCGTTGCGGGCCCTCGCGCCGACCGTCCTGGTCAGCGGCCGGCCGCCGGCCGCCACCCTGGACGCCCTGCGAGCTGCGGGCTACGCCCCCGCCCTGGAGTCCGACACCGGCGCCGCCACCGTCGAACGGCTCCCCAGCCACCGCACCGCAGCCCCCGGCCCCACCCGCGCCCCGCAGGCCACGCTCGCCCTCGCCCGGCGCCTCCTGGGGCACCAGGCGGAACCCGCGGAGAGCCCCGCACACGGCGGCAGTTGATCCGCTGCCGTGCCGCAGGGGTGGTGCGTGGCCGCCGCGGCCCGGCACGGTCACGCGTACCGACCTCCACGGCGAGGTCGAAGACCGCGTGTCCGGGCACATCGCGCCGACTGTCCGTGTCGTACCCGAGGCTCTGGACGCCGTCGCCGTACGCCTCGCCGTAGATCCCGACCCGTGATGCCCCCCAATTCCCCGGCCGACTCCGCGGCGACCCGAGGGAGGCGGTGTCCGCGCACCGCCCGCCAGTACAGGTTGCCGGGGTCCTCGACGAGTGCCGGGCGTTGCGCGCCCAGCGCCTTGGACGTCATCTGCACCCGGTCGTCACCCGCGTGGTAGGTCAGGCAGCAGGCGGTGCCGTGCACCTTCTCGGCGACCGCGACCGGCTCGCCGTCGGCGAACGCCGCCGGGTACCGCTTCAGGTTCTCGACGTCGATCCACGGCAGCAGGTCGCTCGCCGGCTCGGCCTCCTCGCTCATCGAAATCGGCACCGGGGGAACCCACTTCACGATCCCCAGTTCCGCAGCGAAGTCCACACCGGCCTTGTGCGCGTCGGCCAGGTCGACCCCGGACAGCGCCCGCGTGCGGCAGACGATGCCTTGCGACAGTTCGCCGCGCAGCCGGATCGCCTTGACCCGGTTGACGGCGGCGCCGGCGAGCTTCCCCGTGAGGCCCCGCTCGGCCATCAACGCTTCCGGGAGCACCGCCTGTTCCGGTATGCAGACGGCGAAATCCCCGGTCCGATAGGCGCCCTTGGCGACCACCGCCCGGTACAGGCCCACCTGTGCGAGCTCCAGCGCATCGGCGTTGGGGTGCTCGTGGACCGTCAGTTCCTCGACCGTGACGAGCAGCGTCGACATGCCGTTCCCCGCTCCCCGTTCCTCGTTCGGTGTTTCCGGTTCCGCTTCCGAGCGTGTGGTGTGGTGCCCTCGCCGGGTCTCTCCGGCCGGTGTCCCGCACCACTCTGATCGAGCCAATGTCGCAGGGTGACCGAATCTCATCGCTGTGGATCGGATATGACCGGGTGGCGGAGCGGAGGGCGACCGTCGCTCCGCGTTGTCAGTGGCGTCGAGTAGCGTTTTTCGTGAAGGGGATCGACCGATGGTGACCGAGGGGGAGTCGGCGTGAGGGACGACGGGGAGGCTGGCGTCGAGAGCGTGCGGAACGCCGTCGGCGGGACCGTGCACGGGACGGTGATCCAGGCCGGCGTGATCCAGGGCGACGTACGGGTCGAGGCGGCGCGGCCGGAGCTGCCGGTGCCACGGCAAGTACCGCCCGGATCACCGCAGTTCGTCGACCGCGAGCCGATCCTGGCGGCGATCGACGGCTGGATGGGCGACGGCGGCGGCCTCGCGGTGCTCAGCGGACTGCCGGGGGTGGGCAAGAGCGCGACCGTCCGCCGATGGGCGCAGGAGGAGCGCGGCCGGTTCCCCGGCGGCGAGTTCTACGTCGACTTCGCCGAACTGCGGGCGCAGGCCGGCGGCGACGTCTCGGCCGGGGTGAGCCGTTGCCTGCGGGCGCTCGGCGTCGAGGACCGCTACCTGCCGGACACCCTGGGCGAGTTGACCGGCCTGCTGCGCACCCTGACGGCCGACAAACGGGTGCTGATGGTGCTCGACGACGTGACCGAGCCCGCGCAGGTCCGCGCGCTGCTGCCGGGCGCACCCGGAAGCGTCGTCCTGGCGACCAGCCAGGCGATGCTCGGGGAGTTGCTCGACGACGGAGCCCGTCTGATGCCGCTGGAGCCGCTGTCTCCGGAGCACGGGCTGCAACTGCTGCGCCGATTGTGCGGACCGGCGCGGATCGACGCGGGCGGCGCGGACGCGGCCGGGCGGATCGTGGCAGGCTGCGGCGGACTGCCGGTGGCCCTGCACGTCGCCGCCGCACGACTGGTGATGCATCCGCGTTTGACGGTCGCCGCACTGGCCGATGAATTGGCCGACGACCGGCGCCGACTGGACGCCCTGCGCCGGGGAGGGGAGCGCACGGTGTCCGCTGTCTTCGGGGTCGCCTACGCGGGACTGCCCGCGCCGGCCGCCCGGCTCTACCGACTGCTGGGCCTGCATCCCGGTCGCCGCTGGGACGTCGCCTCGGCGGCCGCGGCAGCCGGGACCACCGCCGCCCACGCGGCCGAGCAACTCGACGTCCTGGAGACCGCGAGCCTGATCGCGATGACCGCCGACGGGCGCTACGAGTTCCACGACCTGGTGCGGCTGCATGCCCGTGAACAGACCGTCCGCGAGGACGACGAGGCCGAGCGCACGGCAGCCGTGGCCCGGATCGTCGACCACCTGCTCACCCGTGCCGCCCAGGCGGACCTCGCCGTCATGGGCCGCCGGATGCGCATCGGGTCCCACACCGACCGATTGGGCGAGGCGGACCGGGCCACCGCCTTCGCCGACCGGCAGGAGGCGCTCGATTGGTTGGACGCCTGGCGCGGTGAGCTGCTGTCCGCCCAACAGACCGCCGCCGAGCACGGCTGGCACCGCAGAGTGTGGGAGCTCGCCGAGGCGCTCACCGCCCTCTTCCTCAACCGCCGGTACCTCAACGACTGGGTCAGGAGCGGGGACCTGGGCGCCCGGCACGCCGCCGAGGACGGCAACCCGGCCGCCGAGGCCCGGCTGCGCACCCTGCTGTCCCGCCCGCTGATGGACCGCGACGAACTCCGCCGCGCCCGACGCGAGTTGGAGACCGCCGTCGCCCGCGCCGACGAGTCCGGCCACACCCTGCTGCGCGCCTCCGTCCGTGAGTTCTACGGCCGCTACTGGGATCGCTGCGACCCGGCCCGTGCGGTGACGACCTACGAGGAGGCGATGGTCTTCTACCGCGCCGCGGGCGACGAGCGCGGTATCGCCATCGGCCGGTACTTCATGGGGTGCGCCCAGCAGGCCGTCGGCCGGGTGGAGGAGGCCCGAGCCACCCTGCAGGACGCCTACGACGGGTTCATGGCCATCGACGACCGGCGGATGGGGGCCCGCGCGCTGGCCGCCATCGGCGGCGTCCTCCGGGCCCTCGGGCGCCATGCCGGGGCCGTGGCGGCCCTGGAGGAATCCGCGACCATGCTGCGCGAGCGCGGCGCCGTCCACTACGAGGCGCAGATCTGCGAGACGTTGGCGGAGCTGGCCGAGGAGCGCGGTGATCACGAGCAGTGGCGGCGCCATCTGGCACGGGCCCTGGAGATATACGAAGCGGGCGGCGGCCCGCGCGCCGTCCACCTGCGTCGCAGGCTGGAGGGCGACCTGAACGGCCCGAACGGCGACCCGGACGGCCCGGACAGTGCGGGCGGTGACGGCCCCGGGGAGCCGTAGGCGGTTCAGGGTGCCTGGGCCCGTGCTGTCCATGGGGTGCAACACCCCATGGACGTGCGTGCCCGTCAGTCCGTCGGACGCGGTCGGCTCGCCCGACGGGCGGGACGGAGCTCCACGTCTTCGGTGCGGTCGCCCAACGCGAGGGTGGCGAAGCCCGAGAGTGGGCGGCGGGCGCGTACACAGGCGTAGACGACGGCGGCCAGGACGGCGGTCTCGTGCTGCGTTCCGGTGGCCGACACCTCGATCGTGTGGCCGTCCCGCAGCCCGACCCGGCAGCCGCGGCCGGTGACGGTCGCCGCCGCGAGGAGGCAGCCGGGATAGCGGGCGAGGGTGTCGTCGATCCACCGGTCGGCGGCCACGGCGGTGTCGGCCGTGGTCCGGCGCACGAGGACGGAAGCGCTCTCCGGCCACCGCCGGTCGCCCTCGTCATCGGCACAGGACAGATGGCGGAACGGGCCGTCGAGGGCGTCGCCCAGGGGCGTTCCGGTGTCGACCGTGGACGGGGTGGTGGGAGGGGGCGAGAAGGCGACAACGGCGGCCGGGGTGCGTTCCACGGCTATCCGGGGACCCTCCGTCTCCCAGGAGCCGCACCACCCCGGAGAACTCGCGTCGGGCGAAGGAGACGAAGGGCCCGAAGCGCCCGGCGAAGCCGCTGAACCCAAGGAACCCCATGAAACCGAGGTGGTGGGAGGAGCGGTGGACGAACCCGAACGCCCAGCGGAACCCGAGGAATCCTCGACGAGGGAGGTGTGGACGTAACAGGCGGTGGTGGCTTCCGGCAGATCCTGTGGGACCGGCGGCTCCGGGGCGTGGAGCGGGAGCGGCGCGCCGTTCTCCGGTTCCGGGAGGCGCAGGAGGTCGTAGACAGCGGTGCGCAGGCGTGCCAGGGCGCGGCCGGGCGTGGCGAAGGCGCTTTCCCCGACCTTGCGCAGCCGTTCCGGGGTGTCGTCGGCGGGCCCCCGGCCCAGGCCCAGTGCCCGCTCGACCTGCGGCCGCAGCGGCGCGTCGCGTTGTAGCCGCGGGGCGATCCGGCCCAGCTCCGCCATGGGGGTGCCGGCGACGGCCTCGTCGTCGCTGAACGCCCCGAGCAGCAGGGGCGTGCCGAGCGCCGCGCCGTAGAAGGTGACCGATCCGTGGTCGCCGATCAGCAGGTCGGCGGCGAGGAGCGTGGCCTGCCAGCCGGCGGTCGGCGGAATGGTCAACAGTCCGGCGTCGTGCGCGGAGCCGATGTGCGAACGGAGGGCGTAGCCACCATGCGCGGAGATGATGTTGGGATGGGTGACCAGGGCGACCGCGTAGTCGTCCAGGGGGAGTTCGGCGAGCAGGCGGGCCGGCAGCGCGGGGTCCCGGCCCAGGACCGAGCGGTCGCGCCAGGTCGAGCTGATCATGATCAGCCGGCGCCCGTCGGCGATGCCGAGCGCTGCTCGGTACGTCGCGCGCAGGGCCCGCCCGCCGAGGAGCGCGTCGTAGCACGGGTCGCCGACGAGCAGGGTGTGGCCGGCGGTGGCGGGATGGGCGGCGGCGAGTTGGGCCGCCTGGTCGGGGTGGGAGATCGCCAGCCGGGCGCGACCGCTGCGCAGCAGCGCGTCCGGGACGACGCCGGCCAGCCGGTCGCGGTCGCTGCGCGCGTCCGGGACGACCTTGTGGAAGCCGACGCCGTGCGGCAGGACCAGCACCGGGCAGGTGTGGTGCGCGGCCGTGAGGTCGGCGTTCTCGGTCGCCGTGACGATCAGGTCGGGGTCGGTCCGGGCGAACTGGTGCCAGGGCAGCACCCGGGCGCCGACCGAGCGGAGCAGGGCGTGCACGCCGTCGTTGAACGCCGAGGTGGGGTCGAAGGCGAAGACCAGGTGGACCCGCGGGTCATCGCGCAGGACGGGGCGCAGGACGTCGAGGACCCGCACGGTCGAGGTGACGGTGCGGGCGACGGCGACCACCAGTCGTTCGCCGCGGAACGTCTGCCACCGCTCGGGATCCGTCCCCAACGGCACCCGTAGCGGGGGGAGCAGCCCGTGCGTGCTGTCCGCCGCAGCCGCAGCCGTGGGCGCGCCGTCCGCACCCGCGGGCGCACACCCCTCGACGCCGTCCGCCCCTGCCCCGTCCCCACCCTCCCCGGTTCGCGGTTCGCGGTTCG
>LIQL01000423.1 GCA_001418405.1 Streptomyces diastatochromogenes | reverse complement strand
GGCGCTGCTCGGCCGCCGTCGACCTCGGCGCGGCCCGGACCAGGGTGTACGTCAAGAACCAGGGGCTGGTCGTCGACGAACCGACCGTCGCCGCGGTCAACACCCGTACCGGGTCGATGCTGGCCGTGGGCGCCCAGGCCGAGCTGATGGACGGCCGCACCCCCGACTACATCCGCGTGGTGCGGCCGGTCTCCAACGGGACGGTCGTGGACATCGACATGGCCCAGCGGCTGCTGCGCCACCTGGTGGGCGACAAGTTGCGCAAGACCTGGCGGCGGCGCCCCACGATGCGGGCCGCGGTCTGTCTGCCGTACGGCAGTGAGCCGCTGGCGCAGCGGGCGGCGGTGGAGACCCTGACCGGGCTGGGTGCCCGTCGGGTCGAGCTGGTCGACACGCTGGTCGCGGCGGCCGTCGGCTGCGGGCTCCCGGTGGAACAGCCGGAAGCGACCATGATCGTGGTGTGCGGTGCGGGTACCACGCAGGTCGCGGTGCTCTCGCTCGGTTCGATCGTCGCCGCGGAGACCGTTCCCGTGGGCGGCAACGCCATCGACCACGCGGTGATCCAGCACCTCCGGTTGCACCACGAGTTGATGCTGCCGAACCAGTCCGTGCGCCCGCTGCACCTGATGCTGTCCGGGGACGGCGAGCTCACCCCCGGTTCCACGGAGGTGCACGGGCGGGACGTGGTCAGCGGCCTCGCCCGGTCCGTGCACGTGGACACCGAGCGGGTGCGGCGGGCCATCATCACCCCGTTGACGGCGATCCTCGACGGCATCGGGGCGGTGCTGCGCCGCTGCCCACCGGACCTCGTTGCCGACCTCGGCGAGCGCGGCATCATGCTGGCGGGTGGCAGCGCGCTGATCCCGGGGCTGGAGCCGATGATCCACGAGGCCACGTCGATGCCGGTGCACATCGCGGACCAGCCGGGGACCTGCGCGGTGCAGGGGCTGGGCGCCATGATCGAGGGCAAGGTGCAGCCCCTGCACCTCGACCCGATGGCACCGTGACCCCGGCCCCACTTCCCGTCCCCGCCCCAGCTCCAGAACCAGAACCAGAACCAGAACCAGCCTGAGCCCGGCCCGAACCGAACCGCACGAGAACTGGCCCCGCTCCCGCTCCCGCTCCCGCTACAGGCTCCGGGCGTTCCAGGCGACGACCGCGGGACGGTCGTGTTCGGTGCCCAGGACGCCGACCGCGCCGGTGCCGAAGGTGAAAAGTCCGCCCGCGGAGGCCGGAAGGCCCAGCCGGCGGGCGGTCAGCACCCGCAGGAAGTGGGCGTGGCCCACGAGCGCCACGTCCCCCTCGTCGCCCTGGTCGTCCTCGTCGCCCGTGAGGTGGGGCGCGATCAGCGCCAGTACGCGGTCGGCGCGCGCGCCGACCTCCTCGGGCGACTCCCCTGGGTGCTCGGCCGGTCCCGGGGCGACGCCGTCGTCGAAGAGGTACCAGTCGGGTCTGCTGCGGTGGATCTCGGCGGTGGTGATGCCCTCGTCCCCGCCGTAGTCCCATTCCCGCAGGTCGTCGAGGACGTGCGGGGTGGGCAGCCCGGCGAGTTCGGCGGTGCGCAGGGCCCGCTGCATCGGGCTGGCGTAGACCCGGGCGACCTTCCGGCCCGACAGCAGCGGGCGGAGGGCGCGGGCCTGCTCCTCGCCGTCGGTGGTGAGCGGGAGGTCGGTCCAGCTGGTGTGCCGGCCGTCGCGGCTCCACTCGGTCTCGCCGTGGCGGACCAGCAACAGCTCGCTCACTCGCCCTACGCCTGCTCTCCGTTGCCGGCCTGTCCCTGCTGCCCCTGCTGCCCCTGCTGGGCCTGGGCCTCGGCGACCGAGGCGCGGACCTCGTCCATGTCGAGGGCGCGGGCCTGGCCGATGACGTCCTCCAGGGCGGCCTCGGGGAGCGCGCCGGGCTGGGCGAACACCGCGATGTTCTGCCGGACGATCATCAGGGTGGGGATGGAGCGGATGTCGAAGGCGGCGGCGAGCTCCGGCTCCTTCTCGGTGTTGACCTTGGCGAAGACCAGGTCACCGTGCGTCTCGGACGACCGCTCGAACACCGGCCCGAACTGCTTGCAGGGGCCGCACCATTCGGCCCAGAAGTCGATCAGGACGAAATCGTTGCCGGAGACGATCTCGTCGAAGTTTTCCTTGGTGAGCTCCACGGTGCTCATATACGCGCTTCCCTACTTACGGGCCGTCGTGGCTTCGGCGGGTGACGCCGGCGCCTCGGGGACGGCTGTCGTCTGTGGCTGGTTTCGGCTGTTCGGTTGGTTCGGTTGCGGTGTACGACGCTACGACGGGCCTATTGGCACGCCGCACGCGGGCGCGGTCCGCCCGGCATTCCTCCGTTACGGCCGCTGTCACCACGTTCGTGACAGTTTCCGTAACAGCAGCACCCCGTACGGTATTCCGCACACCGCACCGCCCGGCTCCCCTGCCCAGGCCGAGCCGCCCTAGACGTGCCGTGGCCGAGATCACCTGCCCGGGCCCGCGTGACGGGGGTCAGCTGTCCGGCAAGCGCCCGCCGGCGCGCCCTGCTCGCGCGGGACCACGGGGCGCCGCCGCTCGGCCCGTCCGCCCGTACTGCCGCGCCCCACCCCCCGCCCTACGATGGACGGGGGGGCCGCTCCGGAAGGAGGCGTCGGCCCGATGGACGCGACGGACACCCGCGTCGACGAGATCGCGGACGGGATCTACCGGATCTCCACGTTCGTGCCGGACGTGGCCGCGCCGGCCGGCTTCACGTTCAACCAGTTCCTCATCGACGCGGAGGAACCGCTGCTCTTCCACACGGGCATGCGCCACCTCTTCCCGCGGGTCTCGGAGGCCGTCCGCCGGGTGGTGCCGCTGGACCAGTTGCGCTGGTTGGCGTTCGGGCACGTGGAGGCCGACGAGTGCGGCGCGATGAACGAGTTCCTGGCCGTGGCTCCGCGCGCCCAGGTGGCGCACGGGCTCCAGGGTTGTCTGGTCTCGCTCAACGACCTCGCCGACCGACCGCCGCGCCCGTTGGCGCACGGCGAAACCCTCGACCTGGGCGGCAAGGAGGTGCTGCGACGCCGGGTGCTGCACCTCAACACCCCGCATGTGCCGCACAATTGGGAGGCGCGGGTGCTGTTCGAGGAGACCACCGGCACGCTGTTGTGCGGGGACCTCTTCACCCACCTGGGCAACGGCCCGCCGGTGGAGGCGTTGTCGAGCGCGTCGCGGCGGGATGTCGCGGCGGCTGCGTCGTGGCGCGCAGCGGTCTGTGGCGGCGGCTAGCATCGCTGAAGAGACCGCCAAGAACGGAGTGTTCATCTGTGCGTCAGCTGCGCGTAGGCGTCGCCATCTTGACCATGGGAAACCGCCCCGCCGAACTCCAGGAGCTGCTGGATTCGGTGGCGAAGCAGGACCTTCCGGCGACGCACATCGTGGTCGTCGGCAACGGCTCGCCGCTGCCCCCGCTGCCCGAAGGCGTCACGGGCGTGTCGCTGAGCGAGAACCTGGGGGTCTCCGGTGGCCGGAACGTCGCCCTGGACGAGCTGCGCAAGCTCGGTGACCTGGACGTGGTGGTCGACCTCGACGACGACGGGCTGCTGATCAGCCCGGACGTCTTCAGCCGGCTCGCGGAACTGTACGAGCAGGACCCGAAGTTGGGGATCGTCAGCTTCCGCATCGCCGACGAGCTGGGCCGCACCCAGCGCCGCCACGTGCCGCGCCTACGGGTCGGCGATCCGCAGCAGGGCGGACTGGTCACGACGTTCCTCGGCGGCGGGCACGCGTTGTCGGTGCCGATGCTGGACCGGACCGGCGGCTGGCCGGACGAGTTCTTCTACGCCCACGAGGAGACCGATCTGGCCTGGCGGGCGTTGGACGACGGGTGGCACATCCGCTACGCGCCGGAGATGGTGCTGCAGCACCCGTACACCTCGCCGACCCGGCACGCGGTCTACCACCGGATGGTCGCCCGGAACCGCGTGTGGCTGGCGAAGCGCCACCTGCCGGCGGTGCTGGTCCCCGTCTACCTCGGCGTGTGGGCGGGGCTGACGGCCGTCCGCAGCCCGTCGGCGGCGGGTCTGCGGGCCTGGGCCGCGGGCTTCGCCGAGGGCGTCCGGACCCCGTGCGGACGCCGGCGGCCGATGCGCTGGCGCACGGTGTGGCGCATGACGCGGCTGGGGCGCCCCCCGGTCATCTAGCCGGACGTGCGGCACCGTGCACAGCAAAGGCCCCCGCGGTTTCCCGCGGGGGCCTTTGCTGTCTTTCTCGCCGTGCGCCGTCAGGCCAGATCGTTTCTGCGCCAGGGGGCTGTGGTGGGGCGGGTGGGACTCGAACCCACGGCCGACGGATTATGAGTCCGCTGCTCTAACCGGCTGAGCTACCGCCCCTCACGGCGCGTCGCGCACATTTGTGCGCGCCGTCTGCCGCAGCATAGCCGCTCATACGATCTGCTGCCCGTGCGGGCTGCCGTCGGGCGACCTTGCACGCCCAAGAGGACTTCGATCACCGGGGATTCGGTTCCCGGGCACAAGAAAAAGGACCCCTTTCGGGGTCCTCGTTCTCCTGCTCCCCCGACTGGACTCGAACCAGTAACCCTCCGGTTAACAGCCGAATGCTCTGCCAATTGAGCTACAGGGGATTGAGCTCCCCCGACTGGACTCGAACCAGTAACCTGCCGGTTAACAGCCGGCTGCTCTGCCAATTGAGCTACAGGGGATTGCTCTGCTTGCCTCGAATGCATCGCTGTCCGGGGCTCCGGACGGCGTGCGCTCGCTGCGACACATACATTAGCGCAAGCAGGGGGGTGCTCCGCCAATCGGTATCGCCGGAGGTCGCCGCGGGCGGCCCGGGTGCCGGTGGGCAGGTGCCCAGCCCGGCGTCCGGTGCCGGCCGGCACCGGACGGGAATCGAGCGGCAAGGGAAAGGTGGAGCGATGCGCTACCGGCTCACGTTCATCGCGGGACTGGCGGTGGGATATGTGCTCGGCACCCGGGCCGGGCGGGAGCGGTACGAGCAGCTCCGCAAAAGCGCCCAGCGGATCGCGCAGAACCCGGCGGTGCGCAACACCGCCGAGTCGGCCGCGCTGACCGGGCGGCAGGCCGCGTCGAAGGCGTTCGTGACGGTGTCGACGAAGGTCGAGGGGCGGCTGCCCGCGCCGGTCGCGGAGCGGGTGCGATCGTTGCGGGAGCAGCGGGCGGCCGACGACGACGAGTGGGGCACCAGCAATACGTGAGGTCGGGGCCCCGGTGGGCAAACCCTGACTCTTTCCCTATGGGGCTCATGGGGCATCATCTGGGGCCATGGGGATAGTCGCCGGGTTGGACAGTTCGTCCGAGAGCACACGGATCGTGGTCTGCGACGCGGACACGGGTGCCGTGATCAGGCAGGGGTACGCGCCGCACCCCGTCGAGAAGGGGCCTGAGGTCGATCCGCAGGCGTGGCTGATGTCACTCGGCGAGGCCGCGGGGAACGGACTGCTGGAGGGCGTGCAGGCCATCGGGGTCGCGGCGCAGCAGAACGGGTTGGTGCCGCTGGACGCCGAGGGTGCTCCGGTGCGGCCGGCGCTGGTGGGCAACGACAAGCGGGCGCAGAGTGCGGCCGCGGACCTGGTGGACGCGCTGGGCGGGCGGATGGCCTGGGCGCAGGCCGTGGGGTCGGTGCCGCAGGCGCAGCACCCGGTGACGAAGATGCGGTGGCTGGCGCGTGCCGAGGCGGCGAACGCGGCCCGGATCGTCGAGGTCATGACGCCGCACGACTGGCTGGCCTGGCAGTTGCTGGGCCGGCCGGCGCGGCGGACCACGGACCGGGGCGGGGCCTCGGCGACGGGCTACTGGTCGGCGGCGAGCGGTGCGTACCGGTCGGATCTGGTGGAGCTGGCGCTGGGGCACCAGGTGCGGCTGCCGGAGGTGCTGGGCCCGTCGGGGACGGCGGGTTTCACGCCGGAGGGGCTGCTGATCTCGGCCGGGACCGGCGAGACCATGGCCGCGGCCTTCGGGCTGGGTGTGGGTGTCGGCGACGCGGTGGTGTCGCTGGGCGCCTCGGGGTCGGTGTTCGCCGTCCATGAGGAGGCGCTGGCGGACCCGACCGGGACGATCACGTCGCTCGCGGACGCGACCGGGCGGCACCTGCCGGTGGTGCACACCACCAATGCGGTGCGGGTGCTGCGTGGTGCGGCGGAGATGTTGGGGACGGATCTGGCGGGGCTGTCGGAGTTGGCGTTGGCGTCGTCGCCGGGTGCCTACGGGATGGTGATGCTGCCGTATCTGGAGGGCGAGCGGACGCCGCATCTGCCGCACACGGCCGGGTCGTTGCACGGGATGCGGCGGGAGAGCATGAAGCCCGAGCACGTGGCGCGGGCGGCCGTGGAGGGCATGCTGTGCGGGCTCGCGGACGCGTTGGACGTGTTGCGGGGCCGGGGGGTGGCGGTGCGCCGGGTGTTCCTGCTGGGTGCGGCGGCGGAGCTGGGTGCGGTGCAGGCGGCCGCGCCGGGGCTGTTCGGGGCGCAGGTGGTGGTGCCGCAGCCGGCGGAGTACGCGGCGCTGGGCGCGGCCCGGCAGGCGGCGTGGGCGTGGCAGGTGGCGCACGGCACGGCCGCGGACGGCGGTGGGGGGTACCCGGAGCCGCCGCAGTGGCCGGCGGCGGCGAGCCAGGTCTTCGAGCCCGGTGAGGAGCTGCCGGTGTGGCAGGCCGTGCGGCAGCAGTTCACGGCGGTGCGGGACGAGGTCCATCCGGGGGCGTTCCAGCGGGAGGGTTGAGCGGCGGGCCGTCGGGTCAGTCGAGGTAGCCGCGGAGCTGGTCGGCGAAGGCGTGGTCGCGGAGTTTGCCGAGGGTCTTGGACTCGATCTGGCGGATGCGTTCGCGGGTGACGCCGAAGATCCGGCCGATCTCCTCCAGGGTGCGGGGGCGGCCGTCGGCGAGGCCGTAGCGGAGTTGGACGACCTTGCGTTCGCGTTCGCCGAGGGTGGAGAGGACCGCGTCGAGGTGTTCGCGGAGGAGGAGGAAGGCCGCGGATTCGACGGGTGAGGCGGCGTCGCCGTCCTCGATGAGGTCGCCGAGGGCGACGTCCTCCTCCTCGCCGACGGGGGCGTGCAGGGAGACCGGTTCCTGGGCCAGTCGCAGGACGTCGGTGACGCGTTCCGGGGTGAGGCCGAGGTGGGCGGCGACGTCGTCGGGGGTGGGTTCGCAGCCGCGTTCCTGGAGCAGGCGGCGTTGGACGCGGACGACGCGGTTGATGAGTTCGACGACGTGGACGGGGACGCGGATGGTGCGGGCCTGGTCGGCGAGGGCGCGGGACATGGCTTGGCGGATCCACCAGGTCGCGTAGGTGGAGAACTTGTAGCCGCGGGCGTAGTCGAACTTCTCGACGGCGCGGATCAGGCCGAGGTTGCCCTCCTGGACGAGGTCGAGCATGGTCAGGCCGCGGCCGACGTAGCGTTTGGCGACGGAGACGACCAGGCGCAGGTTGGACNNCGTTTGGCGATCCGGCCGCGGACCACCAACGTGTCGAGGTCGTGGGCGAGTTGGGAGTCGAGGTCGGGGGTGCGGGTGAGTTTCTCCTCGGCGAAGAGGCCGGCTTCGACGCGGCGGGCCAGGTCGACTTCGTCGGCGGCGGTGAGGAGGGGGATCCGGCCGATCTCGCGGAGGTACTGGCGGAAGAGGTCGGAGGAGGGGCCGCCGGTGTCGGCGGGGGGTGCGG
>LIQL01000422.1 GCA_001418405.1 Streptomyces diastatochromogenes | reverse complement strand
CACGGGGGCGTGGGTTCGCTCGCGGTCGGTCCGTGGTTGGTCCGTGGTCGGTCCGTCGACGCAGCGGGGGTTGGTCCGCGGGGCGTCGGGGCTCGTCATGCGGCGTCCCCGGGGCTCCGCTACCGCGAGCGGGCCGCCCGCGCGATCGTCACCACGGCCTTTTCCAGGGCGTATTCGGGATCGTCCCCGCCGCCCTTCACCCCCGCGTCGGCCTCGGCCACCGCGCGCAGCGCCACGGCAACGCCGTCCGCCGACCACCCGCGCATCTGCTGCCGGACGCGGTCGATCTTCCAGGGCGGCATGCCCAGGTCCCGGGCGAGGTCGCCCGGGCGGGCGCCGCGCGGGGCGGAGGCGAGCTTGCCGATGGCCCGGACGCCCTGGGCCAGCGCGCTGGTGATCATCACGGGGGCGACACCGGTCGCGATCGCCCAGCGCAGCGCCTCCAACGCCTCGGCGGCCCGGCCCTCGACCGCCCGGTCGGCGACGGTGAAGCTCGACGCCTCGGCCCGACCGGTGTAGTAACGCGCGACCACGGCGTCATCGATCGTGCCCTCGACGTCGGCGGCCAACTGGGCGCACGCCGAGGCCAACTCGCGCAGATCGCTCCCGATGGCGTCCACCAGCGCCTGGCAGGCTTCCGGTGTGGCCGAGCGACCGGTCGCCCGGAACTCGCCGCGGACGAACGCGAGCCGATCGGCCGGCTTGGTCATCTTGGGGCAGGCCACCTCGCGCGCCCCGGCCTTGCGGGCCGCGTCCAGCAGCCCCTTGCCCTTGGCCCCACCGGCGTGCAGCAGCACCAGGGTGATCTCTTCCGCCGGCGAGCCGAGATACGCCTTGACGTCCTTGATGGTGTCCGCGGACAGGTCCTGGGAAGCGCGCACCACCACGACCTTGCGCTCGGCGAAGAGCGAAGGGCTGGTCAGCTCGGCGAGGGTGCCGGGCTGGAGCTGATCGGGGGTGAGGTCCCGCACGTCGGTGTCCGAGTCCGCCGCCCGGGCGGCGG
>LIQL01000421.1 GCA_001418405.1 Streptomyces diastatochromogenes | reverse complement strand
GCGCGGGTTCTGCCTCCGGGATCAGGACCGTGATCCGCGCTTCGGGGCGACGGGCCGTCAGGTCCGCGACGTAGTCGGCGATCGGGCGGCCGAGCGAGCGGGTGGGGGAGGGGAGTTCCAGCAGGTCCACGCCCGGGTTCCACAACTCCCAGTCGCGGCGCAGCGCTTCGGTGGCCGGCCGGTCCTCGGGGGTGTCGTAGGTGACGGTGACCGCGATGACCTCGTCGCCCAGGGACACCGCCGCGTTCAGCGCCTCGCCGGTCAGCCGGGACAGGTGGGAGACGGGCACGACGACGAGGGAGCGGGCGCGTCGCGGCGGCTCGGGCACCCGGCCCAGGCCGAGGCGGTCGCCGATGCGTGCGTAGGCGCGGTGCACGGCCTCGAAGGCGAGGACCAGCAGCGGCAGCGCGATGACGATCAGCCAGGCGCCCTCGGTGAACTTGGTGGCGGTGACGACCACCGCGGCGGCGGCGGTGAGCACCGCGCCGAGGCCGTTGAGCAGTGCCTTGCCGACCCAGCGGGCGGACCGCTCCCGGTACCAGTGGCGGACCATCCCGGCCTGGCAGAGCGTGAAGCCGACGAAGACGCCGATGGCGAAGAGCGGCACCAGGGTGTTGACGTCGCCGCCGGAGAAGACCAGCAGGGCGGCGGCGACCGCGGCCAGGGCCAGCACGCCGTGCCGGTGGACCTGCCGGTCGGCCTTCAGGCCGAAGACGTGCGGCAGGTAGTTGTCGCGGGCCAGCAGTCCCATCAGGACGGGGAGCCCGCCGAAGGAGGTGTTGGCGGCGAGCGCGAGCAGCACCATGGTGGCGAACTGGACCACGTAGAAGGCCCAGTTGTGGCCGAGGGAGGCGTCCGCCAGCTGGGCGAGGACGGTGACGCCCTCGACGGGCTGGAGGTGGAAGCGGCCGATGAGCAGCGAGAGGCCGATCAGCATGGCGCCGAGCAGGGCGCCCAGCGCGACCTCGGTCCGCTGGGCGCGCCGGGTGGCGGGGGCGCGGAAGGACGGCACGGCGTTGGCGACCGCCTCGACCCCGGTCAGCGCCGAGCAGCCGGACGCGAACGCCTTCAGGAGCAGCAGCGCGCCGACGGAGGTGGCGTTGTGGGCGAGGACGGAGGCGTGTCCGGTGGCGGTGACGGTCGAGGCCGGCGCGTCCCGGAACAGCCCGACCACGATCATGGCCAGGATCGAGGCGACGAAGACGGCGGTGGGCAGCAGGAACGCCCGCGCCGAGTCGGCGATGCCGCGCAGGTTGATCGCGGTCACCAGGACCAGCACCGCCAGGCAGATCCACGTCCGGTCGCCGTAGAGGGCGGGGAAGGCGGAGGTGAGGGCGGCGACGCCGGCGGTCACCGACACCGCGACGTTGAGGATGTAGTCCAGGACCAGGGAGGCGGCAGCCACCAGGGCCGAGCGGCGCCCCAGGTGGGTCTTGGCGACCGCGTAGGAGCCGCCGCCGTTGGGGAAGGCGGCGATGACCTGGCGGTAGGACGCCACCAGGACCGCGAGCAGTGCGGCGATGGCGAGGGTGACCGGGAGGGTGAACCCCAGGCCGTGGGCGCCGGCCGCGGCCAGCACCAGCACGATCGCTTCCGGTCCGTATGCGACGGACGCCATCGCGTCGAGGGAGAGCGCGGCCAGGCCCTGGAGGGCGGTCAGCCGGTGCCGGTCGCCGGCCGGGTCGGGGGCGGGTGCCGGGGTGCCGGCGGCGGGGTGACCGGCGGCGGCCGCCGGGGGCGGCTGCTCGGGCCGGTTTGCGGGCTGCGACACCGTCGACATGGTTCGTCGTACCTCCGTGCGGCACTGGGTGGGACCAGCCCAGCGTGCGGGGGTGTCCGGCGGCCCGCGAGCGGCCTTGGCGCGCCCTTGGCGGACGGCACGGCGATCTTCACGCGATCTTGACGGCACGGTGCCCCGCGCGCGCCCCCGCGCTCCGGCCGGGCGCGCGGCGCACCCGGCCGGAGCGCTCCTGCCGGCCGGGGGTCAGGCGGTCGGCACGGTGACCTCGTAGCGCACTCCGGTGAGGTCCTCCGAGGCCGTCCAGAGCCGGTCGGCGGTGGCGTCGTTCCGCGTCCACGGGGCGCGGAACGACGGGGCCGGGGCGCCGCGGAGTCCGTTGCGCGGCCCGACGAAGGAGTCCGGCCGCATGTGCGGGGCGGTGGCCGCGCACAGCGTCCCCAGCGCCCCGCCGTCCGCGGGCTGGGCGATCAGCCGGTTGCCCAGCTCCACCATCCGCTCGGTGTTCCGCCGGCCCTCCATCCGTACGCCCGCCGTCTGGAGGTTGGTGTGCGCGTAGCCGGGGTGTGCGGCGGCCGCGACGACCTGCGACCCGGCCGCCGCCAGTCGCCGGGCCAGTGCGCGGGTGAAGAGCAGGTTGGCGCTCTTGGAGCGGCCGTAGGCGAGCCAGCGGTGGTAGGAGCGGGTGCCGTTGAGGTCGCCGAGGTCCACGTTGGCGAGCGCGTGCAGCATGCTGGAGACCGTCACGATCCGCGCCCCGGGCGTCGCCAGGAGCTTGGGCAGCAGCAGCCCGGTGAGGGCGAAGTGTCCCAGGTGGTTGGTGCCGAACTGCATCTCGAAGCCGTCCGCGGTGGTGCGCTGCGGCAGCGCCATCACGCCCGCGTTGTTGACGAGCAGGTCCAGCCGGTCGCCGCAGAAGTCCGTGAGGTCCTCGGAGAAGCGCCGTACGGACGCCAGGTCGGCCAGGTCCAGCGGCCGGAACTCGGCCTCCACGACGGGCAGTTCGGACCGCAGTCGGGCCAGTGCCGCGGTGCCCCGCTCGGCGCTGCGGCAGGCCAGCACCACCCGGGCGCCGCGCCGCGCCAGCTCACGGGCGGTGACGTAGCCGAGGCCGCTGTTGGCGCCGGTGACGACGACCGCGCGGCCGGTCTGGTCGGGGATGTGGCTGGTGTTCCACCGGGTCACGTCGTACTCCTCGGTAGGGGAGGGCCAGCCTACGCCGGGTCCTCACACCGCCCGCGTCCGCATCCGGTAGGCCGTGACGGACGCCGACGGATCGTCCAGGCAGCGTCCGGTCTCCAGGTCGAACCGCTGTTTGAGCAGCGGTGACGCCACGAACGGGCGACCCTCGTGGGTGCCGGTCAGGCCGCGGGAGAGGACCGCGGCGCCGCCGAACGGGTCGCGGTTGTCGATGCCGTAGAGCCGGCCCGCCCGGTCGCGGAAGACCGCCACCTGGCGGCCGTCGGGCAGGAGGGCCGCCACCCCGCGGCCCGGGGTCAGGGCGCGCAGTCCGCACACCGTGAACCACGTGTCGGGCAGCCGCAGTTGTACTTCCAGATCGAGGGTCTCGGGGGCCAGGGTCATCGCCGGGGGCTCCTTTCCAGGGCGTCTACCAGGGTCTTTCGGGGACCGGCGGCCGGCCGCAGACCGAGCGACAGCAGCGGCAGGTCGGGCTTGATCTGGTCGCGTTCGGGGACGAAGCCGACGACCGGATCGGGGGTGTCGGGGGCGTTGACGAAGGAGACGAACCGGGCCAGCTTCTCGGGGTCGTCGAGCGCTTCCGCCCATTCGTCGCGGTAGTGGTCCACGTGGGTCGCCATCAGCGACTCCAGTTCCGCGCAGATGCCGAGGGAGTCCGCCACCACCACGTCGCGGACGTGCTCCAGACCGCCCGGGATCCGCTCCAGCCAGACGCTGGTGCGCTCCAGGCGGTCGGCGGTGCGGAGGTAGAACATCAGGAAGCGGTCGATCAGGCGGATCAGCTCGGCGTCGGACAGGTCCTGGGCCAGCAGGTCCGCGTGGCGCGGGGTGGCGCCGCCGTTGCCGGCGACGTAGAGGTTCCAGCCGCCCGCGGTGGCGATCACGCCGAAGTCCTTCGACCGGGCCTCCGCGCACTCGCGGGCGCATCCGGAGACCGCCGCCTTCAGCTTGTGCGGGGACCGCAGCCCCCGGTAGCGCAGTTCCAGGTCGATCGCCATGCGGACGGAGTCCTGGACGCCGTAGCGGCACCAGGTCTGGCCCACGCACGACTTCACGGTGCGCAGCGACTTGCCGTAGGCGTGGCCGGATTCGAAGCCGGCGTCCACCAGCCGGGTCCAGATCAGCGGGAGTTGCTCGACCCGGGCGCCGAACAGGTCGATCCGCTGCCCGCCGGTGATCTTCGTGTAGAGCCCGAAGTCCCGGGCGACCTCGCCGATCGCGATCAGCTTCTCCGGGGTGATCTCCCCGCCGGGCACGCGCGGGACGACCGAGTACGAGCCGTTCTTCTGGAGGTTGGCCAGGAAGTGGTCGTTGGTGTCCTGGAGCGCCGCCTGTTCGCCGTCCAGGACGTGGCCGTCGGCGCCGATCGCCGGTGCGAGCGAGGCGAGGATCGAGCCGACCGCGGGCTTGCAGGTCTCGCAGCCGTCGGTGCCCCGGGCACCCTCCCGGCCGTACGCGTCCAGCAGCTGCTGGTACGAGGTGATCCGCAGGGCGAGGACGATCTCGTAGAGCTCCTCGCGGGTCCGTGCGAAGCAGCCGCACAGGCCCGTGTCGACCTCGACGCCGTTCGCCGCGAGCTCCTCGTTGACGAGCTGGCCGAGCACCTTGAAGCAACTGCCGCAGCCGGTACCGGCCTTGGTGCACTTCTTGACCTCCGGCACGGTGGCGCACCGGTGCGCGGTGACCGCGCCGCGGATGGTGCCCTTGGTGACGTTGTGGCAGGAGCAGATCACCGCGTCGTCCGGGAGCGCGGACGGGCCGAGCTGCCCGGGCGCACCGGCGCCCGCCGGGAGCACCAGGTGCTCGGGCGCCAGCGGCGGCACCGACCCGGTGAGCGCGCGCAGCGTCCCGTACGCCTCCGCGTCGCCGACCAGGACACCGCCGAGCAGGGTGCCGTCCCGGCCGATGACCAGCTTCTTGTAGAGGCCGGCGCGGGAGTCGGCGTAGACGACGTCGAGGCAGCCCTCGGTGGCGCCGTGCGCGTCGCCGAAGGACGCCACGTCCACGCCGAGCAGCTTCAGCTTGGTGGACAGGTCGGCTCCGGTGAACGCGGACTCCTCCCGGGCCAGGGTCGCGGCGACCGTCTCCGCCTGCTCGTAGCCGGGGGCAACCAGGCCGTACACCCGCCCGTCCACCGCCTGCGCGCACTCGCCGACGGCGAACACCCGCGGATCGGTCACCGTCCGGCACTGCGCGTCGACGGTGATGCCGCCGCGCTCGCCGACCGCCAGTCCGCAGTCCCGGGCGAGCTGGTCGCGGGGGCGGACGCCGGCGCTGAACACCACCAGGTCGGTGCCGAGTTCGGTGCCGTCCGACAGGCGCATCCCGGTGACCGCCCCGTCCGCACCGGTCACCACCTCCTGGGTGCCGGTCCCGGTGTGGACCGTCAGCCCCATGTCCTCGATGGTGCGCAGCAGGGCCGCGCCGCCGCCCTCGTCCACCTGCACCGGCATCAGGCGCGGCGCGAACTCCACGACGTGGGTGGCCAGTCCGAGGCCCTTCAGCGCGCCGGCGGCCTCCAGTCCGAGCAGCCCGCCGCCGACCACCGCGCCGGTCTTCGCCCGGTGCTTCGCGTACGCCTCGATCGCCAGCAGGTCCTCGATCGTGCGGTAGACGAAGCAGCCCTCGGCGTCCTTGCCGGGGACCGGCGGCACGAAGGGGTACGAGCCGGTGGCCAGGACCAGCGCGTCGTAGCGGACGGTCAGCCCGGAACGGGCGGTGACGGTCCGGGCGGTCCGGTCGACGGTCTCGGCCGGGTCGCCGAGGTGCAGTTCGATGCCGTGCTCGGCGAGGAACTGCTCGTCGGCCAGGGAGAGCTGGGCGGGCGTCGTCCCCGAGAAGTACGAGGTGAGGTGCACGCGGTCGTAGGCCGGCCGCGGCTCCTCGCACAGCACGACCACGCGGTGCGTGCCGGTCAGGCCGCGTGCGGCCAGTGCCTCCAGGAAGCGCTGGCCGACCATGCCGTGGCCGACGAGGACGAGCGTGGGGCGGGGCCGCTCACGAAGAGCCGTCGTGGACATCAGGAGCCTCCGTCGTGGGTGAGCAGGTGGAGCAGGGGGCCGTCGTCGGCCGGGAGGGGTTCGGCGTCCTCCCAGGCGCGGGCGAGCGTGCCGACGGTGCCCAGCGCCCCGACGAGCACCCCGCCGACCAGGCGGTCGCCGCGGACGACGACCTTGCGGTAGGTGCCGCGGGTGGCGTCGGCGAGCCGCACCACGTCGTCGCCGGGGCGCGGCGCGGTCTCGCCGAACGCGGCGAGGTCCAGGGCGTCCCGCCCGGTCAGGGTGAGCCGGGTCAGGGCGCGGGTCCCGGTGTAGGCGGGGGAGGTGGGCCGGGGGCCGGTCAGCACCCGGGCCAGCGCGTCGGCCTGTTCCTGGGCGGCGCCGGCCAGTCCG
>LIQL01000420.1 GCA_001418405.1 Streptomyces diastatochromogenes | reverse complement strand
CCGAACGCCCTGTTGTGCCCCCTGGCTCCCCACCAGTCACCTCCGGTCGTTCCGCACCGATTCGTGTGCGCGCTCTCGGCGCGGATGCTGCCATACCGACTGGTAATTCGACAGGGCGACGGGCCGTTTCCCGGTGGAGAACCGGTGGTTCGGCCCGGAACCCGGCGCTCCGGGGCGGCGCCGCGCACCGGAACCGGGCGCTCCGTCACGGCGCGTCCCGACCGCGCCCGCGGCCCCCGCCCGCGCCGCCGAGCCGCCCGTCCGCGCCCGACGGCTCCGCACTCAGCTGACGGCCGAGGTTCACCGTGCGTTCACTCCGCTCCATCGGCTGCTTCACCTGATCTGCCTAATTTCGGCCGTACCGAGGGCGTCGGCCCGCCGCCAGGCAACGCGGCCGCCCCCCTTTCCGTCACCACTCCGCACGCCGAGGAAACGGCGCGCACCAGGAAGGAACTCTCGACAGTGAAGCTTCAGCGCAAGAACCGGGTTCGCGCCCTCGCCGTTGGCGCTCTCGCCGTCTCCGGTGCCCTGGCCCTGACCGCGTGCGGCTCCGACAACACCACCGGCGGCAGCGGCGGCGGCAGCTCCGCCAAGGCCGCCAACGTCAAGTGCGACGGCAAGGGCAAGCTGCTCGCCTCGGGCTCGTCGGCGCAGAAGAACGCCATGGACGTCTGGGTGCAGAACTACTCCGGCGCCTGCCAGGGCACCGAGATCAACTACCAGCCCACCGGCTCCGGCGCGGGCGTCACCACCTTCCTCCAGGGCCAGACGGCCTTCGCCGGCTCCGACTCGGCGCTCAAGCCCGAGGAGATCGCCAAGTCGAAGACGCTCTGCAAGGGCGGCCAGGCGATCGACCTGCCGATGGTCGGCGGCCCGATCGCGGTCGGCTACAACGTCCCGGGCGTGGACAACCTCGTCCTCGACGCGCCGACCCTGGCGAAGATCTTCGACTCGCAGATCACCAACTGGAACGACGCCGCGATCAAGAAGCTCAACCCGGGTGCCAAGCTCCCCGACCTGAAGATCCAGGCGTTCCACCGCTCCGACGACTCGGGCACCACCGACAACTTCACCAAGTACCTCAAGGCCGCCTCCGGCGGTGCCTGGAAGCACGAGCCGGCGAAGAAGTGGGAGGGCACCGGCGGCCAGGCGGCGTCCGGCTCGGCCGGCGTCTCCTCGCAGGTCAAGCAGACCAGCGGCGCGATCTCCTACTTCGAGCTGTCCTACGCGACCTCCGGCAAGATCCCGACGGTCAAGATCAACACCGGTGCCCAGGCCCCGGTCGAGGCCACCGTCGACAACGCCTCCAAGGCGATCGCCGAGGCCAAGCCGGCCGGCCAGGGCGCCAACGACCTGGCGCTGAAGCTCAACTACGCCACCAAGGCCGAGGGCGCGTACCCGATCACGCTGGTGACCTACGAGATCGCCTGCGACAAGGGCAACAAGGCCGAGACCCTGCCGGCCACCAAGTCCTTCCTGACCTACGTCTCCAGCAAGGACGGCCAGGACGCCCTCAAGGCCCTCGGCTACGCCCCGCTCCCGACCGAGATCGCCGACAAGGTCCGCAAGACCGTCGCGACGCTCTCCTGACCCGCCGGGCGGCGGTCCCGATGACCCGCCGGGACCGCCGCCCATCCGGTGCACCGCCGCGCAGGAGCCCCCGCAGGGCTCCGCAGACCGGAGAAACCCATGGACTACTCACCCCACCCGACAACCGCACCGTCCCCGCCACCGGCCACCGGATCGGTCTCCGGCAAGGCGGTCCGCCCCGGTGACCGGATCTTCCTCGGGCTCTCCCGGGGCTCCGGCATCGCCCTGCTGGTGATCATGGCCGCCATCGCGGCCTTCCTCACCTACCGCTCGGTCCTCGCCATCTCCGGGGACAAGAGCAACTTCTTCACCACCCTGGACTGGAACGCCGTCGGCACCGAGCCCAAGTTCGGCATCGCGGTGCTCGCGTTCGGCACCCTCGTCAGCTCGGTGGTCGCGATGCTCATCGCGGTGCCGGTCGCGGTCGGCATCGCCCTGTTCATCTCGCACTACGCGCCGCGCAGGCTGGCCTCGCCACTGGGCTACGTCATCGACCTGCTCGCCGCGGTCCCCAGCATCGTCTACGGCCTGTGGGGCGCGCTCTTCCTCGTCCCGCACCTGAGCGGCCTCTACGGCTGGCTGAACGACTTCCTCGGCTGGACCGGGATCTTCAGCTACAGCAACGGGGCCGCCCGTTCGCTGTTCACCGTCGGCATCCTGCTCGCGATCATGATCCTGCCGATCGTGACCAGCGTCAGCCGGGAGGTCTTCCTCCAGGTCCCGCGGATGCACGAGGAGGCCGCACTGGCCCTCGGCGCCACCCGCTGGGAGGTCATCCGGATGTCGGTGCTGCCGTTCGGCCGCTCCGGCGTCATCAGCGCCTCCATGCTGGGCCTGGGCCGGGCGCTGGGCGAGACGATGGCCGTCGCCACCGTCCTCTCCCCGAGCTTCCTGATCAACGCCAGCCTGCTGGACCCGGGCGGCGGCACCTTCGCCCAGAACATCGCCAGCAAGTTCAGCGAGGCCGACACCTTCGGCCAGGACGCCCTGATCGCCTCCGGCCTCGTCCTCTTCGTGATCACCCTGCTCGTCAACGGCGCGGCCCGGCTGATCATCGCCCGCCGCAAGGAGTACTCGGGGGCCTCCGCATGACCGTCGCCACCAGCCACCGCCACCGCAAGGTCGCCGAGTCGCGCACCCCGCTCGCGCTCAAGCAGTCCCGGCTGCCGCGCTGGACCCTGCCGGTCCTCGCCCTGGTCGCCGTCGCCGCCGGCTGCGGCACCGGCCTGGCCGCCGGCCTGGACTCGGCCGTCCAGTGGGGACTGATCGCCGCACTGCTCTTCGTCGTCGGCACGTTCCTGCTGACCGCGGCCGTCGAGGGCGGCCGACAGGCCAAGGACCGGCTGGCCACCACCGTCGTGTGGACCGCCTTCCTGCTCGCCGTCGTCCCGCTCGCCTCGCTGCTGTGGGAGACCGTCGACCGCGGCCGCAAGGTCCTCAACGGGTACTTCCTGTCCCACTCGATGGGCACGCTGCCCGACGCGTTGCCCGGCGGCGGCGTCTACCACGCGATCATCGGCACCCTGGAGCAGGTCGGCCTGGCGACCCTGATCGCCGCCCCGCTCGGTCTGCTGACCGCCATCTACCTCGTCGAGTACGGCCGCGGCACGCTCGCGAAGGTCGTCACCTTCTTCGTCGACGTGATGACCGGCATCCCCTCGATCGTCGCCGGCCTGTTCGTGCTCTCCGTGTGGATCCTGATCCTCGGCTTCGGCCCGTCCGGCTTCGCCGGTTCGATGGCGCTGGCGATCCTGATGATGCCGGTCGTGGTCCGCTCCACCGAGGAGATGCTCAAGCTCGTCCCGAACGAGCTGCGCGAGGCGTCCCTGGCCCTCGGCATCCCGAAGTGGCGCACGGTCCTCAAGGTCGTCCTGCCGACCTCGATCGGCGGCATCACCACCGGCGTGATGCTCGCCATCGCCCGCATCACCGGCGAGACCGCCCCGGTGCTGCTGCTGGTCTGGGGCGCCAAGACGATCAACAACAACCCCTTCGACGGCGCCCAGCAGTCCCTGCCGCTCTACGTCTTCCAGCAGTGGCAGCAGGGCTCCGACGCCTCCTACGACCGGGCCTGGGCCGCGGCACTCGTGCTGATCGCCTTCGTCATGGTCCTCAACCTGGTGGCCCGCGGCATCGCCCGCTGGAAGGCCCCCAAAACCGGCCGCTGACCGAGCCGCAACAGAAAGAAGCAGTGATTGACATGGCCAAGCGAATCGACGTCAGCGGCCTGAACGCGTACTACGGCGCCCACAAGGCCATCGACGACATCTCCATGACCGTCGAGCCGCGCTCGGTGACCGCCTTCATCGGCCCCTCCGGCTGCGGCAAGTCGACCTTCCTGCGCACCCTGAACCGGATGCACGAGGTCACCCCCGGCGGCCGCGTCGAGGGCAAGGTGATGCTGGACGACGAGAACCTCTACGGCTCCGGCGTCGACCCGGTCGCCGTCCGCCGCACCGTCGGCATGGTCTTCCAGCGCCCCAACCCGTTCCCCACGATGTCGATCTTCGACAACGTCGCGGCCGGGCTGCGCCTGAACGGCAAGTACCGCAAGAGCGAACTCAAGGACGTCGTCGAGCGCTCCCTCAAGGGCGCCAACCTCTGGAACGAGGTCAAGGACCGCCTGAACAAGCCCGGCTCGGGCCTCTCCGGCGGCCAGCAGCAGCGGCTGTGCATCGCCCGCGCCATCGCGGTCGAGCCGCAGGTGCTGCTGATGGACGAGCCCTGCTCGGCGCTCGACCCGATCTCCACCCTCGCCATCGAGGACCTGATCGGGGAGCTGAAGGAGCGCTTCACGATCGTCATCGTGACGCACAACATGCAGCAGGCCGCGCGGGTCTCGGACCGCACCGCGTTCTTCAACCTGGCGGCCGTCGGCAAGCCCGGCAAGCTCATCGAGATCGACGAGACCGAGCGGATCTTCTCCAACCCGTCGGTCCAGGCCACCGAGGACTACATCTCCGGCCGCTTCGGCTGAGCCGTCGGCCGCCCCCGGTGTCCTGCGGTGCTGCATGGCGGTGCCACCACAGGACGAAGGGCCCGCCCCTCACCCGGGGGCGGGCCCTTCACCATCTGCGGACAGGGGACCGGTCGTCAGCCGAAGGCCAGCTTGATCAGCCAGAACACCAGGGCGGCGACGAGCGCCGCGGCCGGCATCGTGATGAACCAGCCCATCACGATGTTCTTGGCCACGCCCCAGCGCACCGCACGCGGGCGCTTGGTCGAGCCGACGCCCATGATCGAGGCGGTGATGACGTGCGTGGTGGAGATCGGCGCGTGGAACAGGAACGACGCCACGTACATCACCGAGGCGGACGTGGTCTCCGCGGCGAAGCCCTGCGGCGGGTCCAGCTCGATGATCCGCCGGCCCAGGGTCCGCATGATCCGCCAACCGCCCGCGTACGTACCGAGCGACATGGTGATCGCGCAGGCCAGCTTGACCCACAGCGGAATGGCGTCGTCGGCCGTCTCGACGTCGGCGATGACCAGCGCCATCACCACGACGCCCATGGTCTTCTGGGCGTCCTGGAGACCGTGCCCGAGCGCCATGCCCGCGGCCGAGACGGTCTGCGCTATGCGGAAGCCGCGCTTGGCCTTGTGCGGGTTGGCCTTCCGGAACAGCCAGAGGATGGCCACCATCACCAGGTAGCCGAGCACCAGCCCGATCACCGGCGAGATGAACATCGGCAGGACGACCTTCTCGATCACGCCGGACCAGATCACCTGCGTCCCGCCGGCCAGCGCCGCGCCGACCAGGCCGCCGAAGAGCGCGTGCGAGGACGAGGACGGCAGGCCGAAGTACCAGGTGACGAGGTTCCAGACGACCGCGCCGAGCAGCCCGGCGAAGAGGATGCCCATCCCCTTGCTGCCGTGCGGGGTCGCGATCAGCCCCTCGCTGACCGTCTTGGCGACGCCGCTGCCCAGGAAGGCACCGGCGAGGTTCATCACGGCCGCCATCGCCAGCGCGGCCCGCGGGGTCAGGGCGCGCGTCGAGACCGAGGTCGCGATCGCGTTCGCCGAGTCGTGGAAGCCGTTGGTGTAGGTGAATCCGAGCGCGACCGCGATGGTCACGATGAGCGCGAAGGTGTCCATGGCCGGCGCTCAGGACTCCTTGACCGCGATGGTCTCGACCGTGTTGGCGACGTGCTCGAAGGCGTCCGCCGCCTCCTCCAGGATGTCCACGATCTGCTTGAGCTTGAGCACCTCGATGGCGTCGTACTTGCCGTTGAAGAGGTGGGCCAGCAGCTTGCGGTGGATCTGGTCGGCCTGGTTCTCCAGGCGGTTGACCTCGATCCAGTACTCGGTGAGGTTCGCCATCGTGCGGAGGTTCGGCATCGCCTCGGCGGTCAGCTCCGCCGCCCGCGCCAGCACCTCGATCTGCTGCTCGACGCCCTTGGGGAGTTCCTCGACCTTGTAGAGGACGACCAGGTCGACGGCCTCCTCCATGAAGTCCATGATGTCGTCGAGCGACGAGGCGAGGGCGTAGATGTCCTCGCGGTCGAACGGCGTGATGAACGAGGAGTTCAGCTGGTGGAAGATCGCGTGCGTCGCGTCGTCCCCTGCGTGCTCGGCCGCGCGCATCCGTTCAGCGATCTCGGCCCGTGCGGAGGCGTCCGCCCCGAGCATTTCCATCAGGAGTTTGGAGCCGGTGACGATGTTGTCGGCAGACGCCGCAAACATGTCGTAGAAGCTCGTCTCCCTGGGGGTCAGACGAAAGCGCACGTGAAATCCTCGGGGTGCATCGGATTCGGTCGAGTTGATGCTAGGCGCATCATCCAGCCACAGCTAACCCAGCTAACCGGCATTCCCTCAGTGTCGCCCATCGGGCAGCATGCTCTGCACGGGGTACCGCGGGTGCCCGAAAATTTCGGTACGATATACCCGCCGGGGGTATACGGATCGCTTCAATACCACGGGAGATGGCCATGACGACCACGGACGCGGGCACCAGCGGCGGCACCGCAGCCGCCGCGGCCTGCCACGGCTCCCCGCCGGAAACCGCCCCCCGCACCGCCCCCGGATCTGTGACCGATAACGCTGTGGGGACTCCGGCGCCGGGCGGTCACGGCTACGCCAAGCAAAAGGACGCGCACATCAAGCGACTGCGCCGCATCGAGGGCCAGATCCGCGGTCTGCAGCGCATGCTCGAAGAAGACGTCTACTGCATCGACATACTCACCCAGGTCTCGGCCAGCACGAAGGGCCTGCAGTCCTTCGGCCTCCAACTGCTGGAGGAGCACCTGCGGCACTGCGTCGCCGACGCCGCCGCCCAGGGACCGGACGCCGTCGACGCCAAGGTCCAGGAGGCGACCAAGGCGATCGAGCGGATGCTGCGCAGCTGACCGCCGCGGGGCCGGGCCCGTCAGGGCGCGTCCGGCGCCTGTCGATCGGGCCGGTCCCCGTGCGGGGCGCCGGCCACGTGCAGGAGTTCGTCGATCCGGTCGGTGCTGAGCCGGTCCTCGCTCGCGGCCGCCGCCGCGATCATCAACTCACCGGTGAGGTCGATCTCGGTGAGGGCGACCTGGTCCTGAACCGTCGGATGGCGATGGGCGGGCACGTCCGACACCTCCTCCCTTCGAGCGCCTTCCCACGCCGTGGTGGTTACCGCCAGGGTAAGGAGGGCCACCCGCCCCGCACATGACACGGAAGGACCATTTCCGCGCCCCGGCCCGCGCCGTCGGGCCTACCCGGACGCCGCGGAGATCTTCCCGGTGAAGATGTCGCGCCGGTCCGGCAGCCGCACCACGACCGGGGTGCCGAACGCGTACAGCTCGGTCGTGGAGGTCACCGACGCCCCCGCCGGCACCCCGTTGGCGAACCGGAACCGCTGGCGCAGCTTGCGCAACCGCCCGGCGTCGTCCACGTAGGCGTCGAACGGCACCACCATGGTGGTGAACCCCTTTTCCGCCGCCACCAGCGCGGGCCGGGTCCGCGCCGACGCCCGCCCGGCGGCCGCCGCCAGATCGGTCGTACCGCGGTAGTGCCGCACCGGCACCCCGCCCCACCGCTCCTGCCCCTGGAACGTCACCTCCCGCACGCCGCGCAGGAGTTCGGCGGCGGCCAGCGGATCCGTCGCCCCACCCGTGACGAGGTTCCCGTCGGGCAGCGTCGCGGTGTCCACCCGCACCCACTTGTCGGCTGGCACCCCCGCCCCGCGGTTCTTCATGAACAGCGCACCGGGCGCCAGGACCTCGGTGATCGGCTGGTTGCCGCCGCTGGGCTTGCCCTTCAGATCCGGCAGCACCAACCGCAGTTGCCCGCTGGCGGTCGCGAAGTCGTAGCCGCCGGCCCCCCGGATCGCCACCAGCGTCCCGCCGCTGACCGTCTCCATCGCCGTCCGCACCCTGGCCGTGCCGGCCCGCAGCAGCGCCTCGACGCTGCGCCGCAGTTCCGCCGCGGCCGGCGCCCGCGCGGGCGCCACCTGGTCGTCCGCCGCCGCGCCGTTCGGGGAACAGCCCGCCGTCGCCAGCAGCCCCGCCATCAGTCCCGTCCCGCACACCACGGCCGCGGCGACCGCGCCGCCTCGCCTGTCCTGCACCACCATGCGTACGAGCCCCCTCGGCCGCCGTGTTCGGGACCGCCTGGGCCGGCCGGTCCGCTCGGGACGGTCGGACGTCCCGCCCCCGACTCGTCTGACGGTGCGTCGACCGCACCGTTCAACGACCGTGACGGGGCCCCGTCACGCAACGACACCTGGGGCGCGTAGCGTGGCCGGGTGCCCGAATCAGCCCCGCACCGCACCTCCACCACCGAGCGCGGCTCCTTCTGCCTGGCCCGCTGCGACTGCGGCTGGACCGGAATGGCCCGCCGCGCCCGCTCCCAGGCCCGGACCGATGCCGAGCGTCACGCGGCGGCTGCGCACGGCGGTCCCGACGCCGCGATGGACCGCCCCGTGGAATGACCCGGTCCGTTCCGGGAACCCGTCACCCCCCGCGCCGCATCTGGGTAGTGAGGGGCACAACAGCACCACGCGGTAACGGACTTCACTCGCGTACCGGACGACACGGAACAACGGGAGCGTTACCGGCCGACCCACAGGTGCGATGCCCCGGCACACCCCCCGCGCCCACCGGCCGGACGACCGGCGGGCCGGGACCGGACCGTACGACAACCAAGGGGGATCCATCCCAGTGAAGCGGCGCACACTCCTGACGGCCGGCGGCGGACTCGCGGCCACCTCCCTCGCCTGGGCCACCGGCTGCGAGGCCCCCGGCGGCCCCACCGCGGCGGCCTCCGCCAGCGGGACCACAGGCGCCATGAACAGCGCGGCGTCCGCCAGGACCCCCGCCACCCCAACCGCCTGGAACGCGCTCGGCAAGAGCCTCGACGGCGATCTGATACGCGCCTCCGACGCCTCCTACGCCACCGCCCGCCGCCTGTACAACACCCGCTTCGACACCCTGAAGCCGTCCGCCATCGCCTACGTCAAACACCCCGGCGACATCGCCGAGTGCCTCGCCTTCGCCCGCCGCTACGACGCCCCCGTCGCCATCCGCAGCGGCGGCCACTCCTACGCCGGCTTCTCCAGCGGCAACGGCAAACTCATCATCGACGTCTCGGCGCTCGACAAGGTCGGCGCACCGACCGGCGGCACCACCCGGATCGGGGCCGGCGCCAAACTCATCGACGTCTACGAGGGCCTCGCCCCGCACGGCGTCACGGTCCCCGGCGGCTCCTGCCCCACCGTCGGCATATCCGGCCTCACGCTCGGCGGCGGCCACGGCGTGGTCTCCCGCGCGTACGGACTGACCTGCGACAGCCTGGTCGGCGCCACCGTCGTCACCGCCGACGGCAAGACCGTCGACTGCGACCAGAACCACCACCCCGAGCTCTTCTGGGCACTGCGCGGCGCCGGCAACGGCAACTTCGGCGTCGTCACCGAACTCCGCTTCCGCACCCACCCGGCGCCCCGCGCCGTGATGGCATACATGACCTGGCCATGGGCCAAGGCCGCCGCGGTGCTCGGGTCCTGGCAGAAGTGGGGCCCGGACCAGCCCGACGAGATATGGTCCACCGCCCACTTCGACGCCAGCCCCGGCGGCACCCCGGCGGTCTCCGTCGCGGCCTTCTCCCTCGGCAGCCACCACGACCTGCAAAACGCCGTCGACAAACTCGCCGACCAGCCCGGCGGCCCCGGCCCGGCCACCCGCGTCAGCCTCACCCCGATCGGCTACCTGGACGCCATGGAGGCATACGCGGGCTGCTCCTCGAAGTCCACCGCCCAGTGCCACATGCCGGGCACCCTGCCCGGCCACACCGGCGCCGGATCACTGGGCCGCGAAACCTACGCCGCCCGCTCGCACTTCTTCGACCGCAACCTGTCCGCGGCCGGCGTCCAGAGCCTCCTGGCCCAGATCGAAAGCGGCGGCCACAAGGGCGTCACCGGCAACGTCGCACTGACCGCACTCGGCGGCGCGATCAACCGCGTCGGCACCACCGACACCGCGTTCGTCCACCGCCGCTCCCGCTTCCTCGCCCAGTACCTGACCTCCTGGCCCGCCGGCGGCTCCGGCGCCGCCGGCACCGCATGGCTCGACGCCTTCCACGGCGCGATGCAGCGCCACTCCTCGGGCGCCGCCTACCAGAACTACACCGACGCCGGCCTGCCCAACTGGAAGTCCGCCTACTACGGGACCGCCACCACCCGCCTCGACAAGGTCAAGCAGACCTACGACCCACAACGACTGTTCAGCACGTTCGCGCAGGCGCTCTGACGCGGGTTGCGTTGCTTCCCACGTTGTCGGCTTTCCCGCCGTGGGGGTTGTTGTTTGCGCCTGGCGGCGCGGGGCGTTTTCGGCTGTCCCGCCGTGGGGGTTGTTGTTTGCGCCTGCGGCGCGTTGCCGCTGCGCGGGGCTTCTTCCCACGTGGTCGGCCGTCCCGCCCTGGGGGTTGCTGTTTGCGCCTG
>LIQL01000042.1 GCA_001418405.1 Streptomyces diastatochromogenes | reverse complement strand
GTCGAGCGGGTCGGGTGGCGGGCTGTCCGTACGGATCGCTGCCCGGGGAGGGCGGGCTGTCCGGCTTGGAAGGCCGGAGATGGTGGCGGGCTGTCCGGATGCTCTGACCTGCTGAAATACGCCCCTGCAGGGGTGGAGTGAACAGAGCCAGGAGGTGGCTTCGAGATTCCTCGTTGAGCATCCCCAGCGCGATTTGTCATTACTAAGAAGACAGATCCGGCATGCTGATCCGCATGCCCAGAGGAAGACCAGAGCCGTTCCGTGACCGCGCAACCGCGCCGATCGTCGAACGGATCAAGAAGCGCCACCGTGACGCTGGCGACCGCGACCTTGAACTGTTCCCGGCTCCCGAGGACGTGTACGGCGTCCTGCTGTACGTGCGGCAGCACGAAGCCGTGCTCGAGGCCCCCGTGACGCGACTGGAGGCGATCAAGGATCGGACCAAGGGCGAGGAGGAGCGTCTCACCGCGGCTCGGGAAGTCCTCCAGGAGAACAACCTCGACCGGCTGAGGCTTCTCCGGAGGCTGCGGCAGCTGGCAGACGTCGAGGAGATCGCGGTACTCGAAGCGTGCGGCCGGTCGCGCATCAAGGGGCGAGAGCTCGGCGTGGTGCTGGGCATTCAGTCACGCGGTGGAGCCGCTCTCCGTCTGGAGCGCCTTCAGCTGGCGGTCCGGACGAAGTGGGAAGTCCGCACCCCCAGGCTGGCGCGAAAGCTGGAAGCGCAGGAGGCAGAGGAGCGCCAGCAGATTGCCTCCGGGCACCAGCGGGTCCGTCAGACGGCACTGAAGCTGCTGTCGTTCCGGCCAGCGTTCCTGCCCGTGGAGGACCTGGACGACTGGTGGGACGACCTTGCCTGGCACCTCGATGGGAACGACGTGACGTCCTCCGAGCAGGCGAGCACGCGAGCGCATCTGCGGTGGGTGGTGCGCGAACTCCGCGGCGAGTCGAAGCTGAAAGGACTGCCGGCGGCTTCCTCCGAGAAGGCCCTGGCTGCCCTTGAGGAGGCCGAGGAGGCAGCCCTCAGGGATTGAATCCCTGGTCTGGCGTCGCCGCAGGTGCACTTCGGCGACGGGTGGGAGAAGCCCTGGTTCTCCCGTGGGAGAACGTTGTCCGGCTGTGGGTACTGTGAACCGAGGGACTTGAACGGCCGTCTGGGCGCCTTTCAGAAGGCCCTGCGCCCTAGGAGACCCGACGGCGGGTTGAGGGGCGCAGAGACGCGATCAAGGGCCTTCTTGGCGGTACTGTGTCTGCTGCGTCGGATGGTGGATGAGAACAGCGAAGGAACGAAGTGCCTGATAGTCGGTCATTTCGGACTGGTGGCTGGCGGATTGGTGAAGGTGGGTAACCACCGTGGAAACGGACTGGAGGTGAGCGCTGTGAGGAGCCTTGGCGTGGTAGGCGTCCCGATGTCCGTAACCACAGCGGTTACGGACAGTCGGTTTCATTCGCGGGCCCGGGGCGCCAGCCGTTCGGTAGGGGCGGACAGGCGCTGTGTGCGTTCAGTCGGTATCCACCGTGGTTACCCGGTTGGTCGAGGCATCTGCCGTGTGTACGGGGGGAACGGACAGGCGGTTCTCCCGGGGGAAACTGCATGTCGCGACAGTCAGTTGTCGCAGTTGGCACGGCGTTTTCAGCTATTGCTGACAGTCCGTAAGGGCGGTAACCACGGTGGATACCGTTCAAACGGGCAGGCGGTAGCCCCTTCTATTCCGGTGGATACGGTGACAGCTGACGGTCGGCTGGTGCCGTGTCTCCTGACAGTCGGTACTGCCAGCATCCTCGGTGAGAGCGGATATAGCGGTTGTCATCGACAGTTCCTGCTCGCAGTGGTGACCGGCAATCCGTGGAAACGGTTGAGTCGGTTCAGACGGTGCCTACTGTCAGGCAGTGCACAGAGTGGCAACAGTGGATACGGCGAACACCGTCAGTCCTCTAGTGCCGCTGTCACGGACGGACGGTCTTTCCCTTGCCTACCGTTCTCACGGTGCCAGCTGACAGTCGGTACCCGCAGGGATCACGAACAGTCGGCTCCTGCGGACTGTCGCCATGCTAAGCGGGTACCGGCTGTACGTAGCTCCAGCGGAATCGGTGATCGCCGTACAAGCGGTGACCCCCAACAGTCAGTTCTTCCCTCGGAAACTGACGGAACGTGCTCACGGCTCCTACCGCAGGCACTGGCTGAACCTGGCAACAGTGCGTACGTTCAGAGCGCATCCATCGACTGTCAGTACTTCCCGCGATCACTGACTGGCGGTAGCCCAGGTGGATGCGGTGGATACGGCACACACAGTTCAACCCGACAATCCGTTGTCGCAGTAGCCAACAACAGTCCGTACCAGCGGTGTCAGCCGTTCTCACTGTTCTCGCGGACCGACCGTGCCTCCCGTGTTGTCCTCCGGTTCGTGACTACCGCTAGTCAGTACATCCAGTGGAGACTGACTGGCAGTGACAGCGGATACCAGAGGGGAAGCGGTGGCTACTGGCAGTCCGTAGCCCCAGTGACAGCGGACCGTCAGTGCTCACCGGTTTCACAGGCCGTCGGTTCTTACTGTCGGCCCGTGGAAGCTGTGGATGCCGTACGAACGGCACCTACTGTCAGCAGGTGTCTCCTGTTGTCACCGATTGCCAGAGGAAACATGCAGTTGGTGGCAACAGGTGACAGCGACAGTCAGCGGGCGCATCTTTCACCGTGAGCATGGTGGTTACGGCCAGTCCGTATGTCGTGTATCCGCTGACAGTCCCTGCTCACAGACAGGCTGTGTCAGCCGTAGCTACGGAACCTCCCGTGACTACCGCAGCACAGTGATCATCAACCGTCGGTAGCTGCCGCATCTACAGCATCACTGCGAGTGCCGACTGTCGACTACACCAGCTGTTGCCGACAGTCGGGATGTACGGCGTGTACATCCAGTCCGAAAACCCGGTTGGCAGTTGAGAGCACCAGCGGCCCGCCATCGGGCCTTTGCTTCTGCCGCAGTCGCGTCGACCGCGCGCCAGCGACTGCGGCCGACCCAGTCTGCAGACACGGCAAACCCCCGTGCGCCCTGCCGCTTGAACTCGACCGTGATACCCGACGAGTGAGAGCGAACGAGGGGCGAGTTCACCCGTGGGAGAACGCTGTCCAAGAGGGGGTGCCAGGCCGGCCACGCATCCTCGGGCCGACCAGCCGTGCCAACCGAAGGGCTGGGGCTCCGAGGAAGAGAGGTAACCACCGACAGTACGTGGTAACCGCGTATGCGGTCACTCCGTACCGGATGTAGCAACACTGGACACGAACAGACTGCTTTCACGGTAGCCGCCGTACTGAACGCTGTCCGGGCGGATACGGTGTCCCTCGACGGATACCGGGCTGGGCGCCTCCGCTAACGAGGTCGCCGGCCCGGGGGACCCGATCAGGCCAAGAAATGACAGCACCTACATCTGGAAGGGCGAGCATGTCTCAGAGCGCGCTCCTCAGCCTCATCGACATGGATAGGCAACCGCAGCGGCCGCCATGGTGGTCTAGCGACATCGACCGTCTTCGTACGGTCACCGTGGCCAATCAGAAGGGGGGAGTCGGTAAGACAACCAAGACCGCCAACCTGGCCTTCGAGGCAGCACGCACCTTCGGAGCGCGCGTCCTGGTCATCGGCTTCGACCCGCAGTGCAACGTCGACAAGCTGACCCGCTGCGAGGCGTACCCCGGCGGTGTGGACGAGGCAACTGGCGAGCAGATCCCTGCCGACAAGACGGTGATGGACGTCATCAAGGGTGAAGCCAAGCTGCACGAGGCGATGATCAAGGCTCCCGCCGAGTGGCAGCCTGACGAGTCGATCCCGTACGAGCAGGGTGGCGCCCTGGTCCCGGGCGGCGAGGTGTACGTCGTTCCTGCGCACAAGCTGCTGTCGATCACGCTGCAGAACCTTGCTGTCCCGGGCAAGGAGCATCTCCTCTGTGATGCGCTTCAGGGGCTCGGCCGGCACTTCGACCTGGTTCTCATCGACACGAACCCGGACACAGACCTCAAGCTGCAGATTCCCCTGAGTGCTTCTCAGTGGATGCTGATGATCACGTCGCCGGAGCTCTTCTCCCAGGACGGCATCACGACGCTGTTCGACTTCGTTGATGCGGTCACGAAGGGGCTGCGATTCAAGACGAAGATCGCCGGCATCATCGTGAACCAGTTCGACAAAGACGCTCGCATGGATCGGCTCCGGCTCACACAGATCGTCGAGGGTCTACGGGCTCGGGCCCAGCGAACCGATCCCGACGATCCGAGCGGCGTAGTCACGGTGACCGGAGGCACTGAGGATCTGCGGGAGTTCTCTGGTGAACTCGCCAGCTTCTGGGGCCCCACGTTCCCCATGAGCACGTACTACCACAGCGCCAAGGAAGCGCAGATGCCCATGTCGGGGCATCTGAAGATCCTCAGCAAGACCAAGGGCGTCAGCGGACTCGACAAGCACAACGTCAAGCGGAACGTCCTGCCCGTCATGCCGTACCTGGTGCAGCAGGCCCTCAAGCTCCTGCAGCTGACTCAGGCGCCGTGCCTGGAGAGGGCCCAGGCGTACCTGAAGGACCAGAACCTGCCTGCCATCGAAGGGGTATGGCCCACGCCCGTTCCCGGTGTGGAGCTTGAGTACCTCGAGCAGCAGACGGCACTGCCCAAGCAGCAGGCCATCGAGATCAGCAACGAAGCAGTGAAGACTGGAGCAGACGCCTGATGGGCAACGAAGCATTGGTCCCGTCGGTGGGTACGTCCGCGCCGCGCAGCGGCACCCCGGACTTCTTGTCGGCATTCCAAAGCCAGGAAGCAGGCAACGGCACGCAGGGTGACGCCGGTGCGTCTGGGCAGTTGTCCAGCAGCATCCCGGGTGCTCGCGACGACCGGGAGAACCGGGAGGACCAGAGCGCCGGTCAGGACGGCGAAACGGCATCGGGCGGCTCGGAGCTGGAGGACGGCACAGATCCAGCTGACCAGGCGGGAACCTCGGCGGGGGAGAGCCCGGCGGCGGCTGGCGCGAGCCCGACCACTGCTAAGCCGGCCAAGAAGACTGCGGCCAAGCCGAAGCAGTCGAAGAGCAAGAAGACTGAGACTGTATCGACCGGAGCACTTACCCCGCCTGGCGCTGAGTACGAGGCCCTGGAGAAGACCACGGTGTATTTGGCGCCCACGGTCCTCGAAGCGGCCGATGACGCCCGCATGGCCTTCATCAAGGAGAACCGTCCGTGGGTTCGGGCTCATGGGAAGCCCTCGAACGGAGCGTGGTTGACCATGCTGCTTAGCGCCGGGATGGAGCACTTGGGCATGGACCTCGAAGCGACGCTGCGCCTCTTGCCGCCTGATGGCCGGCGTGTACGGCACCAGGCCGAGGACGACTAGTCGGTCGCTGCGGGAGCTGTCCGAGCTCCCGCAGTTGGCCACATGAAGGAGAGGGTGGAAGAAGCAGCTGCTTCTTCCACCCTCTCCTTATATATAGGGGAGTAGACGAGGCGGACCTCGACCGCTGAGCCACCAGCCCGCGCGGGGGTCTGGGGAGATTCGCGCAACTGCGGGCGTTGGCCCATCTGCTGCCTAACTTCTGGGCCGTCACCAATCGAACGACCCAGGAGCAGCGATGACCACCGCCTACACCGAGACCATCCGAGAGACCACACCGGCGGGTCACCAGCGGGCTGTCGCGTTCGCTCTGTCGCAGCTGCTCAGTGAGTTCCCGGACCTGCCGACCCCGCACTGGACGATCTCCATCCCGCAGCTGCCGGACAACCGGGCGCTGTACGGGCACCTCCAGGGCGAACACGAGACGCTGGAGGCGTTCCGTGCGTACGTCGAAGTGCTGGGTGGTGAGATCACGAGCTGCGCCCCGTACGAGATGTACGGCCGCAAGGTGCAGGTTCACACCCTTGATGCGCAGTGGAAGGGCGTGCGTGTCGAGGTCATGGTGATCCTGCCTGCGTCCATAGACGTGGGAACGGCGCCGTGACGGAGACAGAAGCCAAGCGCGCGGAGGATCTCCTCCGCGCGCTTCCTGCACTGCCACGCGCGATGCAAGGGAACTACGGGCGTGAACGCCGGAGATATCGCCTGATCACTCGAACGTTGGGGGCCCTGTCCGAGAGCCGGACGGAGACGGGCGACCCGGCTGAAGACTGGCGCCGAGCCGTAAGCCAACTCGACACGCTCTGGCAGATGAGCAGCGTCGTCGAGTTCCGGAGCGTGGCTGCTGACCTGGCGGATCGGGCTCGATCCGTCGTCGAGGCGCACCCGTTGGTGCTCCGGCCTGCTGCGCGGGGGCGCGGTCTGAGGGGAGGTGATCTGATCTACCCGTGGGAAGCCCGGGAGAGTGACTGGATTGCCGTGCCCGGCGGACCATCCGGGATGTTCGACCAGGCCGTGATGACCATGCCGGACCAAGACGGGGTTGCCCGCACACAGATCTCGGTGGAGCAGCGACACCTCTTCAACCGCGGCAACAGCCATGGCCTGCACGTCCTGGATCCCGGGGCGATGGTCGAACGGCTTACCGCCGAGATCGAACAGGTGAAGGCTCGTCGGCAGTGGGACGCAGACCGCCAGGCTTGGGAGAGGTCGCAGGGGATGCGGCCCCGGTGATCCGCAGCGGTCACGACCGCCGAGCGGCACGGGCTGCCTCTGTCCGTTCCCGGCCCGCAGATCCGTATGGGCCAGCGACGCCGCAATCCGGTCCTCGCGCGGATCGGCTGACCAGTCTGCATGCACCTGAGGATCTGGGCACCGGCTGCCCCGAACGGGCCCAGCTGGAAGCAGCAACACCGATTCCGAAAGGCACCACCTGATGGCCAGCGTGAACGACACGGTCCGCGATCTCATCGCCCGGTATCCGTGCGGGTACCAGAACCGCACTCAGGCCCTTCACCAGATCCTCGTCGTGCTCGGCGCCGGGTACGAATGGCGCGACGGCGAAGCGGTGACTCGCTATCCCGACGCGGACACCTGCGTGGGCTTGCACGAGCGGTTCAAGTACCCGCCGGAAGAGGTTGCCGAGCTACGCGCGATCGGGATCGAGCCGAAGGAGCGGTTCATCACGGGGCGTTGTTCGCACGAGGACCTCCGTGCCCACGCGGAGGAGCTTGCGCTGGTTCCAGGCCCTCTGGGACAGGAGGCATACCCGCCGTGCGACATGACGCTGGTCCTGACTGTGCCCGACGATGTGAAGCCGGACTGGGCCGCTGCGGTCGCTGAGATCGCGTCCGTGGTCGCTCCCCTGTGGAGCACTGATCTGGAACACCAGGGCTACCTCCGGCGCCTGAAGCCCCACCAGCAGGGGTTCGTTGCAGGGGTTTGGACCCAGGCCGCCGACCGGGAACAGGCGTAACCGCCCACAGCAGGCCGTTGCTCAGCACACGCTGCTGGGCAACGGCCTGCTCCGGCGTGCCCAAGCGGACTCGACGGTGTCGCCGGCGTAGCGAGCTTGTCCGGGCGAACGCAGTCCGGCCTGGAGTTGCTGGCCGGACCGCCTGATAGATCAAGGGGACGCGGCCCCGCGAGGGCTGGCGGTGATGGTTCGAGGAAGAGGACGGACGATGGCAGGCCCCGGGCGTAAGCCCCGCACTAAAGGAGAGCTGACCGAGCGGGAGCTCCAGGTCTTGCGCCGCACCGTCCTGGGTGAGCCGGAAACCCGAGTCGCCCGGCATCTCCGCATCAGCACGTCCGCTGTGAAGAACGCGCTCCGCAGCGCCCGTTGGAGCTTGGATGCGGTGAACACGGTGCACCTGGCGGTCATCGCGATCGGTCGCGGCCTCCTGCCGTGCGACATAGCCATCGCACACACCCCGCCGGCCGACGACGGAGCCAGGCCACACGGTGTGCTGCTGTCCGACAGCGTGCCAGGTGAACCTGAGCGGTCGGGCTCCGAAATTCGCGAGACTTCGAACTGACACGGCCCGGCACGTAACTTCAGATCTGTCAGGCGGCCTGGATGGCGCTTCGGAGATCCAGCCTGACAGCGACTGGCCCCGATGCGTCGGGGGCCTCGAAGCCGCCGCTCTCCTTCCGCCCCGACGGAGGGCGGCTCGGCCGGGACTGCTTCACCCCCCCCGGAGCGTCCCGGCCACCCCGCCCGCTTCCCGTTCCCCACCCGGAAGCGGGCGGGCACTTCCCGTCCTCACGTTCCTTTTTTCTGCGCCCGGAGCGCTCGTCACCGCTATGACCGGGTGCAGCAGGCCGCAGTTGAAGGAGCCTCCACTTCATGTCGCTGGACGACGAGTACGAGATGACGTACCTAGGGCCGATCGGCTTCGACAGGCCCGTCCCCCTGAGCGTCATCCCGGCCGAGCACGATGCCTTGCGGTTTCTCCCCGAGGTGATCACCTGCCGCTACACCGGTGCCGGTGCTGAGCGAGCCCTCGTTGAGATCGAAGCGGTCGCGGATACGGACGGCTGGGCAGGCGAGAGCATATGGGGCCAGATCCTGCGTGGCATGGAGTTGATCGCCCGCCGCCAGGGCCGCTCCCTGCGGACCACAGCGAAGTTCGAGTCCGACGAGCGTGGCCGGGGAACCCTCGTTGTCGATGAAGGCGGGCGGTTCCACGACTGCCAGGACGTACATGAAGTGGAGCCTCACCGAACACGGACCTGTGACTGCTGGTGGGTGGAGGAGCCGGCGGACGGCGTGTTCATCGTCGGCGACGTCACGAAGGACGAAAGTGTCCGCGTTGATGAACTGCCCGCCGGGCCGTTCATCGACTTCGTCGTCAGCTGCCGCGAGCACGGCGAGGTGTTCTGGGGGGCCCGCCACCGTGAGGCGGTCTTCCGCCGTGAAGCGCACCTGGTCGCCGAGCACACCGTGCACCCGCTCCCACTGGGGCGGCAGCCTGCGCTGGAGCTGCTGCCCGTTGAGGTTCAACACCACCTCCAGCAGGCTGCCGTGCGGCTTCGGGAGAGCCGTTCTTATGACCCTGCCCTGGGCATCAAGCACCGTGAAGCGGCGCGGGAGCACGCGCGGCACGCGGAGGATCGGCTGTTGCAGAGCGCCGAGCCCGCAGAACTCATCTCGGTGCTTCTCAAGGGTCTTATCGAGCGGACTGCCGACAGGTTGCCACCCGAGCAGTCGTGATCGCCGCTCGCGGCGGGGAACCTTGCGGTAACGGGCGGCTGTCCGCGAGGCCTCGGCCGGCTTGCTGGCTGACAGCGGCCGCCCGCAGCGGCGGATTCGCGTACGTGCCGTCATCGCCGTGAGCCCACCGCACAGTTCGGGGCGTCAGCCAGCAGCAGGCCAGCCCCAAGAGCCTGCGCTCCGCCTTGCAGCAAGGATCCAGTGATGACCGCAGTCCCTCAGCCGCCCGCCCGGCAGTGCCGCCGCTTCAGCAAGGACGGCTCCCGGTGCGCCAACCGGACGGTGACGGCGGACGGCTGGTGCCGGTCGTGTGACGGGTTCGTCCGTGCCGAAGCTGGACTGCCCCAGCAGAATCAGCTCGTGCACGAGCAGGCTGACCGCCCGGCGTCGTTGTGGCAGGTCGCCAATGTGCGCCCGCTGGAGTCCGACGAGGCATACGAGGTGGAAGTCTCCCGGGCAGCGGTCGGGCATTTCATCAGGTTCCACGGAGGGGACCGCCGCACTGCCGAGGCCCAGATCCGATCTCTGTTGGAAGACCTGCTCGTCCCCGGGGCGGGGACGGTCCTGCGGCATGCGCAGACGGGTGTGTGGAGACTGCGCCCGGGACGGTTGGGGTACCTGGTCACCCTGAACCCCGAGGCGGCGGTTGTCACCGGATACCAGACCCTTCACGTGGAGCGCACCTACGCCCAGATGAAGGCCGGGGTCGCGAGTCGATCGCAGTCAGCTCGCCCTCGAACTCGGCCCCGTAAGGAGAAGGGATGGTTCCTGGCTGCGCAGGATGCTTTGCCGTTCGTCGTCAGTTCCCACGCGGCGTGGCTGTACGCCCGACAGGAACTCGGACTGGCCATGAACCAGGCCAACACCGCTGAGGTGATCGACCAGTTGGTGACGCACCTGGAGAGGTCGGGTTTCACGCTGCCCGAGCAGGAAGGTGAATCGTCCTTCAAGGACCCGACGGGGATGGTGTGGACGGTCCGGGTCTTCCCGGGGCACCGACCGTACCTGAGCCGGGTATCCACGAGCGCCGCCCAGTAACAGCGGGCGGTGAGGCCCCGCCACGGGCGGAGACCGCCGTGGGGAAGGCGGGCGACCTCGATCAGCCAGCACGGACCTGTGGTGAAACGGGCGCACCCTGCTCCGCGATCCGGTGACGCTGTCCGTCAGCCGGCCACCGTCGAGTAACACCCTGCCGCGCCGGAGCCTTCGGGGTAGGGCGGACTTCGCCGGGCCTCGGTCACCAAGCGGCCCCGGCCTACCTTCCGACGTGTCAGTCCCGGGCAACAGCGGCCGCGGGGCTTGATGTCTCCGAACCGCCACCATGCCGAGGAAGGCCCACCCCGTGAACGCGAAGAACCCGATGACGACCGCCTACAACCTCGGACTCGCCATCTGGCAGGACCTGTGGCCCCACCAGGACTTGGAGCGGAAGTACCCGTCGATTCGATACCAGGACAAGGATCTGCCTTCTGCGGACGTGCGGGTGCAGACGGTCACCGTGGGCAGCGACGTCAAGCACGGCGACCTGATCCTCATCGCGGAACCCGCGTCGTCCATCCAGGCGCGGTTCCTGCACACCCACACGGTGCGCGAGGCCGTTGACGAGCCCTGGACCAGGCTGGCCCGCGTGGAGTCCGCCACCGCCAAGACCCTGACGATCCGGATGCTGACCGTGACACCCCTGAGCGGCTGGGATGTTGATCTGGAGTGCTTCGGGGACCCGCAGGTTGGCGCCGAGGTCACACGTATCCGGCTGAGTGCCTCATCCCGAGTGATCGGAAGGCTCGGGTCCATCCAGGACGTGCGCCAGCGGATCACCAAGCATCACGCCTTCGGCGAGTGGCGGGAGGCTTACACCCGGGCCGCGACCGTCCACGCGGAGAACCTGGCGCGTGCTCAGGCCCATCTGGAGAACCAGCAGGCCCAGTGGCGGCCTGTCGAGGTGGCCGTCCAGCGGCTCAACGAGGTCACTGGTGAGGACCTGGCCTGCTTCGTCTACGGCGATGTGCAGCTCACCGTCCCGTGGCTGGCGGATGCCGGGCGGCTGCGGACCTACCTGGCTGGTCTTCACGCCGTTGGCCAGCTCACCGACGCCGTTCTCACCGAGGCGTACGAGCTGGCCGAGACGATCGGCTACTGAGTCGCACTTCTTCCGCCTGCCGTTGTTCTCCGGCGGGCGGAAGAAGGCATTGCCGGGCGCGGCCGGTCCTGTCCACCGCGTTCGGGCCGTCGTCATGGGCTGCCCGGCGGGCCGTAGCCGGAAGCTGTCCGACGCACGCCGGCTGACACCGCGGGCCTGTGCAAGCCGGCCGCGCGGAGATTCGCGAGAGCTCCAGACCCACAGCGACACCGGCCTACCTTCCGGGCAACACCGAGCCCAGCCCTTCAGAGAGCAGAACACCCATGCCGTTGCACCCCTACCTCTACCCGGACGACCAGGAACTGCCCTGCGAGGACTGCCAGGCGCCGGTCGGGATGCCGTGCAGGGACTGGTGCCCGAACGGCATGAGCCCCTACGACCGGCCGTACTGACACCCCATCGAAGCCACCCCTGCCCTGCGCGCCCAAGCCGCCGGGCGAACCACCTCTCTGAAGGCCACACCCCTTTTCTCACCCGCATCCTGGAGGGGCACTATGCCGGATCCGACACAACGCTGGCAGGACATCGACCCGAAGGAGGCAGCAGACCTCGACCTGTCGACGAACCTTGGAATCACCGCGCCGCTCAACGAGCTCGGCCGGAGATGTCCGTGGCCGTGGGAGCCGCAGACACTCACCCACGCGCCCCTGGGCCAGTATCGATGCCGGTTCTGCAACGCCATGGTCATCGCCGGGGTCCCGCACTTCGACTACGCCCCACAGGGGCGGCAGGTCACAGCCGAGACGGTGAACGAGCTGCACGCCTGGTGTCAGCCGAGCACGCTGTTCCACGGCCCGGCTGACACGGGCAGTGCGGTCCTCGGCCTGGCTGTGGGTCCGGATGGGCACCAGACGATCGCGCTGATCGGTGACTGGATCATCCGGGACGGATTCGGGGACTTCACCGTCCGCGAGGGCGGTTCCCCGTGCTGAGCATGAAGTGGTGCCGCCGCCCGCGGGATGCCTTATCCCTCACCCCGGACGCACCTGCCGACTGCGGGGAGGAGCAGCCCGGCTGTCCGGCCGGCGCCCTCCCCGCAAGTACTGACTTCCGTTGAAAGACCGGGTCGAGCTGCACACCGGAATTCGCAAGAAATCGGCGGCGACCGGTGCAAAACCTAACTTCTGCCGTGCCAGCACGAGTTGAACGCACGGAGGAGAACGCGATGACCATGAACATCGACACCCTGGCCACTGCCCTTGGCAACACGCTCGGGAGCGGGTGGACGGTCACCGCGTCCTTCGACCAGGTCACCGCGATTACCCCGCTGTACGACCGCATCACGATCACTCCGCTGATCTACGGCTTTGAGGACGTGCGCTGGGCCCTGATGCCGCAGCAGCGCCACGTCGCCGGGGTTGTCATCGCCGAGATCCCGACGGCCGATGCGACCGCCGAGATAGCCGCCTCCCTGCGCTCCCTGTCGTACCGGCACCACGCCCTTCCGGCGACGGTCTGACCGCTGACCCGGGGGACAGTGAGCGCTGTTCCCCGGGTCTTGGCCTGCCTCAGCACGTCACACCGGCCTCAACCCGAACGGATACAGCACCCCATGGCCTCCCGTCACGCCCTGATCTGCCTCCCCGCGATGCCCGCCTCCGCCTACAAGATCGACACAAGGCTCCGCAGCGCGCTGTGGAAGGTGCGCCGGTACTACGACAGCTACGAGATCTACAGCGGCAGGTACACCGAGCACTTCCCGCTGCGCAGCCCGCAGAGCACCGCCGACGTCCGGCTTATCCGAGCACGCGGAACTGAGGGGCCGCGCGTCGCGGGCGGGCCCATAGGCCGTCTCGACCTGGACGCCATGCGCGATCAAGCCGCCGCCAAAGCCGCCGCCCTGTACGACGCGTGGACGGATGCCACCGCCGAGATGCCTCCGGCCCGCCCCTGGGCGAAGTACGTCGATGAACAACCCACCGACTCCTTCCGGGCGCTCATGGCCTTCCGAGAGCAGCCCCAGCTGCGCGTCCTGGAAGACATCAAGGGATCACGGAACCGGCAGCGGGACGAGGAGGCTGCGCTGGTGGTGATGGACCGCGCCGGATTCATCGCCCGTGCCCGCGGCCGGGCGGTGCCCGGCCGTAGCCTGCTGGAACTCGACGGCACCTGGCACACCGACCCGGCTTGGCTCAACGACGACGACGCCGTGGAGACCGGCAGCTCCGCCTACCACCAGCACGTCAACGCCTATCTAGACGCTCTGCCCGACGACCATCTGGTGATCGGGGTCGACTGCCGACGCTGACACGACGACCCACCGGGGCCCGTCTCGAATGATCGAGACGGGCCCCGGTCGCGTGGCTGGGGCGTCGGGACACGCTTCCAGTGCCACACGGAGGTACAGACAGGACCGGTAGGTGACGACCGAGGAGAAGTGGGGCCGGCCCTGTCCGCAGCAAGACCCCGGTTCCCTGCAGTACCGCCGGCGGGCGCGGTTTGTACGGCTGGGAGGAATTCGCGCGGAGGCCATCGGCCAGGCAGAGGCCACCTAGCTTCTGAGTCGCAAGTCCTGATCACGAACATGAACCAGGCCCGGGAGGCCAGCCCTATGCAGCGTGTCTACATCGACGAGAAGTACACCCGCCGACTCGAGAAGGCACAGCGCCTGGTCGCCCACGACTCGGTTGAGCTGTGGCGCGACCTGTGGCCTCACGACTCGGTGCCGCGCGACACCCCGCGCAGCCGGATCATGCTGGGCCAGCTGCCCGCCACAGACGCCCGAATCCCGGCGGTCACGGAGACGGCCGACGTGGCAGTCGATGACCTCGTGGTCATCATCGACACTGCTGGAGAGCGCGCTATCGCCTACGACGTCCTGGGCGTACTCACCGGCCGGGAAGTGATGGGTTTGCACCCCGTGCCCCAGGTCGGCAAGATCGTTGCCAAGACCGCCAAGACCATCTCCGTCGTCATGATCCCGACGCCGCACGACGGCTGGGAATGCGACCTGTCGGGCTTCGCCCAGCGCTCCTACGACCCCACCCCGACCACGCTCACCCTGAAGGCCAAGACCCGGCGCATCGGCCGTCTCGGCACCATGCAGGAGATTCACCAGAAGATCACGGAGCACCACCGCTTCAGCGCGTGGGCGAAGGCGTACGAGGAGGCAAAGGCTGCTCAGCAGGAGGCGAAGGACGCCACCGCCAAGTACCTCGCCGAGGAGGAGACGAGGCAGCAGGCACTCCGCCAGATCGCTGACATCGTGAACCGGGCGATGGGCTTCCGTATGTTCCGCAAGGACGCCCGCGGCCGCATATGCATGGCGGACAGTGAGTCGTACTACTTCTTCCGGGAGCCGGGTCGTCTACGGGTGCACATCGCGGGCCTGCACGCTCTGGGGAAGCTCGCCGATGATGAGTACGCACTCGTTCACGAGCAGCTGACCATCGCTGAGGTGATCCCCGCGGCGCAGTAGCGCCGCCCGAACTGCTCTCACCGGATTCTTCACGGAGTCGGTGAGAGCAGTGTGCGTTGAGGGGCGGTAGGGACCCGATGGCCGGGCTAGGGAAGAACCCCGCCGCGCTGTCCACCCCACCCCACCCCGTCGCGAGCGGTGAGGAGTTGGCCCGGACTTCCCCGAGTTCGCGCGCTCCGGCACGACGACCGATTCACCACCTACCGTGCGCTCGGCCGCGGCACCGACGCCGCGTGGCTGCCCGCTTACTCACCCTGGAGACTGCTGTGACGACGTCGCCCGCCATGAATCAGGCGGCATCCCTCGCACGAGGAATCTGGCTGGACCTCTGGTCGCAGACGAAGGACCGCCCGCACGTCACCTTGGTGCGCACCACCGAGGAACTGAGCGTTGACGACCTGATCCTGCTCGCCTTCCAGCACGAGCAGGCCAGCACCTCCAGCGTTGACGGGTGCACGGTGCGGGAAGCCGTTGAGAACAGCAGAGCCGTGTGGAGAGTTATCTCCGTTGCCGGGAAATCGATCCGTGCCCACCCAATCGCGGTGCCCGACGGGACGTGGAACGGAACCCCCGACCTGACCCAGCTCGGTGCGGGTTGGCACTCGTCACCGCCGGAGCATCGCATGCATGTGGTCACGAAGACCCGCCGGATGATCCGTCTGGCGGCACTTCCCGAACTTCACCAGCAGGTCGGCGCTCATGGCGACTTCGAGAACTGGCAGCACGCATATGCGGCAGCGGAGACGGAGGAGCAGGAAGAGAAGGCCGCCGCCGCGGCACTGTGGGCACGTATCCAGGAGGCCCAGCGTCCCCAACGGGAGGCAGCAGCGCGACTCAATGAGATCGCGGGCGAGACGCTGGTGTGGACCACCTTCGGCTCGCAGCCCGGCACCGTGAAGGTCGACGGGTGGCTCGCTTCCGGTGAGCGGACACGTACGTACCTGAGCGGCTTGGCCACGATCGGGAAGCTCACCACGGAGCAGTACGACGAGGCGCGGCAGTGCGCGGCGACTCTCGGCCTGTGGCCCGCTGCCTGCGCCTGACCATCGTCACCGTCGAGACACCAGGAGCCGACTCTGTCCTGGCCCCGAGCGCGCTCCCCGGCATTCGACGCCGCCGGCGCCCGGCGAACTCGCGCAGCTGCACGTCAACTCGGGGTACCCCCGTAGCTTCTGGCCCGCTCGTTCCCGACCAACACCAGGAGCTCACCATGCCGCTCGATATGACAGGGCCCTCCAGGTTCGACCGCGAGGTTCACTGGCGTCGCTACCTTGACCGCAAGGACCAGATCAGTGTGATCTGCGTCCAGGACTTCGACTACGTGGATTACGACCCGTCCCGGTTCGTGGATCTGCGTGCCTTCCCGACCGAGGAAGCAGCGAAGTCCACGCCGCTGAGGGTCTCCGATGTCATTGAAGTGGCCGCTGGCAGTCCGCAGGACGCGGTGACGGCGGAGCAGGCGGTTCGCTTGATCGCAGCTATCGGCGCGCACCACAGCTTTGCCCGGCCCAGCTCCGACGACGTGCCCTACCCCGACGCCCTCGTCGCCGAGCTCCGCCGGGCCATCCTCGACACCTTCAGTGAGTGGAGGGTCTTCACGGTCCCCGCGGCGCTCACTTTCCCGGCCGTGGACGTGGTCGGCGGCGGCTTGGCGTGGGACACCGGCGGGGCCGTTTTCCACTTCAGCGACGGTGTCGACAAGGAGGGTCCCGTCGACTTCCTGTGCACGCCCGTCGAAGACGCCCTTGCCGCCCTCTCAGACTGCTCGATCCGCCATGACCCGGCGGGCCTGCGGATATCGCTCGTCCTGTAGGCCATCCCCACGGCCTGGTGCCCGGCTTCGTGGCCGGGCACCAGGAGCCCTTGACGGTTGAGGAGCCCCAAGCCGCGTGCAGCCGGCCGGACTGTCCGCATCAGGTTGGCGTGGGCACAACGTCCAATGCCAGGGCCGTGTCGTCCTCTACGCCGCGGTGACGGTCACCGGCTGGGAGCCTCGGTGACCTCCCCGGTCGGTGCGCTGGCGCCGACGGGCTTGCCGAAGTCGGAGTACGTGATGTCCGGCAGCTCATCCCGGCCTTCGACGTCACGCTTGATGAGGTTCGGTGCGCCGGTCGTCGCGACGTAGTAGGTCATCGACTTGTTCCCGACCGTCCGGCCTACCGGGACGACGGGCACACCGTTCACCGTGGTGCCCTTGCCCGTGGTGAGATCACTGGGTGTCTTGTCGGGATTGGTGAACTGCTCGGCGTGGCAGTAGCTCCCGAAGGCCTTCATCATCGGGTTCGCGGACGTGCCGTGCAGCCACTTGCCGGACGGGATCGCACTGGCATTGGTCTTGGCCCAAGCGGCGAACTGCGCGTCGGCCTTGACCCAGACGTCGCTCCCCTTGCGGATGATCTCGAACGAGCCGTGCTGCAGCTTGTCGACCGTGCCGACGCATTCCGTGGCGGAGACCTTGAGGTCGGACTTCGTCACGGAGCTGGTCACCTGCTCCCGGAAGGAACCGGCGTCGGCGTTCGCCCGCGTGGCGCTGACGTAGATCTCCTTGGCGGTGCGCTTCTCGATGCCGTTCGGTTTGGCCTTGTTGCCCGTGCTCGCGGAAGCGCTGGGCGTGGCACTGCCCGCTGAGGGAGACGCGTCGCCACTGGACGCGTCAGAGCCGTTGTCCGGACCGCAGGCTGCCAACGAGGCGATCGCGGCCGTGCAGGCCAGGGCGAGCGTGGTACGGCGGACGGCACGGGCATGCGGCTTCGACATGACTTCCCCTTGTCTTGTGGCGGATCTTCGAAGCCGACCCAAACAAGGAATGCGGACACCCCCTCGCGCTTGAGGGGGTCCCGCCGCACGAGGGCCGCCCGCACCGGCTGTCCGCAGGTGCGATCCAGCGCGCGGCAGCAGCCAGCCGGTTGTGCTGACCCCGCATGCGGCGATTCGCCGGAACGAGAAGGAGTGGGCGCCCGCGGGACACGATGCGGCCCATCAACCCGTACCCCAGCCGGTTCTCCCGGAGCGGCGACCGCTCCGGGAGAACCGTGAAAGGACGTCGACTGCCATGGGCGAAGCATCTACAGAACTCCTGGAATGGCTGCGCCCCGAGTTCCAGGTTCGGCAGGGTGAGCTGATCCACTTGGCCCAGGCCGCCAAGATCGCCGGAGTGACCCGGGCATGCGTCTCCAACTGGCATCGCCGTCACGAGTCCTTCCGGGAGCTCATCGCCGCACGCCATCGGGACGGTGGCCAGCGCCGTTCTGTCTACCTTCCGGAAGTGGAGTTCCGGGCGTGGCTGGACGAGCGCCCTGACCGGGCCGACCCTGTGCCCGGGGGTGCCAGCCCCAGAGGAGTTGAAGGAAAGCGCCTGGCTGCGCAGAAGGCGAAGAACTACCACGCGATGGTCGCCCAGCGCCTCGCCCAAGCTGAGGAAACGGTCCGTAACCTGCGGAAAGAGCTGCGGCGGGCCAAGAAGCTGGAGGCACAGCGAAGTGCGGCGCTTGCGGCACAGGAGAACGAGGTTCGTGCTGCAGCGTGAGGGCACGGAAATCCCATCGCGCTCGTCATCACGGATCACATAGCGTTGCCCTCGTAGGCCCCGGGACCCGCCTCTGCTTCGGCAAGCGGCCCGGGGCACAGCCGTTTACTCGGCCCAGCCACCCCGAGCTTGGCGGGGGTGTGAAGACCTGGCCGCACGGCCGCCGGGCCAGGTACCGTGGCCATGCAGATATCGCCCTGTCATGGCCTGATCGGGCATCTCAGCGGATTGTCGCCGGTACCGAGAGCGCTCTGGGTGCCGGCGATGGTCGTATCCGGAGCCCTGCACGGTACGGCCGATGAAGGGGCTGTCCCGGCCCGGTATGGTGACCTCGATGGCCACACGCGTTGGCCCGGCTCAGTCGTTCGGCCCGTGACCGGCGGCGTCCACAGCCCCAGGTGCACCGCATCAGCGCGAAGGAATCGTCACACCCTGCTCGCCTGACAGGCGTGGCGGATCACGGGAACCGCGCGCCGGAGAACAGGACTCGAGCCGATGGTGAAAAACCACGCCCGCAAGCGCGAGGCACGCCGACAGCGGCAGACCCACCCCGGGCACAATCACCGCCAGGCCATTGCCGCCACACGCCGCGACCAGGACGCCGAGCTCGTGGTGTACGTGCCGTACCCCCAGCCGGAACTGGCCGGCGCCAGCCCCTGCCCGAGCTGCAGCGGCCAGGGCATCACCGGCAGCCGCTACGAAGAGCCGTACCAGCCGCCCACCCCCCTGGGGGCGGTCGCCCTGATCATCGACATCGTGTGCGGCACCTGCGGCGGCTGCGGACGCGCCGAACACAGCGAGTGCGCGGCCGGGACGCACGCAGGCGAGGACCCGGCTGACCCCGGCGCGTACGACGACCAGGACGACGAACCGGACGACGAGAACTGCTTGTCCTGCCACGGCCGTCAGTTCTGGATCGACCAGGCGATCGGCGAGCCCACAGCCGCCCACCGCCGAGCCGAGCAGGAACTCGCTGACCGGGCCCGCGCCCGCGGCCTCGCCGACCACCAGGTAGCCGGAGCTGCAGCAGTCGGCCAGCTGGACTGCCTCCTCGGGGCCGGCGCACAGGACCTGGCGGCCGCCGCCGACACCACCGTGTGGCTGCGTATGCCGTGCGGCTGCGCCGAGGACCGCGCCCGGACCGTCCGCCGCGACGAGCTGGCGGCCATCGCGTGAGCGAGATCTACGGACCGCACTGCAGCCACGACGAGTGCGGCTGGATCGAATGCGACGTCGAGCCCGGGCCGCGGGGCGACGGAGTCCTCCACCCCTGCGGCCGCCGGCACACAGGCTGTCCGTACTGCGGGCCGCAGGACCAGGCCGATCCGCTGCCGACCCCGCCGACCGTGTTCACCTGGCGGTGCGGCTACGCCTGCAATGTGAATCTCACCCTGCGCGCCGCCTCGGAGCGGACACTCGAGCACGCCGCCAAGCGGTACGGACGAGCCCACATGGTGCGCTGCCACGGATGGCCCAAGGAACGGACCGACCCCGGCCCGGAACAACTCCTTGTCGCCGCCGGCACCGCCGCTCCGCGCGACGACCGGGGAGAGATCGCCTACCCGATGCGGACCGGCGACGTCCTGCGGGTGTCCTGCGCCAAGGGAGTTGCTGAAGTCGTCGAGGCGACGGACGAGTGGGTGACCCTGCGCTGGCCCTGGCAGGACCCCGGCTGGCACACCGTCTACGGCGAGCCGTACCTGCGGGTGGTCCACACGGTGAAGGGCCGGGCCGGCGGATTCGGGCAGGGCGCACCGGTTGACCCCTACCGGTACCGCCCCGACCCGGCCACCACGCCGGTACAGCCAGGCGACCGGATCGAGGTGGACCTGCCCGAGATCACCGTGCACGTCTCCCACACCGAGACCCGCTGGCCGCGCCACAGCCCCCAGCCCATGGAGGAGTTCGACTTCCTCGGCACCCTCTCGTACTACCCATACGGTGCCTTCCCCGGCGGGGTGGCGATCCGGTACGGCGCGGATGTCCGCCGGAAGCTGCGCCCCTGGGCCGCGGACCCCGTGACGATCACGCTGGTGCACCGCCCGTACCCCGCACTCCGGTCGGGCGATCAGGTGGACGACGCCGACGGGCAGAGGTGGCGGTTCGTGACCCCCTTGGAGTGGTACCGCGGCGACGAGATCGACCCCAAGCACCAGGACCTGGCCGGGCCGCGCTGGCCGCTGTCCTTGACGGCGCGCGCCGGTGAGAACGGCGGGCTGGCAGCGGTGGAGCCCGGGGCAGCGGAGGCGGTCGCCGCCTTCACCACGGAGGGCAGCCATCAGCAGGAGGCCCAACGGTGGCGGGACGCCTCCGGCGCGGATCTGGTCGAGAGGCCGGCGCGCAGCGCACCCGCGCGGGTGCTGTCGCCGTCAGAGGAACGCCGGGAGCGGGCCTTCCAACTGGTTCGTGAGAAGGCGCGGGACAAGACGGCCGACGAGTGCCGCCAGGCGCAGGCCGCGCTGGATGATGACGCCACGGTGATGGCCGGGGAGCAGCGGGACGCCTGGTCGGATGTGCTGGAGACGCTGCGCCTGACCGGCGCGGAGCGCTACGAAGGGGAGGCCACGGAGTTCATGCGGAAGATCGTGGAAGCGGCCATCAACCCTCGGCCGGTCGCGCGGACGGTGTGGCATCTGGACCGGCAGGATGACGAAGTGCCGTGCGCCTGTCGGCGTCAGCCCTGCGGCGGCGTAGCGGGGAGCGATACGGTCCTCGGCTGCCCGAACCATCGGCACCGATGGGCGGCTCACGCGGCGTCGCAGTGCGAGGAGTAGCGCCTCGGCGTCGCCGTCCGGCGGTGTGGGCTGTCCGGTAGGTCCCACGGCAACGGCCCCGCCGTCTCCCCGGGGTGTCGGGGTGAGGCGGGGCCGTTCTCAGACCTGGCCGCCGAGCTTGAGAGGCGTGATCGTCTGCCCGAAGACCGACTTCGCAACGTCCTGGAGCTTGCCAAGGTCTTCCGGGCGGGGGCACTGCCCGAGGAGAACCGCCGCAGCGAACGTCTCGCTGACGTGCTTGGTCAGATCCCGGGCGGCCAGCAGTTCTCGCATCTGCGGTACCCAGTAGCCGACGCCGCCCTTCTCCACATCCTCGTCGTTCTTCGTCTTCATGTTCTCAGCGAGGTTGATGAACTTGTCGGGCACTCCGAGGGAGAGCGCGGCGTCGTAGTCGGTGGTGACCTCGACGCTGACGGCGAACCGTGAAATCAGAGCGTCATCGAGCTGACGGACGCCAACACCCTCGGGGTTGTAACCGCACACCACGTAGAACCCCGGCTGTGCGGTGACGACCGGTGCGTCGGGCAGGTCGTCAAGGTTCAGTGTGTTCCGGCCGTCAAGGACGGAGTACAGGATGGCCAGCGTGTCGGTCGGGATACGGGTGATCTCGTCTACGAACAGCGGGCGGCCTTCCTTCATCGCGCGGACGAGCGGCCCGTCAGCCCATTCGAACCCGGAGCCCTTCGGCAGGTGGGCGCCGACCAGATGGGTCGGGCTCATGTCGCCGTGGCCGTTGATGGTGATCAGGTCACGGCCGAAGGCCGCTTCTACCAGGGCGGTCTTACCGGTGCCCGGGAGGCCGTGCAGGCGGACCGGTATCTGGCCGGTGCGCAGGGAGCGGAGCAGGGCCACGTCATGGTGCCCGGCAACGTCCCGGGGGCGGTACACGGCCCCGTTGGGCCGGTAGTACTCGCTCTCACCGGTGATGACCGCCGCGCGCTGGCGGACCGTCTTGGTACGCGGACGGCCCGGGCCGAGCACTGTGCGCCCCGCCGTGATCTTTTCGTTGACGAAGTACTGTTCCAGCTCTGCAAGGTTGCCCTCAAGACGAGACGAGGCACGCCCGGACTGCGTCTCGAAGTAGTCGACGGAAAACGTCGGCTTCTGTGCCTGAGAGTCGTCGAGGGAGGAGTCGAAGACCGTCGGAGGGATCAGGATGTTGGAGTAGCCGCCCCTGCCGACCTTCTCGTTCCAGATCTTCTGGACCATCTTGAACGCTTCCTGCGCGGCCTTCTGACGGGTGAGTCCGGTAGTGCCGAAGTTGCTCTTCACGGACGTGTTCAGCGGACCGCTAGCCGCGCCGTAGCCGGTGTGTACGAAGCCAGTGGACGTGGCGACGACCGTGTACACCTTCGCCTTGGGGCTGGTGGGGTCCTGTGCCTTGAAGCCGATTACGAACACGTCAACTCTCCTGTGCGGGGCGGTGGTTAGGGGTGATCTTGCGATGCCCTAAACGTAGGAGAGGTGGTCGGAAACCCCAATCTCAGGCTGTCCGGCCTAAGTTGGTGCGATTCGGTATTTCGGGAGACGGTGTGCTGGTGAGGGAATGTGAAGCGTTGAACCGGCTCTGACCTGCGGAAACAAGCAGATCGGAGGTGAGAACCCGCCCCGTCGTCCGGAGCCTGTACGGATGCAGGGATGGCCCGGTCAGAGGGGGGTGGCGGCCAGGCTGTCCGGCCGGCATCCCGGTGTCGGCCGGGGCGCGGGTCGCGAAAGCGAGCGTTCTCGCGACGGTGACGCTCTGGCCTGCTTCCGATGGCCCAATCAGTGCGCACCCCGCCGCACTGATGGAGAGGCCCACCTGATGACCACCCGTACTACCCAGCGCCGCACGTACAAGGCGTGGACCGATCCGGATCACCGCGCCTGGGCGCAGCTGTCGGCCCTCACCGGCCAGCGCCTCGCTGAGGTGTCGGGCAGGCGGGACCTGATTGCCGTCGTGCGCCCCGGGGCCCCGCATAGCGAGTACGCCGAGTTCGAGCCCGCGAAGGCTGAAGCGCGGTTCGCCCCCGAGAACCTGCTCGTTGACCAGCCCGATCCGGCCCGGATCGACCCTCGCGACTACACCGACCGGTGCCTGCACCCGGCGTTCGCCGGAGCGATCTGCCACGAGGCCGCGCACGCCGCCTACACCCGGCTTGAGTTCAGCAACGCGGACGACGCGGCGGCGGTGCACTGGGCGATCCAGCTGGAAGAGCCGCGCATCGAGCACCGGCTGATCCAGAACCGGCCCGGTGACCGGCCCTGGCTGCGGTCCAGCATGAAGCACGTACTCGGCTCGGCTCTGGTCAGCAAGGACCAGGAGGACACACCGAAGGGTGCGGTCTCCTCTGCGGTGCTGGTACTGGGGCGTGCGGCAGGCGGAGTGATCAGCGAGCGTGAAGCCGCTGTGCTCGCTGCGCACGTGGAGAAGGTCATCGGACCGGAGGCGTACGAGGAACTGCGCGAGGTCTTCTCGGAGCTGTTCACCCTGGCGGATGACGACACGGCGGGCATGCTGGCGTTGGGTGCCCGCGTGGCCAAGATCGCCCAGGACGACGGCAGCGACTACCGGAACCTGAAGGATGCTCTGCGCGCCGGTGCCGGTGGCCCGGCGGATGCCGGAGCACCGGGCCAGGGCCAGAGCGGCGGCGTCGTGGTGGCGGTGGTCATGCCGTGTGGTGCCCGCTCCGTCGGTGACCCGCCTGCTGACGACAGCAGCGGACCGGCCGAAGGAGAGTCCGGCGTAGCGTCGGCACAGCACGACGAGAACGGGCAGGACGACGGGCCCGGCGACACGGACGAGGCTGCCGACAGCCTGGCAGCCGTGATCGTCGCCTCGGTCACCGCCACGGCCACCAGCGCCGCTCACAGCCGGGTGAAGGTCCTGGTGGTCAAGCCTCGCGATAACACCGACCGGCAGCAGGCGAAGAAGGCAGCCGCGACGGTGTTCCCCTCCGCCGGTGGCACGGCCGCGCGGCACGTACGCGTTGCCGACAAGAAGCCCACGGAGGAGCAGACGCGGCAGGCCCGCACACTCCTGCGTGCTTTGGCTGCCGCGCAGTACCGCGACGAGGACCGCACCACCCTGCGCGTCACCGCTCCACCTGGACGGCCGGTCATGCGGGAGCTGGTACGCCGCGCGTCCCAGATCCACGCGGGAACCGACATCACCGCCACGCCGTGGACCCGCACCAGCCGACGACAGACGCAGAACCCGCCGCTGCGTGTGGGTATCAGCCTGGACGTTTCTGGCTCCATGGACCCGTGGATGGACGCCGTTGCCTCTACCGGGTGGGCGCTCGCTCACGCTGTGGCCTCGCCACGTCTGGCGGGCACCGTGGCCGCGACCGTGTGGAACGGTGGGGCCGCGCCGCTGATCGCGCCGGGGAAGCGGCCGCAGAAGGTGCCCACCCCGTTTGCGGGCGGCGGATCGTCGGGCTGCCCGCAGTCGTTGTACGCACTGGACGGCGCGCTGGGCCTCACCACATCCGAGGGTGCACGGGTGGTGGTCGTCGTGACGGACGGGGACTTGCCCAACACGGATGAGATCCAGAAGGCGACGAACCACCTGACGCGCGCCGGAGTGAAGGTGCTGTGGCTGAAGGTGCGCGAGCGAGGCTGGGCCCCCACGGGGGCTCACGCGGAGTACTTGACCGATCCGAAGAACTTCGGCCCGCTGGTGGGCCGGGCACTGGCCAAGGCGCTCGCCAACGCCTGATACGAGTTCCGGGACCGATGCCGGGGCGGTGTAGATCACCGCCCCGGCATCGGTCCGCTTTACGTCCCAAGCCGGCTGTCCGGCCTCCACAGCCCGTGCCACGGCGGCGCCCTCTCGGCCGGCGGTGGTTCTCGCAGACGCAAGTACCGCGCCCGCGCCCGCCCGTAGCTTCCGGCCCGGCGAAGCGCCTCGTCCACGGCCTCGCTCTCCCACGCGGCCCACTGAACCCCGAGGCACCGCCATGTCAAAGCACCACGTCCGAGCCTTGAAGACCATCAACCCGCTGTGCGTCCTGCCAGATCCCTGGCCGGTCCGCTACCGGAACACCGACGCCCTGGTCCGGGGCTTCTTCATCCACGGGTACAACCAGTTGCCCGAGCGGCAGACTTACACCGATGAGCCGGACATCGAGGGGCTGGGCATGCTGTTCGTCGTGGACCTGCTCGATGAGGACACTGGGGAGGTCCGGAGCCAGACGCACGTCCGCCTCAACATCCCGACCGGGCTGCGTCAGTTCACGTTGAAGCAGGCCGTCGACTTTGCCGCAGCCCGCGCTGAAGCGGTCTGGAGCAGAGAGCCGACCGAGAAGCCCGTCTACCAGCTGTTCGAAGAGTTGCTGAAGCCCGCGCTGAGCATCCTGGTCTACCTGTGCTGCGACAACCGCGACGTCGTTGAGCAGCCGGTCGTCAGGCCGACTCGTAAGAAGCGACGGAAGAGCGTCCGCAAGGACCGCCACCCGTTCTTCGTCGAGGTCGGGTGGCGCATCGGGCCCCGCCTTCACGCGGCCCGCCGCGCGGCGGGCCGCGTACGTGACGGTGACAGCATCCCCACCGGCGTCGAACGGGCCCCGCACCAACGCGCAGGGCACTTCCACCGCTACTGGACTGGGCCGAAGAGGAAACGGGAGGTGACCCTCTTCGTCGCCCCGCACTGGGTGAACTTCCATCTGCTGCCGGAAGACGTGGACCCGATCACCACGATCGTCCCCGTGGAGCCCCAGCGCCATGATCCGCTTCGGCGACGCGGCCTGCGGGGGCGCGGCAGGTCCTCCACACCCGCCACCGTGTAGCCAGAGCAGACCGGAACCGACAGCCCCGGCCCGCCCGGCGGGCCGGGCTATGCCGCGGGGGCTGTCCGCCGGCCTTTCAGGAATCCCAAGTCCCGGCGGGCCGGTCAGGTCCTCGTCGACGGCCGGCTTCCGCTCGTTTCGCGCAGGCGTGATCGCCGTAAGGCCCGCTCGTAACTTCCTCCTCACCAGCACCGGCCAGCAGGGGAACCTCCCCGACGGCCGCAGCCGCAAGGAGTCAGACATGAACAAGCGCGCCTTCCGCCGACGCCTCGTCAACGCGGTCTCCCAGTCCTGGAACGCCGTCGGGGACATGGACCGTGGATCGTTCGGAGTGGCGCTGCTGTTCCCTGATGGCGCGTTCGCCGACGCCCCCACGTGGACGCCTGGACCGGGCTTTCGGGCACTGAACAACGAACGCCCGAACAACGACGCCTTCGTGCGTGACAACGGCGACGGCACCCAGACCGTGGTCGTTGCCGGGGTGCGGGCCGAAGGACCTGGCCTTGACGGCGGCCCGTGGGTCGACGACGAGGTATGGACCGTGACCGCGCCCGTGGACGACTTCGACGGATGCGGCCTCGGCAACAACCCCATGGGGATCACGTTCATGCGAAGCCGCCCCGGCGCGGTCATCGAACGAGAGCCGTACGAAGGGCACCCGCTCACGGTGATCGATGCGTACTGGACAGCGTTCGAGCAACGGTGGGGGTTCATCCCCGTCGGGCAGATCCACGCGCAGGGCGGTGCGTACGGGAACGTCTGGCCCTTCGCTGAAAAGCAGCTGTGGGCCTACTTCATCCACACGCCCCTGTTCGTGCGGGACGGCGAGAGGGGAGCCGACCTGATCCGGACCGTCACCACGCTGGTCGACCGGTTCGGCGCGCAGACACGGGTGTATGCCTACGACTCGGCGCAGCGGACCATCAACGGACCTCTCGGACAGACCTGGTACCGCGCAGACCTGGGGAAGGTCACCCGGCGACTGCACGAGATGGCATAGCAGCGTCGCCCTTCACCGTGTGCCGCAGCGCACGGTGAAGGGCCCCGCCCGCCGCGCCCTGGGCGCGGCGGGCTCCGGTCTAGCCACACCCCCTGTCCGCCCCACCGCGGCGGCAACCACCGCCACGCGTCCCGCGGAGTACGCCGCGGACCCGAAAATCGCGGCGCCGAGTCTCTTACCGACCACGCCCCTACCTTCGGCCTCACCTCGACGGCTCCGCACGAGCGAGCCATCCGCAGGGACACCTGAACTCCCCATCATCCTCTTCCTGGAGCCCGACCATGCCCACGTCGTCCCCTACGCCGCGTACGGCCGACGTACGTGGCGTTGGAACACTGACCATCCACGACACGGTCCTCCCACGCGGGCGAGTACGCTTCCAGGTCTCCGGCCCGCACATCAAGGGCACCTTCGTCCTGACCCCGGAGGCCCTGCGCGGCGGCTCCGTCCTGCCCACGACCATCCACGTCCAGTACGGCGACGGACTCGAGCCCCAGACCTACTACACGCCACGGTCCGACGAACCCGTCGTCTACCGCGTAGGCATCCACGGACACACCGCCGGACTTGATCCACACGCGATGCCGACGCGCTACTTCCTGGGCCGGTACGCCACAGCCTCCGGCAGGAGCTTCCGCACTGAACGGCTGCCGGACGGCGCGCGCCAGCGCACCGAGGCCGTCGTCCGGTGCCTGCTGGGGCTGTGGCGTGACCGCGAAGACGTCGCCGAGCTGAAGCTGGCGGCCGCGGTCGCCCGGGCGGAGGAGCACGCGAAGCATGAGGAGCAGCGGGCCGAACACTTCGAGGCAGAGATCCAGAAGGTGAAGGACCAGCGAGTCTCGGCTCGCCGGACGGTCAACCAGCTCACCGGCATCCTGCGTCGGCGCCCCGCTGCCGTCCTTCCGGCTGACCCCACGCCGGCGCGGGTGCCGTTCTTCGACCGTCACGGGCACCAGATGGGCGTCCTGACCGTACGGGAGGTCCCAGCCCCGGAAGGTACGCGGCCTGGCAGCGTGGTCTACCAGGTCCAGGGCGCGAGGGTTGCCGGATCGTTCACCGTGGAGCGCTACCGGTACGGCAGCTCCCCGTGGCCGGACGGCATTCACGTCACGTACGGCATCCCGACCAGCCGCTACGGGCACGAGGCGCGCGACGAACCGACCATCAACACCATTCGCTTGAGCGGTGGTTGGAGCAGCAGCGGCGACACGGCCCGGATCACCCACACCACCCCTGACCGGCTCCCGGCTCAGATTCGGCTGTCCCGTACGACCAGCTGCTCCGCGCCGGAGGCCACCGAGCGGCGCGCGTCCGGAGTCCTGCGGGCGCTCGCGCTGCGCTATCTCGCGCGGCCGGACGCCGAGGCCCTGCACCTGGCCGCCGCCAAGGACCGTGCCCCGGGGCTCCTCACCGCTACGCGGGAGAAGCTGAAGGAGCTGCGCGAGCAGCAGCGGAAGCTGACCCGGCAGGCGGCCGCGCATCGTAAGCGGGCTGCGCAGTACCGCGAGCTCCTCGCGCCTCCGCGCACCCTGCCCGATATCCAGTCGGACCCTTCGAGTCACCTCAGCTGGGAGGACGAGGGTGGTGCCGTGTTCGGTGTGCCGACGCCACGCACAGTACGGGTGACACCGGAGCGGCCAGAGGCCCTCCAGGTCTTCGTCGACGTGGCCCGGCAGGCTGTGCATCTGGCAAGCGCGGCGGCTGATGCCGCAGAACGCGCGGCGGCTCGCGGCCGTGGACAGCACACTGCGCGCCTGGACGCGGCCATGTGGGCCGCGCACGACGGGTTCCTTGATGCGCAGAAGTACGCGGAGTGGGCTGATCGGGATGCCGGGACGGTGACGGTGTCGACGCTGCGGAACTACGTGACCAGCGCTCTCGCGGCGGCTGAACGTGCGCAGCTGGCCGCCGGGAAGCAGTCCACCATCGCCGACCTGGTCGAACTCGTCGCCGAGCCGTGGACTCAGGCCAGAGCGGATGAGGAGGCCCGGCAGGAGAGGGAGCGCCGGGAGTGGGAAGCACAGTACGAAGCGGAGGAGCGTCAGCGGACGGGCCTGGACGCTGACAACCGGCTGAGGCTGATGATCGTCCGTGACCTTGCAGCAGAGCATGTGCCGAAGCTGGGCTGGTCCAAGGGCATGGTGTCCGTGATGGAACAGGCAGCTACTGGACAGATGTACCGCCGGGACGGCTTCGCGTGGATCGGCCGCCGGCGAGTGAGCAAAGAGCGGACGCTCATGCTGGCGCGAGCCGGATTCTTGTCGATCGGCCGCAAGCAGGACCGGCGAATCCTCGTGACGCCCATGGGCGCCACGGCACTGTTCCTGGTCGGGCTGCACCCTGAAGGGATCCACCCTGACGACAAGACCGCCTACGAGGCACGTTACGTGGACGCCCGGCGGCTGCGCCGGAACAGGGAGGACACGAAGAGGATCGCCCGGCAGCTGCCTCCGATCGACGCGTGGACGCTGCGCCGGTGCGCGCGTCCGGTGACGATCGCCGAGCAGGAGACACGCGCGGCGGAGATCGCCGAGCAGACCTGGGCGGATGAGGGCGGCGCTCTTCCGGAGGTCGAACGTCCGAGGCCGGGGGGATGCTGCCGCGGCGAACAGCGGCTCGTCGGTAAAGCCCACGGGCAGCCTCCGGCGGCCAGCGACGTGATCGACACCGCCGGGACGGCCATGGCACCGCGGCACCCTGCGGGAAGCCAGATGCCGGCCATCGTCCCCGCAGGTCGGCGGCTGTCCCGGTTCCGAGAGGACGCGATGCCGTCAGCTGCCTGAACACCATGGTCAGCACAGTCGCCGCGGTGGGTGCCTGGCTGTCGGGTTTGCGGGCGCATGAGAGGTCAGCAGCTCACCGCCTACGTTCTGCGACGTCAGCTCCGGGATACCACCCGGGACGTGTCGCTGACCGCCTACATGTTCGACATAGCGGACTCCGAGCCCGAGGCCCAGAAGATCGCCAACCGCGAGTGGGTGGGGCTGGGGCTGTGACGCACTGTGGCCCGGCTGGTTAGCCTTCCGCTTTGTGACTGAGCGCTTCGCCCGGCGGCTGAGCGGTCGAGTTGGCGGATTGAGCACTCCGCAGGTCACGGCACTGATCGAGCGTCCGCGCCCTCACGGCCGCGATCACACCAACGGGGGGCGCGGGACGTTCCTGCACGTCAGGGCGATGCAAGGTGAGCACTTCAGTTAGCAAATCCCGCCAGGTCTGGCGCTCAGTCACACGCTTCCAGCCGGGCCACAGTGCGTCTATGTGTACCCGTGGATTCTGTCCGGGAGCCCCACGGACACGTCTCGTGATCTACCTGGGGCGCTGCCACCTGCTGGTTGGTAGGGGCTGGAGGAGATCACTCAGCCCACACGATGCGCAAGATGACCACGCAGCGCTGCTTGGCCTGAGGATTCCGGTCGGGGTCGTGGACCTGGTACGGGATGACGAGGTGATCGAATGCGGCCACGCGGTCCCACTCGGGGCGGGCGGTGGAGAACGTCGACCCTGCCCCGTACGGTTCGGCGGTGATCCGACGCAGCAGTGCGTCGACGGCATCCTGAGGAACGGGGGCCGTCGGATGATCGGCCAGGTCCTCGTACTGCCGCTGGGCGGTTTTGGTCAGGCCCCAGGGCCAGGTGTCTGGAGCGGATGTCACCGGCCAGCCGCCAGGTCCCAGCCGGGCACGATCTCGAGTTCCCCCGCCATACCGGCGTCGAAGTCCGCTTCAAGAGTGGAGTCGAGCGCGGCCACGGCACGCCCCCACCACTTGTCCCGGAATGTTGCGACGGTGGACAGGTCCGCAAGGTCAAGGGCGTCGCGCTGCTGGTCGAACGCGGCACGCTGGTCCTTGGGGAGCGCGGCGCGGATGCCGGCCAGGGTCTTGGCCGGCATGCCGGGCGTGGGTTCGACGGGCTGGGCAGTCATGCGAGCTCCACGGTGGTCAAGGCGGCTGCGACCCGGCGGCGAGCAGACTCACCGGGGAGGCTGTCCAGCCGCTCCGATTCGTATGACGCGTGGCTCCCCTGCTGTGAGAAGCCGCCCAGCCGCGTATGAGAGTGCACGCAGAGAGGATATTCCGTGGCTGTGGCCGCGTTCCACCGTGCCGTCGAAGCATCCCGGATTCGCCGGAAATACGCCTGGGCCAGGGCTGGTGCCTACCTTCTGAGCGCCAAGCAACCTCGAACCGCAGGAGGCCCGGATGCCCATCAGCCAGCACGACCGTCGCACGCAGATCAGCGCACTTCTCCCGCAAGTTATCCGTGACCCTGTGGTGATCAAGCTGGTTACTGAGCTCATGCTGCTCACGGAGCAGGCGCAAGAGTCACTGACTGTCGGTGACTATCCCATCGGTGGTGGCAGCGACCGTGAGTGCGCGGCAGTGGAGGGCCGCCATGGGGGACGCGTTGAGCTGGCGGAGGAGATCGAAGACGCGATTGTGGAGGCCGCCCCTTCCTTGGCGCCTGCTGAGTTCGTCACCGTGCGGCTCACGCGCACCATGTGGCGCTGGCAGCTGGAGATCCACGACGGACGCGGCGGATGGGCCCCCGTATGTGACCGGAGCAAGGCGCCGATCGTGCCACCGACCGACCAAGCGGCCACCATCCTGCTCAACACGTTCGGACTGCTCATCCCTGAGGGAACGGCCTGGACAGGCGCTTCCGGGGTCTGGGAATCCCGCGCCCGCCGTCTGTGATCCCTCCACTGCGCCGGGCGCGCGCCCGGCGCAGTGATCGGGGCTGATCGGCAGCACCAGACCAGTGGAGCCGCACGTCCCGCCCCAGAGGCACTCCCCCTGTCAGACGTCGCCGTGCGCACACGGCTCGTCGTCAGTCCGAGAGGACCGGCCTCCGTAGAACCGCCGGGCGTAAAGACCTCAATTTCGCGCGCACGAAGGTGATGCGGCAATCAAGCCGCAATGTGTTCCCCGTCCCCGCCACACCCACCACAGGAGCAGCCATGAGCACGGCCACCAGCACCCCCACCACGAAGCGCGCCGAGGTCGCCAAGATGACGGACCAGGACGCGCTGTGGGAGGTGCAGCACGCGGTGACTGAGCAGCTCACGCGAGTACTCCTGGGCGACCTGGAGCAGCTGCTCCGGCCGAGTATCAAGGCGATCCGGGCCACGGGGGTGTGGGCCGACTTCCTCATCGTGCGGGCCGGAACGCACGAAGTCACCCGTCAGCAGCCGTGGCCGGTCCGCTTCGACGTCGGCGACTTGCACGTCAACTGGGAGCCGTCGGGGGCGCTGACCGTTCCGGACGAGGTCCGCGATGAGGCGGAGGGCATCCTCTTCCAGCTCACCCAGCTGCACGGCGGCCTGATCTCCGGCCATGACCTGTCGTTCCGGCTCCCGTCGCGCCTCTACTGATCAACTCTCCCTCAACTGCCGGGATCTGCCTCTCATGACTACTGCCGCTTCTCCCATGCCCGCCAGCACCACCCCGGCTACTCGTCTCAGTGACGCGGCGATAGCCGACGAACTGGCCGCGCTGCGCCGCTGGGCCCGACGACACCTTGTTGCCGACGGAGCCCACAGCAGCTTCGCGCCTGCCGACTATCTCGTACGGGTCAGCCAACTCGCCCACGTTCAGAAGCAGCGGAGGCAGGACGCCGAGCTGGCGGCGCGCAGGCTACGGGAGCGCCAGGCGAAGGACGCCAACGAGAGCCGCGCCCAGGTCGGCGCCCCGCGCCGCAACCCGGACGACACTCTCATCTACCCGGTGTCCTGCGCGGAGCACGGACACCTTGGCACCGTGCGCCGCGCCTACGCCCGTAGTCGGAAGTGGACGTTCACCCGGGCGGACAACGGCTCCTCCGGCATGGAGTACGCCTCCCGCCGGGAGGCCGCAGGCGCGCTGGTGTGGCTCGGCGACCTTGCGGCGGCCGCCGCCGGGCGTCAGCGGCGCCAGAACGCAGCCTGCTCCACGGCACCGGACGGCTGGGAGTTCGGCGACTGGGGCGACCTCACCGAGTTCGACATCATCCGTACACCCCACTACGGCAGGGCCGAAGACGGCACGCTCTACCCTCGCGGCTGGAGCGAGAAGGCGGAAGTGCGCTGCGTGAACGACCTCGGCGGCGGCCGGATGGTCATCTCGCTCGTCCGGCCGGATGGCTCGTACGCCGACCCGCTGTTCGTCAGCGACCAGAAGATGAAGGCCGTCGGGTTCCTGTGGCCCGCGGGCAGGGTCCGCCCGCAGCCCCAGCCGCATCGCGAGAAGCTGCGGGTGCGATGCGCCGATATCGGGGACGACATCGCGACTGTCCGCCGGCGTCTCGGCGACACCGACCGCGTCCAGCGGCTGGCCGCTCTCATCGCCCGGCTGGAGCGCGCGGACACCCAAGACCTTTTCGCGGACCTTCGTCGGATGGAGGCCGAGACCGGTTTGCTCAGGGCACAGGTCAGCGACAGGCACCAGCCCTACGAGATCCGAGAGATCAAGAGCTGGGCCGTCGCCGCCCACATCAAGGCCCGACAAGCCCTTGAGGTGTTCGCCACCGACCCCGACTTTGCCTGGGCGGTTCCGGCCGCCGCCTGACCACCGCACGGAACCTCGTGCGACTCAGCTGCTCCATAACTGAAAGGTGATCACCATCATGCGCTCGAAGCTCGGTCTCCTCGTCGTCCTGGCTCTCCTGGCCTTCGCGTTCCCCTCCGTGACTCTTCTGGTCTTCGAGACGCTGTGCATGATCGTGGGTGCGGTGCTCCTGGTCGCCGCCTGGATACAGGCTCACCTTTCCCTTGTGCTGTTCGTCGCCGCGATGGCGGCGCTCGCCTACTTCTTCCCGCAGGCGTTCCGCTCCTTCGGCCGATGGCTGGGCCGCTCCTTTGTTGAGGCGGTGCGTTCGGTCATGCCGGAGCCTGGCACGGACCCGGCCGTGAACCGCCCTGCCCCCACCACCGTGCGCTGACAACACCCTCAACGCACGGCGCCGGGGGCCTGTTGAACAGGCCCCCGGCGCCGTGGAACTGACCACCGAGGTATCACCGTTGAATTCCCACCGACTGCCTGCACCCGACTTCAGAGGAGTCGCGCTGGACGCCGCTGCGCGCGGCTGGCGCGTCTTCCCGGTGAAGCCCCACTCCACCGTCCCCGCCGTCGGGGAGTGGCGAAAGAAGGCAACCACCGACCCTGAGGCCATCAACCGGGCATGGGACCACCACCCCGGCTACAACATCGGGATGGTGCCTTGCTCTTCGGGCCTGATCGTCCTCGACCTTGTCCCAGCCCGTCGGGGAGAACACCCTCCGCTCACACATCGCGCCCCCGGCGTCCATGACGGTGCCGACGTCCTGGCCGTGCTCACCGAGCAGGCCGGAGCACGCCTCCCGACCGAGACGTTCACCGTCGTCTCCCCTTCCGGCGGCATCCAGATGTACTTCACCCACCCCGCAGACGGGGCGTGTCCTCCAGCGAGCACCGGCACCGACAGTGGTCTCGGCTGGCACATCGCGATCCGGTCGGCCGACACCTACGTCCTGCTGCCCGGCAGCACCACCCCAGACGGCCCGTACACCCTTGCCCACGATGCGCCGCCCGCCCCGTGGCCCGCCTACCTGGCGCAGCGCCTGGCCAGCGGACCCACCTCGCAGAGCTGCGCCACGGTGACGGCGATCCCTACCGCCCAGCAGGACCCGCTGCCCGTCCCCTGACGCGTCGTACGCCTGCCCGGCCATACTCCATCACCGACAACACCTCGTAGACCAGCAAATGCCTGGCGTCTACGGGGTGTTGTCACGTCTCCGCGCCGGCCGTGGCGGGTCGGCCACGGCGTCGATGGCCATGCTGCTGTCCGGCAGGGGCCCCGCATGCGCGACATCTTCGGGCCCCGGCCAACGAAGAATCGCCGATCGTTCCGCGGGCCACCGCGGCGGCCTAGCGTGCGGCACCGTCTCCACCACCTCGCGCAAGGACCCCGCCATGACCGCATCGCACAACTACGACGTGCACCTCCTGCGACTGTGCAACACCGCCATCGACGCCGCCATTGAGCGTCTCGCATGCCCCGCCGACCTCTACGTCTCGGCCTTCGGCTATGTGCAGCAGCGCCTCCTGCAGGCCGTCGTCCAGGGGCTGGGCCACGGCGAGCACACGCTCACCGTTTCGACTACCGCACTGGGCGAGCCGATCACTCTGACCGCCGATGTGACCTCTGCCAACCATGAAGACATCGGCCTGCTGAGCTTCGTCCTCCTGGCAGCCCGCGGTGCCGACGGCTCAGCAGGACTGACTGCCCGCACGCTGCTCCCCAGCGGGCACATCACGGTCCGCAGCTGGACCTACCTCGACGGCACTCCGCAGCCCCTGTCCGCTGACACGCTCACCGCCATGGACACCCTCGGCCGGGACGACCACAACATCCCGGCGGAGTCCCATGTCACCTACGAAGACGCCTTCGACCTGGAACCGCTGGTCACCGGCGAGAGGGGCTGACGCCATGCCTCCGTGCGGTTTCACCGTCCACTGCGCCGACTGCGGCGAACCGGACTTCACCCTCACCGACACCCTCGTCACGACCTGCTGCGACGCCCCCGTCTGCGACGGCACCCAGCCAGCCCATCGCTGTCCGGGCACACCTACCTGGTCCAGCGAACCCGAGACGGCCGCTACCACGTCGGCGCCGCCAGCGGCCGACGACTCCTGCGATACCCCCTCAACTCGGTGGAACGGGCGCAGCTATGCATTGCCCAACTCGCTCGGATCGTCGACGGCTGCCACGCAGAGGCCGCCCGCCTGCAGATCCTGCGCAAGGAGCGCGACGCGGCGCAGGCCGCCCGGACCTGACGGGAACTCGCGAGAGCGCTGCCCGCCGGATCGATCACCCATAGCTTCTGCGGCGTCGCACAAGACCCCTTGCATGACGAAGGAGCTCGATGAACGCCGCATCTCCGGCAACCCGTACTTCCCTGAGCGATCCGGCGGTGCTTGACCGGCTCCGCGCCCGGCTGACCGACGTGCGGTACTACAGCCTCGCCAACGAATTCTCCGGCACGGCCTGCGCTTCAAGCGATGCATGGAACGCCCTGGACACCGGCGCCCGACTCGTCGAAGTCGACACGCTCCTCGGCAAGTACAGGATCGTCGTCGACGACCACACCTGGTACACGCTGCAACCGGCCGTCGAGTTCATCCCTGATGTCTCCCCCGAGCAGGTTGCCAACGGGCCCGCCACCGGCCACGAACCGGCGGAATGACGTCTGCACGGGTCCCCGGCCGGGGACCCGTTGCACCGTTCAGCCCTTCCTTCCTGACCGCGGCAGGACACGGCCGGGAAGGAAGGCGTCACCAAGATCTTCCTTAGGACCAGGCCCATGCTCACCGCTGCCTTCTTCCTGACGCTGGCCCTTTCCGGCCTGGCCTCCGTCGCCTACGCCCTGTGGCCACATCGCTGACCACGGCTATTACGCACAACGGGGACGGCACGCCAGAAGAGCCCGCCCGCTGCTGAGACGCGGGCTCACCAGGGTGTCCGCTCTGGTTCCTACCGTGCCCGCCATGATCACCCGACCCGCTTCCCGCCCCCTGCTCCGCCGCGGGCCGTCACGTCAGGGCGGCCCGCGCCCGGCACCCGCCCCGCGCCCCCTGACCACCATCCGCACCCGGCACGGAGCCGAGCGGTGAACGGGCCGAACGAGGAGCACACCCAGCCAAGCCGCACCGAGTTCTCCCGCGCGCATGTGCTCCTGATCAGTGTGGTCTCCGTCGGTGCGGTGCTCATCGCGGGCATCGGCTTCGCCGGCTCGTACCGGGCGGTCCAGCAACTGGCCGAGGACAAGGGGTTCGGAACCTTCGCCCGCCTGTATCCGATCGGCGTCGATGCCGGGATCGTCGTGCTCCTCGCCATGTCCCTGCTGCTGAGCTGGATGCGCATACCCTTCCCGCTGCTGCGCCAGGCCGCCTGGCTGCTGACCGGCGCCACGGTGGCCTTCAACGCCGCGGCCGCCTGGCCCGATCCGCTGGGCACCGCCATGCACGCCGTCATCCCCGTGCTGTTCGTGGTCACCGTTGAAGCCGCTCGCCATGCAATCGGCCGGTACGCGGCGATCACCGCGGGCAAGCACATGGACAGCGTCCGGGCCTCCCGCTGGTTCCTCGCGCCCTGGCGCACGTTCCGGCTATGGCGCCGGATGAAGCTGTACGAGCTGCGTGACTACGACGAGGTCATCCAGCTCGAGCAGGAGCGCCTCGTCTACCAGGCTCGCCTCCAGTCAACGTACGGACGCGCATGGCGACGCGAAGCACCGGTGGAGGCCCTGCTCCCGCTGAAGCTCGCACGCTTCGGCGTGCCACTGAGCACAGGCGGAGCCAGCAGAGTGCCGCTACAGGAGGAACCTGCAGCGGCGCACCCTGTCCCGCCCGCGCTTGTCGGCCCCGCCCCGCCTGACCAGCAGGTTCATCCCGCCCCCGGGGCAACCGCTGAAGAACAGGTACCTCGTCCAGCAGACGACAACGCCAACCCCGCGCCGCCGGCCGTCCCGACGCAGTCTCCCAGCGAGGGTGACCACCGGACGACGTCAGCTGCTGTCCCACCGCCGGCCGACGGTCGCGTCGCCGTTCAACTCGCCTACGACGCCCTCCCCGACACCGACCGCGCGACGGAATCCGCGCGCTCCCTAGCCCACCGGCTGGCCCCCGACCTCGGGCTGAAGGAGTCCACCGTCCGCATCTACATCAACGACCTGCGCAAGCAGCACCGCCGCCTGGTCGCCGTGCCCGCAGCACCGCCCGACAGCGACGAACCCGAGGCTCCCGAAGACCCGCGTTCCGCCACTGCCAGCGCCTGACCCCACTCCCACCCCCACCGAAGAGAGCACCTCGTGAACACCATCGCCCCCAACCCGCGCAGCCCCCTGGCCGACGCTGACTCCCGCTACCGGCACATCCTTCTCGCCCCTGCCGCCCTCGGGGCGCCACGCGCGGGCGCACTCATGCCCACAGCCTGCGACCGGCTCGCCGTCGTCCCCGAGGAGTCCCTGCGCCTGGCCCAGGGTGACGAAATGCCGGCCGGGCTGTGCCCCGCGTGCCTGGCCAGCCTGCGCGGTGAGGAACTCCCCGCCGACATCCGCCCCATCAGCACCTGCGTCTGTGGCCTGACCACCGACCACGACGGCTTGTGCGCCGTGTGCCGCCAAGAACAGCACGACGTGTGGTGGGCGACCCGCTCCCCTTGCGCCACCGCCGTGTGAGAACCACCTGTCCTGCTGCACACCACGGCTCCGGCGGCGGACGGCCCCAACCGTCCGCCGCCGGAATCCGCTCCCCGCGGGGGTGTCCGGTTTGATCCATAACTTCGCCGGCGTCAACACCCTCAACCTCCGTGGGAGTCACCCGTGGAACGCCGCCGCGCGATCTTCATCGCCGTCATCGTGGTCGCCCTCGCCGCCGCCGTTGGCCTGGCCATCACCCTGAACCGCAGCAGCTCCGAGCCCAAAGACAAGACCGCCCCGCCGCCGTCGAGCACGGCTCCCAATGACAGCACCGCCACGACAGGACCCACCGACTCCGTCCCGCAGGTGATCGAGCCGGACGAACTCGCCGCCGCGCACAAGGTGATGCGCGACTACCTCGTCACGGTCGGCACCTACACCTACACCACCGACGCAGCAGCGTGGACGGCCAAGGCCCGCGCGCTGACCGACGGCTCCAAGAGCATGGCCGAGCAGACCAGCCTGCCCACCGGACGTGCCTGGGCCGAGTGCGAGAAGACGAAGTGCTCCTCCACGGCGACAGCCGACCTCAAGCGCGACACGGTCATCAGCAACGCCCCCGTCGAAGGGGCCGGGCGGACCGTGACCACACTGGCCACCACCACCGTCACGCTCCACCAGGACAAGGTCTCCAACCAGGCCACCGAGTTCGCCATCACGGCCACGTACACCAACGGCGCCTGGAAGATCTCCAGCCTGCAGCTGTCCCGGGTCGGCAACGCCGGCCTCGCAGAGGACAACTGATGGCCGCGCCGGTAGCAGCCCTGGCCGCCCGCAAGGTCGCCGCGGCAGCCGCACGCCGAGCAGCTGCCCGGGCCCGACGCGGCAACGGCAACAAGCCGGGCAAGAAGAAGTGGCTCATCGCTCTGCTCGCCGTCCTCGGCGCCGCCGGCCTGGCCTTGATCACCGCGTTCAGCGCCATCGTCGGAGTCCTGGGCTCGAAGTCGGCGGCCTCGGGCGCCTGCGTCGAGGACGCTGCTGCGCAACAGGGCGCGAGCGGCGTCCCCGGAGGGGGCGCCTACAACCCGATCCTGCCCGGCAAAGGCATGTACCTGCCCTCCGACACCGCCCGGGCCGAGATACCCCCGCGCATGATGCTCGCCGCGATCCGCGGCGCCGCCCGCTACCCCGGCCTCGACTGGACGCTGATCGTCTCCCAGATGTACCAGGAGACCCGCTACGGCCAGGACCCCTCCGCCGCACCGGGCGGCGACAACGGAATGGGGTACAAGGGCATCCTGCAGTTCGGCGCCCCGGCCTGGACTGACTATGGCGCCGACGGCAACGGCGACAACAAGAAGGACCTGTACAACGTCGAGGACGCCGCGTTCGCCGCAGCCAACTACCTTCACGCCCTGAAGGCCGAATCCGACCCGTGGACCGCGCTGCGCCGATACTCCGGCTCCACGGTGTCCAACACGACCTACATGAGAGTCGCGCAGACCCAATCAGCGCGCTACCGCGGCGTGTTCTCCAGCGACACCGCCACGATCGAGCGATGGCAGAAGCACCTCGCCGACACAGTGAAGAAGAACCCGACGTTCCCTGTCCTCGGCAAAACCGCCGGCGACATCCCTGAACCGGTCAACGACAGCAACGCGCAGGTCACGAACGCCGCGCAGATCAAGGCCGCGCCGATGAGGTCCTGGTCCACGCCTCCACTGGGCAGCGGATCCGAGGGCACTGGCACGAGTGAGGGCACCTCCACTCCGACGGCGCCGGCGACGGCCACCCCGGCAGCCGACCAGCCTGCCGGGGTCAACTCCAGCGGCTGGCAGTGGCCGATGAAGGACGGCACCTTCACCTTCACGGCGGGCTTCGGTGAGAGCGGCGGCCGCTGGTCCGCCGGCCACACCGGGATCGACCTCGCCGCGCCCTCCGGCTCCCGGTTCTACGCCCCGGCAGACGGCAAGGTGATCTTCGTCGGCGACGGCGGCGCTTACGGCAACCTCACCAAGATCGAGCACGCGGGCGGGGTCCAAACCTGGTACGCCCACCAGTCGACGTTCGGTACCCGGGTCGGCATGGAGGTCAAGCGCGGCGAGTACATCGGCAACGTGGGTCAGACCGGCAACGTCACTGGCCCCCACCTGCACTGGGAGGTCCGGCTCCCCGGCGTCCGCGACCCGCACAGGCCCGGCCAGAACAACGGCCCCGGCCCGGTCAACCCGAAGAACTGGATGAGCGGCAAGATCACCGGCACGCCCACGTACGGCAACGACCAGTACGCCGACGCCCAGGCCACCGCCGAGCAGTGCGCCGCCGACTCCAACGGTGCCATCGTCATGCCCGACGGAGCCGGCGGCACCGGCCCGATGCCCGCCTCCGACTCCGAGGTTGTCCGCGCCGCGCTCGCCTGGGCACAGACCGGCCTCGGCCGGCCGTATGTCTTCGGTGCCCGCCGCCTCCAGGGTGATCACCCCGCCGACTTCGACTGCTCCTCGTACACGCAGTGGGCGTACTACCAGGCCACCGGAGGCAAGGTCGACATCGGCGGCGACACCTTCGCCCAGCTGCCCAAACTCACCCCGTACAAGGTCCCGTCCGGCCAGGAGAAGCCTGGAGATCTGGTCTTCTTCGGCTCGGTGAGCAACCCGCACCATGTCGGCATCGTGTGGGACCCCACCACGCACACGATGATCCACGCGCCGAACCCGTCGGCACCGGTCCGATTCGCCGATTACACCAAACAGGGCACGGCCATCGTTGGCTACTACCGCGTGCCCATCCCCGGCGGCACCACGGCAGTCGGCCCCAACGGCACCAGCAGCAGCGCCCACTGACCGCCACTCACGACTCAGAAGCAGACGGACTACCTACCCCATGGCATCACGCACCAGCCGCACCCTGACGGGCATCGGGATCACCGGCGTCCTGGTCCTCGTGCTCACCATCACCACCGGAACCCTCAACCCGAGGGACCTGCTCGACCGCCTGCGCGGAGGAGGACCCTCGCCCGCGCAGGCGGCCACCTCCGGCGACAACAAGCCGGCCGAACCCGTTCCCGGGTTCGGCAAGACCGCCGTCCCCACGACCGCGGCCACCGCCCGCGCGTACCTCGCGGAGCTCACCGTCACGACGGAACACGCCTCCCGCCCCTACGACCGCGACCGCTTCCGGCATTGGTCCGCCGCGGCCGCCTTCGGCTGGAACGCACCCGCCGGATGTGACACCAGGGAGGCCGCCCTCATCAGGGATGGCCAGCAGGTCAGCACCGGAGCCCACTGCAAGATCACCGGAGGCCGCTGGGCGGATCCCTACACCGGCACCACTTTTGCCAAGCCCCGGCAGCTGGACATCGACCACGTCGTCCCACTCGGTGAAGCCTGGCGTTCCGGCGCGGACACCTGGAGCGATGAGCAGAGGGAGAAGTACGCCAACAGCCCTGACGTGGTCCTCAGCGTGGACCGGGCCGCCAACCGTGCGAAGGGAGACAAGGATCCGGCGCACTGGCACCCCGCCAACCGCGCGTACGCATGTGGGTACGCGATCAAGTGGATCTCCATCAAGCACACCTGGAAGCTCCGCATCGACACCGCGGAGAAGAGCGCCCTGCAGAAGGCTCTCAGCACTTGCTCGTGACCAGGGGGCACAGTCGGCCGTGGAGCGCCGTGGCGAACCGAGCAGGGCTGTCCTCCGATGCCGGCGCGCGCCACACGGACCGGAGGATCCACACTCCACAGACTCACTGACAGGGCCCAAGCCGCGACATGTCCGCCGCCACCCAAGGCCGCCCCTGGAAGCACTGTGCTTCCAGGGGCGGCCTTTCGCCACAGGCAGCGAGCCCGAGCTGCCACCTGGTGATCTACAGCCACAACCCGCCGACGAGCTGACGACCCGAATGGACAGGCCGATGATCATCCACTGGAACTCCGACAAGGCCCACCGGTGCCCGCGCTGCCACACGATCACGGTCGACAGCCCATCCAAGTGGGAGGTGTACACCTGCTGCACCTGCGGCAGCCGCTTTGCACGCTGGCCCCGTATGCAGCGCTTCCTTCGACACGTCGGGGTCACCTGCGAGAACTGCACGAAGCGCCACCCCGTGCCCGTTGACGGAGTCCCCTTCGGCTTCCTGCACCGTCGCCACATCGGCCGCGGCACCGACATGCCCAGCGTGTTCGAGGCATGGCTGCACGAGCCCGACGAACTCCCCACCCACCGCGACCGTCTTCTTTACCTCAACACGCACACCACCCGCGCCGACGCCATCGCCGACCTCGCCCACTGGCGCAGCTTCCTCGGCCGTCAGGAGGACGACCTCAGCCCGGTGCTGGCCGTCGTTGTGGACGAGGAGTTCGACATGTGGGCGTCCGACGAGCACAGGGAGGAGCTCCTCGACGGGACGGTCGACGTCTACGGTGTCGGCATTCTGCGCCCACACCCCAAGCACGGCCGCTTCCACGCCGACATGGCCACCTTCACATGGGGGCTGATCGCTCCCCCGGGCCTGGAAGGCATCTACACCCAGGCCGGGAACCTCCCCGAGAGTCTGACCGCACACGCGCCGAGGATCTGACCCGCCTTCTACGCCCGGTCGGGCCGCGGGTGTACGGGCGGCACCAGTGCCTTCCGCCGAAGTGCTGCTACGGCCCCGAACCGGGATTCGCGGGTGCTCGAGTGAACGGCCGGGCGGACGGCAGTGTGCCGCCTGCCAGACAAGTCCCACGTGATCACGACCGGAGCCGAACATGACCACTGCCACCTCCCGCCCCGCCGCCGTCGCCATGCGCTTCATCGACGGCGACACGGTCAGCCTCCCCGGCGGAACGAAGTGGATCAGGGGCATTCGGCAGACGGGAGAGTGGAGCACCCCTGGTGCGCCGGACGCGCGCTCCGACAAAGCCATGAGGTCCGCGCTGACCGACGAACCCACCGGCGCCACGTTCGCCCCCGCCCTGCCGAACGTGTTCCAGCCGCTGCCGGGCACCGAATGCGGCTCCTCAGAGGCACTGCATCAGATGGTGCTGCGGCCCGCCACCGGCGGGGTTCTGTACACCTCTGCCCTCAACCGCGTGCAGTCCTTCCTCGGCAACGAGTCCGGCGTCCTGCGATCGAACAACCCAACGCCCCTGGCCCTTGCGGCAGTCCGGGCATCGCTCCTGGGCACCGTGCGGCGCCACCCGCGCGCCTCGTTCAACTACCACCGCATCGCAGGACGCCTCTACGCCCGCTACGCGGTCGGCCAGGCGGTCCACACCCACGTCTACATCCTGACCGTCGGCTGACCACCACGAACCCTGACTTCCAGACCGCTGCCTCTCACCTGTGATGGGTGAGAGGCAGCTCACGTGTTTTGCGCACCGTCGGCACCGACAACCTGTCCGTCGCCCGGCAGCCTGATCACGCGCCACCGAACAACCCTCATCGACCTGGAGGAACCTCTTCATGCTCACCGACCGTGCCCTGCGGAAGCTGACCCTCTTCGCGGCGCTGGCTGCCGCGTTCGACCAGCTCCATCCGCTCGGCGACCACTGGGCCCAAGGATCCAGGGACGCGAAGTGCAAGGAGCTGCACGGCACGTATCTGGTGTACGAGGACGGCACCCCCGTCGCGGAGGCACCGGTCGAACGTGCCGGGGAGCCGACCTGGACGGCGAGCCAGCTCGGCCGCCTCTGCGCCCTTCGCCACGTCGCCTCGTACTCAGCGGTCCAGCTCTCGGGAACCGTTGCCCTCACTCGTGTGCTGGGTTACCGGATCCCTGCGGGCGCCTTACTGGCCGGCGCGGCGGTCAATGCCTCGACGCACCTGGTGATCGACCGCAGGCGTTCCTTGATGTACCTGGCCAAGCTGGCTGGCAAGCGGGGATATATCGATCGCTGCCACGCGGTTCGTCTCACCGACGATGGTCCGCGCTGGGAGCTGTCCGGGCCCGGCAGTGCCCTCATGGAGCTCGACGCGGCGCTTCACCGCGCCATCGGCCTCGGCGCGGCGGCCCTGACGGCATGGCTCGCGGTCCGTGAGTAGACCGCGGGCCGAACGGAGCCCTTCGAGGGAGGTGTCCGCTTTCGGCGGCAGGGTGTGCACGCCGAGGGAGACCTCGGCGGACCGTCCCTGATGAGGAGAGATCCCGATGCCGAAGCCCGTACAGCTGGTCGAGTTCGACATGGCCGAGCGTGAGGTGCTCCTGGAAGCCGGCCAGCCGAAGGCCATTGAGGCCGCGATGCGGGCCGCCACCGCAAAGATCAAACAGCAGCTGAAGACCGTCACGGAGCTTGCCTCCAACAAGAGCGTCGGGGCCAGTCCCGAACAGCTCGCGGAGGCGACCGCGGGTCTGCAGGCGAGCCTGGCTGTCCTCCAGGTCTGCCCCGCCGGCGAAGTCGCGGACCTCCGGGCCCTGCAGGAGCAGGCCCTGCAGCTGATCGGCGAGGGTCAGCAGATCTCCGCCGCACTCCCGGGGGCCGCGGCGGACCCGCGGTCTGCGGATTCGCCGGTGTCGCCGCAAAGCATGGGCGGCGAGGAAGGGTTCGAGCCCGGCACCTACCAGTAACCATCTACCGAGGAGACCGTCGTGCTCGCGCCGCTGATCGACACCACACCCGTCTGCTACCTGGGCAACGACCACAGACTGGTGTGGCGGCCTTGCCGGATATGGCGCACCGGCGAGCACCAGGTGGTCGCCGTCGTCAGCGAGACCACCGACGCGACGATGAGCATCGAGACGGCCGCCGCAGCGATCCGCGAGTTCCTCGAATGGATCTGGCAGCCGTATGAGGTGGCCGCGATCCTCGAGCACTGGCCAAACGGGACGGGCTCGCCAGGAGATGAGCACTACGCCGAGCAATTCTGGGGCGCTCCCGGCCAGATCCAGTGGAAGCACGTCGAAGCGGCCACGCTCAACGGCATGCTGGAGGGCTTCGAGAAGACCAAGCCTTCAGGCATGCCGCTGAGGTCGCGCTGCCCAGCGACCGCGTCGGCCGAGCACGAGTGAACACCCGGCTCGTCTGGTTGGCCCAGGTCACCAGCTTCAGCTACCCCCGCGCCCTCCCCGCCGCCGATTCCGGAATCGGCGGCGGGGAGGGCCTCGCACCCCGACAGGCTGCGACAGCGGGCCGTCAGCTCACCCACATCTGCTTCACCATCAGGATCAACGCCGGCGGAGGCCAACGTGTCATCGGACGGGAAGCGTTGGTCCAGGTACCGATCGATCACGCTGAGCGGCAGGCTCAGACCATGCTCCGCCTGGTCCGCCACCATCGCGGAGGGCAGCCCGCCCAGCCCGTTCATCCGCTGAGCGACGAGGGCCCGAACGGCACAGTCGCCATCCCGTCGGGCGAGGCCGCCGGCAGCCGCACGGCTACGGCGCGACGGACACGCAAGCGGTGGCTGGCACGCCCGACGGGTCCCGCTCCGGGCTTCCCCCGCACGTTCTCCCTAGGGCGGCCGGTGAACCTCGGCGAACTGCGGGCCCTGCCGGAAGAAGGGATGCTGCAGCGGTGCGCCGAGATCGCGCGCCAGGAACGGCATGTGTGCTTCACCATCGAGATCACGCAGGGAGGCGGCAAGCTGGCCCTCGCCCGGACGGTCGAGGTGCAGGTCCAAGTCGATGCCGCTGAACAGCTGGCCCACCAGATGCTCCGCATGTCGGACCTTGCCCGAGAGCAGAACCAGCGGGTACACGCCGCCGGAACGGGAGCGGGGAAGGAGGAACCGGCCTGACCGGAACGCCCGTTGGGAGCCCCTGCTCAGCGTCCTGATGTCCTGGAGCTCATGGCCCAACGCATCGGGCAACGCCAGGACGGGTCACGTACGACTTCGCCGAGCCTTTATGGATCAGACCGGAAATTCGCGCCAGCGTGCCTGTGTCCGGTCCCCCGCGCACTGTCGAGCACGACCAACACCGAAACGACCACGGTTCCGAACCTCTCACGGGCTCGCGCGCCGTGGTCCACGTGAAAGGAGTCGTGCGTGGGAACCAAGTACGTGCTGGGGGTGCGCGGATGCCAGCACCTGGGCTACCACAACCCCCGAATGCGGACGCACCATCAGACGCGCTGGAACGTACGCGTCGTGGACGGGCACATTGCCCATGAACTGACGATGCGCGCGATGCTCGACGCCGGTGTCCAGGGCATCATCGACGGCGGCGACCTCACCCACCGGGCCCGGCCTCTGCCCCGCGATGTTGAGCACGCCCACCGCGTCGACGACCTGCGCGCCCGCGCCGGGGTCTGGGGGCTGGGGAACTCGGGCAACCACTGCGCCGGAGCCGGTACCGACATCTCTGCCATGGGCACGATGCACCGTCCCGACCTCGGCATCCACGCGGTCTATCCCGACCCCCGGCGCGGACCCGGCGACGGCACCGGCCCCTACCCGGGCCTGTACGAGATCCATCACCCGGTCGACGGACTCGCCATCCACGCGGTCTCCCACTACGGCCTCGACCGCTCGCTGGCCGACGCCGGCATTCACATCGACCCGGTTCCGATCCCGGGCGCGGTGAACCTGTTCATCTGCCACGGCACATTCGAGGCCGACGGCCGTCTTTTCCACTGCATCAACCCCGAGGGCCAAGAACGCCCGATCCCCCTGGAGTGGGCGCGTCGGGGCTGGGACGCGCTGCTGCTGTCCCACTACCACTCCCTCGGCGCGGTACCCGGCCACGACCACGACGGCCCCGGCCAGGTCTGGTACACCGGCAGTTCCCTGACCCGCGGATTCTCCGACGACATCGGCGACCGCGGCTGGCTCCATGTCACCGTCGAGGACACCGGCCGTGTCCACGTAGAAGCCCGCACCATCTGGCAGCGGCCCCAGCACGACCTGCCCCTGATCAACGGCGCCGAACTGACCACCGACGAGATGGACCAGCTCATCACCGGCCGCATCGCCGACCTGGACCTGGAAGACGAGCGGACTGCGCGCCTCACCGGCGACGCCGGGGCCATCGTCCGGCAGCGCATCACCGGTACTACCGCCGCACAGCGCGCGGCCCTGCGCGCGCTCCAGCCGCGCTGGAGCCGCCTTGCGGCCGCCGCCGCGTCCTGGCAGATCGACTACCCCCACCCCAAGAAGGACACGACAGACGGTGTCGCACAGACACAGCGCCTGATAACCGGCAGGGTCACGGACTACGAGGCCGAACTCCAAGCCCGTGCCGCCGACCTGGCCGAGCGCATCGGTGTACCGGACGTCATCGCCGACCCCGTACACGCCACTGCCCTCGCCTGGGCCCGGCAGATCACCCCCACGTCCGCCTCCAGCGAGATCGCGTAGGACCGGCCTGTTCACCGCCTGGCGCTCCAAAACGGAGGTGTCCGCTTTGCCAGGGATGCTGCTCGGCAAGTGGGGCTGAACCGCAGGCCCACACCAATCTGGAGAGCAAGTTCATGACGGTGAACCACACCCAGTCCGCGTCCCGCCGCAAGGCGCTCGGCCGCTCCGCAGTCCTCGCCACGGCCATCCTGGTCGGGGCGGGAGCGGTAGGCGCGCCCAACGCGGTGGCGGCCGACAAGTGGGGCCCGGGTTTCTCGATCCCGGATGACAAGGGCACCCCGAACGCATCCCACCTCGGGGGGTACGGCGAGCCGGGCTCGCTGTTTCACGGTGTGAAGGGACACGCCTACTGCGCGGACCCGACCTTGGCCGGCCCGGAGGCCGGCGGTCGTTACGGATCGATCACCGAATTCACGTCCTGGACGTCCAAGGCCACCGGCCAGCAGGTGTCCAGGGAGAACATCGCCCGCGCCGCCTACGTGCTGTCCAAGTACGGCGACACCCAAAACGACGTGCAGGCCGCAGCGGTCGACGCCGCCCTCTACTCCGTCTTGGAGCAGGGCACCACGTATGCCCTGCCCAACGGCAAGCGCGCGCTGGAGCGCGTGTCGTACGCGAACGTACCCAAGGAGGTGAAGGCCAAGGCCGAGGGCCTCATAGCCGAGTCCAACAAGCTCGCCGGACCCTACAAGCTCAATGTCCATGCCCCGAAGTCGCTCAAGCCCGGCGAGAAGGGAGCCTTCACCCTAGACGTGACCTCCGCCTCGGGACAGAAGATGCCCGGCGTGCAGATCTCCCTCAACGGGACGGGCGCCGCAGCGGGTGCCGGAACGGTCACCACCAACGACCAGGGCATCGCCACCGCCAACATCACGCCCGCTAAGGACGGCACGATCGATATCAAGGCCGTCGCCAAGAACCTGCCCGCCGCCACCCTGCACGCGCAGCTCCCCGCCAACACCAAGGCCCAGCGGATGCTCGTCGCTGGCGGCTCCTCGACCGCCGAGGCGCAGGTCAAGGTCAAGGTCGACGCCCTCAAGGGCGGCATCAAGGTCCTCAAGACCGCCTCCGACACCAAGAAGCCCTTGGCCGGAGTCGAGTTCGAGATCAAGGACAAGGACAAGAGGACGGTGGCGAAGGGCACCACCAACGCCCAGGGGCTGTGGCAGGTCGACAACCTGCCGCCCGGCAACTACGTCGTGCACGAGGTCAAGGCTGCCGAGGGCTACCAGCTCGCGGTGGACCAGAACGTGAACGTCGTGGACGGCAAGGCCAGCGACGTCAGCGTCATCGACGTCAAGGTTCCGCAGCCGGAGAAGCCGAAGCCCCGCCCGGTCACGATCCCCGAGCTGCCGAAGACCGGCGCCTGACCTGATGTGACGGCGGCGGGCCGGGGCCATTCCCCCGGCCCGCCGCCCGGCCCTGCCCGTTTCAACCCCTGGATGACCATGCCCGACATGACACACGACCCCGGCAACCACCTGCCCCCCGGCTCCCCCACGGGACGCTCGAGCCGCCGCGGCCGCCGCGCGGCGATCATCGGCGCCACTACCGCCGCGGCCGCAGGCATCGCGGTCACTGCCGTCCTCATGACGCACAGTAGTGACGAGCCCGCCGCCCAGGCCCACAAGCCCACGTCCGCAGCCGCGACGACAGCGCCGGCTTCCCCCGACCCGCTCACCTCGTCAGCCGCCACGGACCCCAACGCGCCCGTCGGCGGGGACCCTAAGGTGCCGGATAAGACCGACGACGCGCAGTCCGACGCTTCGACCGCACTCAACTCCTGGTCCTCCGCCAACCCGAAGGGCAACGGCTCCCATTCGGTGGGCGGGGACACCGTCAACGGGGGCGGCGGCACCGTTGACGAGGTTCTGCGTATTCCGGCGCTCGGCGCGAGCTGGGTGCAGCCCGTCTATGAGGGTGTGGGCGACCGGCAGTTGAGGGCCGGCGTCGGCCACTTCCCGGGTACGGAGAAGCCAGGCCAGGTGGGGAACTATGCCATCGCGGGGCACCGGTCCGGGGTGGCCAGCCCGGCCTTCAAGAACATCAACGAGGTCCGGACCGGGGCGTCCATCACTGTCACCACGTCGAATCGCATCACCTACACCTACAAGGTGTCGCGTGTGGCGACCGTCGACCCCAGTGACGTCAACGTGATCGCGCAGGTGCCGGGAGACCCCCAGGCAACGCCGAGCAAGGCGGTACTCACCCTCGTGACCTGCTGGCCGGCCAACGGCCACTCCAAGCGTGTGGTCGTGACGGCGGATCTCGTCGGTTCGAACGGAGGGACCACGGCCCGCTGAAGCTGTCCGGCATGCACCTGCGTCGACGGGCGGAAGACTGCGGCGATGCGGTCACGACTCGCGGACGATCGTGACCGCATCGTCCGCCCGGATTCGGCTCAGGGGCGGAATTCGCGAGATCTCGCGTCCTGCCGGCCTGGTTGGTGATCTTGCGTCACCACTGCGACACCTGCCCGGAAGGACCCGGCATGCCCCACCACCTGACGCTCACCACCGACTTCTTCCAGCCCAACCGGATGTACACCGATGGAGACGGGTTCCGCGCGCCGGAGCTCACGCGGACTTTCGACGTCGAACTCGTCACCCGGCACCCCGACCGGGGGCACCTGCGCGCGGTCGGCTGGATGAGCACCGCCGAGCCCGGCGCCGAGCGGCACATGCAGGCGATCGACGAAGACGAGTACGAGCCCGGCAAGTGGCACCCCTGCACCCGGGAGACCACGCTCCTCGGGCACCCGCTCTCGGACGGGCCGACCCCGGTCCTTCTGGCGTGCACGTACAGCTGGGACTGCGGATGTCACGCGCCCGCTCTGATCGTCTACGCCGACGGCCCGGACCTCACGACGGCCACCGACGCGGCCAACGCCGCCGCTTGGAGTCACGTTCTCGACTTCGCGCTCGGAGCCCCGAACGGGGGGCCGGAGCACACCGGGCACCACAACTGCGACACACCAAGCCTCCGGCTGGTCAGCGTCCTGGGCACGTCGTACGCCGCCGCCCCCCAGATACACCCGCTGCCTGGCCACGCCGGTCACACCGTGCTGCGTGTCCACGCCGAGCTGAAGGACGGAGAAGCAGCATGATCACCCCGGTGCGCATCCGCGTACGTAACATCCGCTCCATCCGCGACGGGGAGATCACCATCCCGGAGACCGGGATCACCGCCCTCCACGGCCCGGTCGGATCCGGGAAGTCCACGTTCCTGTCCGCGATGGTGTGGGCGCTGTACGGCGAAGTCCCCGGCGGGCTGAAGCAGGCCGACATGCGGCGCACCGGCGCAGACGCCGACCCGTGTGAGGCCGAAGTCGAGTTCCGCTTCAACGGCCAGACCTACACCGCGCTGCGCGGACTGCGGCAGCGCAACGCACGCGGCGGAGTACGTGAGGAGGCGTACGCGCACTGGTGGGTGCTCGGCGCCAGCGGCTCCGGCCAGGACGAGCGACAGATCAGCCCGTCCAAACTCACCCAGAAAGTCACCGAGTTGACCGGCCTGACGGGCCGCGCGTACTGCGGAGCGTTCTTCATCGCCCAGGGGCAGTTGACCGACCTCGCCGAGGGCACCCCTGCCCAAGTCCAGCAGCTGTTCGAGGAGCAGACCAGCCTCGCGGTGCTGACCAAGGAAGTGGAGCGGCACAACACGGAGGCACGCCAAGCCGAGGAGCAGGCAGCCGCCATGCCGGGGTCCCGCGAGGAGACGGACGCTGCCCGCCAGGCACTCGACGCTGCCCAGGAGGAGGCCGCCCAGGCACACGACGAGCATGAACGAGCAGGCAACCACGCCCAGGCGACTGCTGAACGGCTGCGCGACGCCGAGCAGACGGCCACGTCCGTCCAGCAGCGACACCGCGCCGCCGAGCAGACGCGCATCGACCATGCCCGATTCGAAGAGCGCGTCCGGCAATGTCAGCAGCGCGTGGACACCCTCACCGCGAACATCGCCAAGGCCGGCGCAGGCCCCGCGTCCCTCGACGTGCTCGTACAGCAACTCGACGCCTTGCGCAGTGCCACCGGCACCGCTGAGCAGACGCTCGGCCAGGTCCGGTCCGCCGAGCAGCGGGCTGCTGTGGCCGAAGGCCGGGTCCGGCAGGTTCAAGCCGAGGCCGACGCGCTCGCCGACCCGGACCTGGCCCGCCACATCAGCGAAGCGAAGCAGCGGCAGAACGAGCACGAGCAGCGGCGCGGCGCGCTCCAGGGCGAGTACACCCGCCTGAACCGTGCTCTGGAGGCACTGACCACCTCCGACACCGCGTGCTGCCCGACGTGTGTTCAGCCGCTGCGGGACGTGCAGGGGCTGGTCACCCACCTGCGGCAGCAGCGGGAGCGTTGCATCACCGACGGCAAGACCGCCAAGGCCAAAGCGGAGGCCGCCGCGCAGCTCCACGAGGCGCTGCTGTCCCGCCACCAGCAGCTGACCCAGATCGACGCCCGTCTGGAAGCCGTGCGGGCCGAAGCCGTCACCGCAGGTGAGCAGGCCAAGGCAGCCCGACGGGACGCCGATGCAACCCTCGCGGAGGCCGCCGGACTACTGCCTGGTGCGGGCGCCCCGTCCGACCCCGACGTGCTGTTGACGCGGTGCCGCGCCGTCCTCGACCAGCTCGGCGAGGATGTCACCCGAGCCCGGCATGTCCGCGGCCTGAGGGCCCAGCTGGCCGACGCCGAAGCCGAGCTCGACGACGCGCGTACGGACCTTGCGGGACTCACCACAACGGCCACTACCGCCAGCGCCGCCGAACTCGCCGAGGCCACCGTCGACCTTGCGGCGGCGCGTACGGAACACACGGCGGCGGTCACGGCCGCTTCCGAGGCCAACACCCGCTTCCAGGTGACCGCCGAGCGGGCCAGCGTGCTGGGCCAGCAGCACCAGGAGGCCGAGGCGCGGATGCGGGTCAAGGCCGAGCGACTCCATCAGGCTCAGATCCTCCACACGGCCGCCGCGCTGCTGGCCGCACTGCGGCGCTCGCTGCTGGCCGACTACACCGCCGCGGTATCCCAGGCCGCCACCGACGTGCTCACTGAGATCACCGACCGGCATGTCCGCTTCGAGATCGACGAGAGTTTCATTCCCCGCGTCTACACCGCCGAGGGCACGGTGCGGCCCACCCGAGTCCTCTCAGGCGGAGAGAAGGCAACGGCCGCGCTCGCCTTTCGGCTTGGCATCACCGAGCAGATCACCGGAGGCACGGCCACCGGCATGATCATCGCGGACGAGATCACCGCGGCCCACGACGCCGACACCCGCCGAGCCGTCCTGACGTGCCTTTCCGAACTCGGTTGGCCCGCGCTGGTCGTCTCGCACGGCGAGGAGATCACCGAAGCTGCCCAACAGGTCATCAGTCTCAGCCAGCCCGACGAGACCACCGGAACCGTGATCGCTCCGGCGGCTTGAACTGGATCACCCTCGTCCCCTCGGATGGGAGGGGACGAGGGGTTACAGCCGTAGTTCCGTAGCTGTCCGCCGTGGGGAAAGCACAGGGCAGCGAGCGCAGTCGGCGCGGCCGTACCTGCTGTGTTCGCTTCTCGCCCCGACGAGGCCCCGACGGCGGAGGGAACGCTTAATCGGTGCCGAACCGGCCAGCCGAGCCCCGCTCGGCCCAGCCCATCCAGAGCTGGGCAGGCCACCCCACAGCACGGAGCCGTACCCATGAAGATCGAGAACGTGAACCTGCCGGTAAAGACGACCAACGGGCACCTGTTCGTGAACAACGAAGCCCGGGTGCACGTGGTCGACGGCGAAACGTTCCCCGCAGGATTCCCGTTCGGCGGCTGCCAGATCTGCGGCCAGCATCCGAAGTACCAGGTCATAGAGGACGCCGCTCACGTGCAGGCCCCCTGCCCCCACCCGGACGGCATCACCACGACGATCACCCTCAGTGTGCCCTCGGGGAAGCTCCTCGTCTCCGACAACCTGCGCCCCGTCTACAACTGGACGGACGATTCCCTTCTCCACTACGACTCGGTACTCGGACGGGCCCGGGCCATTGAAGCGATGGCTGCCATCGGCTGTGCCTTCGGGCCCGCGAGTGATCGCCGTTTGGGTCTGTATCGCACGGACCCGGACCGCTACATCATCGCCACCCCTTCGATCGACTTCAACGACGAGGCTCCGTCGATCCCTGAGGACACACGCCTGGCCGACATTTGTACGGACGTCTGGGCCTACTCGATCGCTGACTACGAGGACTGGATCTCGAAGGGTGGGGATCCTGAAACCCTCGATGGGGGCGACACCATCGTGAACGTCACCCCGGGTACCTACCAGTTCGTCCATCACTCCGGGGAACGGGGATTCGATTTCGACGTGGACGAAACCGTCATCTACGCCCACGTCGAACGGATCGCCTAACTCACACCGAAGCACCCTCCCCGGACCGGCCTCTGAAGGCCGGTCCAAGAGGTGACGGCTCGACACCGCCGGAGACCAGGGCGAAGACGAGCAGAGCTTGCTGACGGCGTCGGTGAGATGTCCGCGACCAGCCGCGGCCAACACCACAGCGCCCGGCCGCATCACAGGCGCTCTCGCGGGCGTAGAGGCAACAACGCAGCTCGATGGCCTACTCGGTGGCACATCAGCCGCCGAGACGAGGACGAATCCGATGACCTGCGTGATCACCGCCCGTGACTTCAACCCCATCACCACTGACGCGCACCGCGACGACTGGACTACTCCCGCCATGGCGGCCGTCATCACGGCCTTGGCGGGAAGGAAGGTAGCGATCACGACCGATGCGCACACGGGCAGTACCACGATCGGCGCGACGCTGGCGGCCACGGTCGGCGGGCAGGTCCTCGTCAAGACCGATGCCCTTCCTCGGGGCACCTTCTTCGCCTTGAGGAACATCGGCATGGTCCTCCCCCTGGAGGACCAGATCACCGACACCACGAAGTCGAGCGCGCTGACGATCTTCCGCACGCGCCAGACGGCGGCGCGCGAAGCCGCGGCGGCGTTCCTGATGAAGCTCGACGGCCGGAACTGGGGAGAACTGGACGTGATCCCGGCGCCGAGCGAGAACGGCTTCACGGTGCGCTATCTGCCCGAGCAGGACGCACCAGCGGGTCGCTACGCCGGCTCCCGGATTCTCCTGCGCATGGAGGAATGGCAAGACGGCTGGACCGCCAGGGTCATCACGGACTGGACCAACCGCTGACACCCAAGGTGAAGAAGAAGCCGCTGCCTCACGCCGATTCGGCGTGAGGCAGCGGCTTGCGAGGCGGTCTCCGCCTGTCCGGTGAAGGCCGAGCATCTCCACTGCCGAGGGGGCAGCCGTCACTCCCTTCTCGCGAGGGCTCTGCGGAGGACCTGCTCAGGGGCCCTAATCAGTGCCGCACCCACCGCACACCTCGAACCACTCGGCTACGTCACGGGCTCCTGCTTCGACTGCGACGCCCGCGCCAACGAGAGCCGACGTAAGCCCGGCCGGGCACGCGGCGCGCGTGCGTACTCCATCGCTACCACCTGACCAAGGAGACCCGGTCCCGTGACCCCTTCGACCGCACCCGCTCACGCCCTGCGCGCCGTCACCAACGCCTACATCGCCGACGTCAAGCAGGGCAACCTTCACTCCGCGCTCGGTCACATGACGCTTCTGGCCGACGCGTATGGGCTGTTGGCGGTCCGTGACCTCGCTGCCGAGCTTGCCTGTGACCTCCACGCGCGCTGCCCGACCTGCTTCCGCACCCCCCTTGGCGGCGTGAACATCTCGGCCCTCGCCCCCGCCCGCACGGCTGACCCGCTCACCATCCTCGACGTCGCCGCCCGAGCCAACCAGATGATGGGGCGCGGCCGGGTAACAACCTCGGACCTGGCACACACCGCGGTCCAGATGCACGTCACCGAGGACGTGCGCCGCATTGTGCAGGCGGCCCTCAACACCGCCGCACACGGCCGCGAGCCGGTCACCGCACACCTGGCCGCCCTCACCACGCCCCAGCAACTGTCTGCTGCCGTCGCCCTGCTGACCAACAGCCTCATCGTCCTGCCGTAACCCCGGCCACACCCCGGTGGGGCGGGTGAGTGCCCGCCCCACCGGATCTCGGCTCGCTCACCCGAACTCCCTGCTCCTCCCCGGAAGACCAGCTCATGACCTTGTACGGAATACCCCCGGCGCCCTTCCGCCGCGCCATGGCCCCCGACACTGGCCGCGACCACGCCCGCCACATCGCCCGAGACGCCCTGGCCTGGTGGCTGGAGAACAGGGGCGGCACCAGCGACCTCTCCAAAGCCGTCGGCACCCTCGCCGCCCTCGCCCTGGCAGCGCCAAGCAGTCCCGCTGGCCCCGACTACGGCCCGCTGCTCCTCCCCCTGACCGACGAGGAAGTCACCGACGTCCTGCGTTCGGTATGGAACAACCTGTGGGCGTACAACCCTGTCCTGACCGAGGCCGCCCGGCCTCTCCACGAATGGCTTGCCCACCCGAGCGACGACGACATCCGCGGACTGAGTGACTACACCCGCATCCTGGTGCGCGCCGGCCTGCTGGAGTACGCCAGCGACCTCACCCGCTGCGAGGACGAAGACCTGATCGGCCTGCTGGTCCAGCGGATGCGCAGCTACGCCGACCGGCAGCAGGCGGGCCAGTTCTTCACCCCGGCGATCGTGGCCAACCCCCACGCGGAAATCCTCCTCTCCGAACCGATACCGCCTGGCGCCCGACTGATCGAGCCGTGCGCCGGAACGGGAACCATGGTCCGCGCGGCCGCCGCCACACTGCGCTTCCAAGGCAAGGACCCGGCCGACTACCAGTGGTGGATGAACGACACCGACGAGACCCTCATCGCGTGCTGTGCGGTCAACGCCGTGCTGTTCCGGCTCGGCCCGAACGTCACGGTGTCCCGCGGCGACACCTTCCGCGACGTGAGCGAGCTCGAGCAGGACGCCCAGGCGCGTGCCGCCCGGGCCATCCGCGAACAGCGCCGTACGCCGATCCTGTACCCCACACGAACCCGTCCACCGCGCTGGCCCCGGTGACAGACCGCTGACGACCTGCCTCCAGTCGTTCCCCACGCCGAGCAGGCTGCGCGACGGGTCCTTCGCGTCGACCAAACCGAGCGGAAACTCGCCGGCGCGGAGGAGGTGTCACAACCCGCTCCTAAGCTGCCCTGAACCGGAATTGATCACCGACTTCCCGGACGGCTCACGTCCCGACCACCCGAGAAAGCACCAGCTGACCCTCCAGGAGAACCGCCACCATGAACTCTGACCACCACGCTGCACCTGAACAGGTGTACTGGTCATGCAGCCCGGACGGCGGTCCTCGCATCCGCATCACCGACGTCGACGCCTCGCACGCCGGGGCAGTGGACGCGAAGACCCGCCAAGAACCGCGGCAGATCCCCCTCAGCGACCTTCACCCGTCGGCCACCACCGCCTCGGGCACCCGGAGGCGCACCGGGTACGTCCTCGACACCGGCCTGGTGGACTCATCACCAGCCGCCAGGCACGTACGGAACCTGATCGCCCAGCGCCCTCACCTTCCCGTCGTGGCCATAGCTCGGCGCGCGCAAGTGCCCGCCACGACCCTGAAGGACGTTCTGCGTGCCGCCGACCGGGGGCAACGTCGGAACATGAGCGAGGAGGTGGCCCACCGCCTGCTCGTCCTCAGCGCGGCGGACCTCCCCCGCGAAGCCGGTGGCTACAGCGGTCAGTCGACCGACGCGGCTGCGGCCATGAAGCACGTAAGCCGCATACTCGCGGACCACCCCGAGGTCTCGGTGGCCGTCGTCGCACGCGCCGCGCAGATGACGGTGAGCACGCTGGCCGCTGCCCTCAAGGATGTGCAGGCGGGGCGACCCCGGACCATCAAGGCGCAGTCCGCCGAACGACTTCTCGCTCTGAACGCGGACGATCTGATGCCAGCCAGCCGCAAGGACATCGTTGACGCGGCCCCGGTCGTCGAGCACGTTCGGCAGCTGCAGGAGGCGTACGAACTGGCCAGCATCGCTTTCATCGCGAAGACAGCCGGGGTGAACCCGTCCACGCTCACGAGCGCCATCGACGACCACGCCGCGGGACTGGGCAGGGGAATCCATCCGACGACGGCGCACCAGGTCCTCGCAGTCACCCAGCTGCCCGCTCCCGCGTTCCGGCGCTGCCTGGGGGTCACCGACATCGGTCTCACCCGTCGCCTCCGGGGGCTGTGCGCACTCGGATGGACGCTGAACGCCATCGCCCGCGCGGGCGGCACCACCGTCAAGTCACTCACCGACTTCCACCAAGCGGGCAGTGCCACCCCGTCGGTAAGGGGCGCCGTACTCGCAGCATGGGGCCGACTGTCGCATCGACCTGGTCCCTCGGAACTCGCCCGCCAGCGCGCCATGGCCAAACGGTGGGATCCGCCTCTGGCCTGGGACGAGGAGAGCATCGACCGGCCCGCCGCCCAGCCCTGCGGTACGCGCACGGCAGGTCGCTCCGGCGAGTGGACACCCGAACTGCTGCGTCTCGAACTCGACTTCCTGCGGGGCACGGGCCTGAACTGGACCGAGTCCCTGGCCCGCCTCGGCCTGGGCAGCCAGCGGGCACACGAGCTCCTCGCCCGGATCGAAGAAGTCGTTCAGCACGGGTGTCCGCCTCTGCCTCTACCGTCCCGCCCACAGCCCAGCCACGTGCTGGCCGCATAACCCCGCCCGAGGAGCGAGCGCTGACCAGAAGTCCACACCGCGACCACTTCACGCGCCTGCCGCGCGTGGGAGCACCTTCAACAACCTCCGCGACCACGTCCAGGCTGTCATCGACGGCCTGGACGGCGCACCCACATACCCGTTCCAGAACAGGAGCCACCCCATGAGTGCCATCACCAACCCCGAGACCCCCGACTTCGGTGTCGAGCAGTGCGACCCCGGTCAGCCCGCGCCGGCCGTCGTCGTCATCAACACCGCCGACATGAAATCGCCGGGCCACGGCTACCACCTGCCGCTGGTCGGCAGGAAGCGCCCGCACACCTTCGAGGCCGTCCTGCCGGAGAAGGGCCTGCGCGTCTTCGCCGACCGGCCGGAGGATGTCCTCGGGCATCTCATCGACGGCTACGCCGACCTCGAGGGTCAGCTCGCCGAGGCGATAGCCAGCGGCGACGAGGAGACGGTGGCGCAGCGCGAGCTCGCCGCCTTCGACGCTCGCTCTCAGCACGCCTCCACCATCCGCCAGGGCCTCCAGAAGCAGATCAACGCCCAGGCCCACGAGGACGATAGCTGGAGCACCCTCGACCAGGAGGAGCAGCAGCTGCTCCTCGCGGCCGCGGCCGGCGAGGTGCCCACCGGCGTCCTCTACGAGGCGCCGGCCGAGGACGACCTGGGCAACCCGACGACGGAAGAGCTCGGCGAATGGTCGTCGACGGTACCGCTGGTCCTGAACCGCGGCGAGTACATCGACGGGGACGTGCGTGAGCCCGAGTCCGGCCTGGAGACCGAGATGCCCGACGGCAGGAAGGTCGTCGTGGTCGTCGAGCACCCGGCGAACCTTGTCCGCCTCGACCCGACTGACCCGTTCTCCTACCTCAAGTCGCTCCAGCGGGCCGGCGTACTGACCCTGGAAGAGCGCGAGTACGTCGCCGAGGACGACCTGTACGAGACGGTTATGGCGGCCGCCGCCGGCGAGCAGGAGGCCTGACGTGCCGGCCGGAAGCACCGTCCGCAGGGGCGTGGCCGCGAGGTTCGCTAGCGGTCACTTGCCATGCGGGAGCTGATCGCCTTCGTCAGCATGCACCTGGTGCCGCCGCTCGCGGTCTTCGCCGCGTGGAACGAGTACCGCAAGCGCCGCCTTCCGATGGTCCTTGTGACGGTCACCGGCGCTGCTCTGTGCGGAGCCGGACTGCTCTTCGAACTGCCCTGGCTGGGCCTGGCCGGACTTGCCGCCTTGACCCCGCCGGTGCTGCTGATGCGCCGGGACTTCCGCGAGGAGACCTACCGCTGACCAGCACATCCGCTGAACTGAAGGTGTCCGCTTTGGATCAGAAGATCGCCCTCCAGCGACACACACCCTGGAGGGGCACAACGTGGTATGCCGTGAAAACAAGGGCCGATCCGCTGTCATCGGATACCAGAAGCACCTGCTTCGCCAGCTCGGATTCAAGGACTACGACGACTTCGAGCTGCAGAGCGGAATCCATGAATTCGGCCACCAATACGAGGGTTTCCCTCGGCCTACCGAGAAGGAGCAGCTGCAGTTCCTGAAGGGCCTGCGTCAGCAGGTCGAGGCCGACCCGCACATCTCGGCCGCGGACAAGTACCGGGAGTCCGACCGTCAGCCGGGCATCGTTACCCGCATCGACCAGGAGATAGCCCGGCTCAAGTCCGGCAAGGACGAACACGGTCGGACTCTGCAGTCCAAGCACAAGATGCGCGGCCAGGACCTCGCGGCGATGCAGCGCCTCGGGGTCCTCCTCCAGCGCAACCAGGAAGCCAAGGACGGCTACTTCGACGTCTACGCCCGGACCATGGGCGTGGACGCCAAGGCCGCCCGGGCCCGGTGGAAGGAACTGGTGCGCCGCCAGAAGTCGGAACGGGAGAACACTCACGTCTCCCTGACCGACAACTGGCGCGACACGCTGGCCGTTTCCGGGTTCACCTCCCGGCACCAGGCGGACATCGGCCAGAGCAACGTCAGCCGTGAGGCCCTTCGGATCATGGAGGAGGAACGGCGCACCAAGCTGGCCTCCCTGCCGACGCGTCCCGCGCTCACCTCGGCGCAGCGCGTACGCATGGCCGACCCCGGCTCGGGGACACTGCAGTGCACGGGCCCGGGGGGATGCGGCCAGTTCGGGCACGAGCGGAACGCCTGCCCGAACGCGACCCTGGTGAAGGAGCGGGACGACGCCCGGGCCCGCTGGAAGGAGGTCGACGCCAAGATCAGGGAGGAGCACGACCGGGCCAATGAGCACGCCCGCAACGACTGGGCGTACATCGCCCGCTACTCCCACCAGGAAATGCGCGAGATGCGCGAGGAACGAGAGCGGCATCTGCGGCTTGATCAGCAGACAACCAACTCCCTGGCCGCCAGCGGTCCGCGGGGGGCCGTACGCTGCGGGACCTGCCAGCAGTTCGGCCACGAGTCGGGCGAATGCCCCAACACGTCTCGGGTGGACGAGCTCAACGAGCTGCGCGACAAGGTGGACCAGTACTACGACCAGATGGACGCGCGCAGCGACTGGATCAGTGCGGCCGAGGACGAGGTCCCGGCGGACGACCCGGAGCTCAAGCGGTGGCGTGAGGAGTACACGCAGTACGAGTTCCTCGCGCAGCAGGCGGCCGGGCGATACAGGGACAAGAAGGCGGAGATCGCCACCGAGGCCATCCGCTGCGAGGGCGGCTGCGGCCAGTTCGGGCATGCCCGTGAGGAGTGCCCCAACTCCGCACTGCTGGATGAAGTCGCCGAGCACGCGCGGGAGGCTGACCGGATCCGCGAACAGGTCCGCCACCGGGCTCAGCTGCGCGGACAGAACCCTGATACGGCGACGTTGACCGAAGCGGACCATGCCGCGTACGACGCGTGGTTCGCCAAGAGCGTCGACATCGACAAGCGGCTGCTGGACGCGGGCATCGACCCCGGCCAGGTGTCGACCGCGACGGCGCTGTCGAAGGCGAAGGCGTCCGGACCGTCCTCGGCGCGGATCCAGGAGGTCGGCTACAACTCGGACACCGGTTACCTCGAGGTCACCACCCGGCCCTACACCCGCAAGAGCGACGGCAAGGTCATGCCGGCCAAGACGTACGCCTACCGGATGTCGCCGAACGAGTACCAGCGGATGATGGCCGCCTCCTCGCTCACCAGCTACGTCAGCCAGTCCGTGTGGGCGAAGGGCGGCGGCAACGCCGCGTACTGCTTCGAGAACACCGCCGAAGCCGCGGAGGCTTCGGTCCAGCGCAAGTGCGCCACCTGCGGCCGCTGGGCCAGCATGACGTCCGCGCACACCTGCCCCGTCCCCGGCTCCCGCGCGGGGCAGGACGACAGCGCCCGCCGGGCGCGTATCAAGGCGGAGAAGCAGGCCGCCCGCAAGGCCGGACGCCCCGTCCAGATGCCGCCGCAGGTGGAGGCCGTCCGCGTCGGGGCCGCGGTGCGTTTCCCGAACAACACGGGGACCCTGCACTACGCGGACCGCAACCGGATCGACACGGCTCTGGCCGGGGGCAAGGTCGCGAGCGCGGAAGCCCGCGCGAGCTTCCTCGACGCCAACGTCACCGGCCAAGCCATCGCCTGGAATGACGCGGACGGACAAACCCAGCTGTCGACCGACCGGGAGGACGGCGCCACCCTCAAGTGCACCTGCAGGGCCTTCAAGCAGGACGGCACCTGCAAGCACATCCGCGTCGTCGGCGCCGCCATGGCCTCCCGGTACGCCGCCGATCACCCGGCCGTCGGCTCTCCGCTGCGCAGCGCTCCGCTGCCGGCGCTCAAGCCGACGCGGGAGGAGACCGCCAAGGACGCTCCGGAAGACGGCTTCACGCGGATGACCTACGCACAGATCCGGCAGCGGCGTGCCGACCTGCGCGGACAGGAACGGCAGCAGGCCCGTGCGTCGTCGGCGGCCGGGGACGGCCGTTGGCTGCGGGCGGCCGGAGCCGTTGACGGAGTGACCGGCAAGCGGGTCAAGACCCCGCATGCCTGGACTGAGCGCGGGATCAGCGCGGACCCCGCGGACGCGACGGGCAGCGGCGCTGTCCGGCTCGACCGGGCCAAGGACGTCCAAGAAGGCTTGCGCGCGGGCCTGCGGACGGAAACGGGCAAGCACTGGAGCGTGACCCGCAAGCCGGACGGGTGGCTGCACATCACCACCTCCCTGCAGCGCCGCACCAGCGACCGGACGATCACGATGCCCGAGCGGGTCGAGCTGGCCAAAGCCCTGAAAATGCCCGTGCACACCGTCTCCGAGCACGGGGTGGCCGTCCCGCCGGACAACGGGTGGCGTGCCGAGTTCCTCGACCGCGCCCACGGCAAGGCCCCGCGCGTCCTCGGCGAGCGGTTCGTCGCCCGCGCCGACCAGCGCCGCGAAGTCCTCCTCGACATCTGACGACCTGGCGGTGAGACGGGCTTCAAGCCCGTCTCACCGCCAGGTGTCCGGATCGCGGGCGATCCTGCCCCCATCACCACCGCACCATCCGCACATGAAGGGACCGCCTCGACGTGTCCACCCACGAACTGCGCACCCGGGTACTCGAACAAGGCATGGCCGCGCTGCACCGCACCGAGGCCGAACGCCAGTACCTGGACCCGGACTACGTGCTCCTGTCCCACACTGCCATGACCTCGAACCTGGCCGGCGTGAGTCTGCGACTGCTGGATGTGCTCTCCCGCCACCACCCCGAACTCGCCCACAACATCGCCGATGAACTCTTCGACCTCCAGGACGAGCCGGCCGAGATGGCCGACTACCTGCGCTCCCAAGCGGACGCCGCCGGCCTGGCAGTCACCGCGGCCGCCGCCTGAGAAATTCGCGAGATATCGACCGGCGCCGGCCCGCCGACCAAGATCCATCCCGTCACCACCCCACAGACGGGCAGAGGACGCCGCGCCCCGGCAACGCGCCCTCTGCCCACCCTCACAGCTAGGAGCCCGCATGGCAGGAGAAACGGTCATCACCGTCGTCGGCAATCTCGTCGACGACCCCGAGCTGCGCTTCACCCCCTCCGGTGCGGCGGTCGCGAAGTTCCGTATCGCGTCCACCCCCCGCGCCTTCGACCGCCAGACCAATGAGTGGAAGGACGGCGAGAGCCTCTTCTTGACCTGCTCGGTCTGGCGTCAGGCGGCGGAGAATGCCGCCGAGTCACTCCAGAAGGGTATGCGGGTCATCGTCCAGGGTCGCCTCAAGCAGCGGTCCTACGAGGACCGCGAAGGCGTGAAGCGCTCGGTGTACGAACTGGACGTGGACGAGGTCGGCCCGAGCCTGAGGAACGCCACGGCCAAGGTGACCAAGGCTGGGAGCGGCAGCGGCCGTGAAGAGTTCGGCAACGCCCGCCAGCAGGCCCAGCAGGCCAAGGAAGACCCGTGGGCGAGCCAGGCGCCCGCCGATGACGAGCCGCCCTTCTAGAGCAGCACGCCCTCGACGGCCCGGCGGAGTGAACCACCTCCGCCGGGCCGTCCGTACGAGACATGACAGGAGAGAACGTGTGGCGGCCTTGATGACCCGCCGAGGCAAGCGCCGCGACTGGTGCTGCCCGGGGCATAGCGCCAAATCCCTCGACCACGTCATCGAGCGGGCTCGTGAACACCGTGAATGGCGCCGCGAGGCCGCCCAAGACCTCGACGACCGATAGGACCGTCTCCCGTGCCCGCCCCTTCGCCGATCTCCCCGCTGCTCGCCTACGAGCACATCGCCGCTCTGCGGCGCGACGCCGCCCGTGATGTCATCACGCTGATCGCCGCCACTCTGCGGGAGCAGATCCCCGGAGCCGCCTATCTCACCTTCGGCCGGGACGGCGACCTGTGGTGGCTGGAGGCGGTCCTCGGCCCAGACGGCCGTCGGCTCCACACCATCGGTCACCCGTGGCCTGAACGTCTTCCGCCGCTGCCCGCCGGATCCCCGCACCACTCCCCTTGGCAGGCGGCGGACGCCGATCCCACCAGCCCGCAGCAGTTGTTGTTCCGCATCATCCAGCTGCTCGACGACGGAATGGAGCCCGACCGCCTGCCTGCCGATCTGCCCAACGGGCCCGGCAGCAGCGGCATCCCGTGCATCTTGTTGGCGCGCGGTGCGCGGCCGGATGACGAGCTGCCTCTCAATGCGAACCGGCTGCTGCGCCACCTCACAACGCCCACCCCCGGTCTCACCGCCCCTGAGTCGCCGCTCACCGAGCTGCTGTGTGCTGCACACCCCGACCAGGTCCGAACAGCAGCGGATGCCGGGCGCGCGTCACCGGAGCCGAAGCGCACCCCTCACTTCCACATCAGCGAGGAGTGCATCCACGGGGAGATCAAGCGCCGCCTGTGCGACCACTTCCCGAAGAACGGTCGCTGGCGCGTCCGAGAAGTCCCGTGTCCCGAGACGCCCTGCAGCAACGGACGCAGCGGTGACCTGGTGCCCATCAACCCATACCCACGCACACCATGGACGCCGCGATGACCGCCCGCAGCTGGCGTCCCGACGGCCCCGGCTCCTTCCGGGCGCCAGTCGGCGTCCACGCCGTCCGCGATCGCTCCGGCCGACTATGGACCAGGGGCTCCACTCGCTGGACCCACACTGGAACGCACTGGATCCGCTGGCGAGTTCTGGTCGCCGAACACGGCCCCGTCACGGAAACCAGTCCGTAGCCGTTTCGCCCGCGCCCTCACCACACGAAGGACAGGGCGTCTGAGGCGGGACGACGGGGGAACGTCCCGCCTCAGCCGTGAGCCCACCGTACTTCGCACGCGGGCGTCGGAACGGCAGATCACCGCTGATCTGTCCGAAAATCAGCCCGCCACCGTTCCCCTACGGTTCTCCGCCCGGCGTCGGCGCGCCCCGCCCCGGTTCGGCAGGGCGCTACCGGAGGCGCGTGCTGCCCGGGGTGGCCTACGCGGGCTCGCCGTACTCGGCGACGTACGCCGCGTAGTTCGCCGCGATGATGGCCTGGCCGCCCTCTGGGGTGAGGTGGTCGATCGAGGAGACGGCCGGTACCTGCCGGCCGTCGACGGGGGACGTGATCTGTCCGATCCGGTGAGCCAGCTCGGCGACAACGCTGGGAGCCGACTCGACCAGCAGCTTCCCATCGCGCCAGGAGAACCGCGGCGCCCGGCCGATACCGGTGCTGCGGACGCTGGTTGCCAGGAATCCCGCGTGGCTGTACGGCAGCGCTGGGTTCTCTGTCAGCAGCAGGTAGACCCGCTCGGTGTCGCCGTCGTAGCCGATCAGGCCGGTGCACGGCTTGATCGGCCCGTCCGTGTCCCGGGCTGCCACCTCGTAGACCCGGCACTCCGTGCACCTGAACAGGTCGGTCACCTGCTCGTACTCGAACTCGTGACCGCCGAATCCGTCGTCCGGCTTGCTGCTGGCCCTCGTGCCTGCGGTGGCTTCGTCGGCCACGGCTTTGCGTAGGGCATGGGTGTACTTGGTGCCTCGGCGCGCGGCCTCGCGGGCGCGCTGGGCGTTGGTGTTCTGCTTTTTCGGCACGGTCGACTCCAGCCTGGCGGTACTCCCACGCCCCCGCCGGCGAATCAGGCCGGGGTGGTCTGCTGCTCGCGGGCCCCGGAGGACCTTGGCCGACTGTGCCCCTGGCGGCGTGGGCGCTCGGGGCGGCGGCGGACGGCGGTACGCGTCTGGCCGTGGTGTGGCCCACGGTAGGGCACAACAGCATCGTCGTCACCGCGGCTCGGCGTCGGGGTCCCCGGTTTCCCGCAGACGCCTCCGTGGCCGGGCGCACTCCCTCGGTGCCGTCCGAGCGAGCCCTCACCCCGTCGGGACGTCGGGCGCCGGGGGCCCGTCGGCCGGAGCGTCCGGCCCGGCGGGCGGGTGCAGCTCCCGGCGCAGCGCGCCTCCGTCCACATACGCAGCCACGGTCCGCGACAGCTCCAGGAGTCGGCGCACCACCAGGTCGTGCTCGGGCGGGTCCGTCCAGTCCTTCCACGCGGCCCGGGCGGAGGGTTGCATCTGCTTGGGCAGGGGGCGCCGACGCGTCCGGGTGCCTGCCAGGGTGCCGTACGCCTCCTGGACGGCGGTGTCGACGCGGTGCAGGCCGCACGCTGGCGGCTTCGGGACCTTCACGTTGTCCTGGCCCGCGTCGGCCGCGGCCACCACCGCGGCGGTCAGGTCCGCCCCGGCTGGGCAGCCCTCGACCGAGGCGGTGAACGCGGCGCAGACGGCGTGCGCGTACCGGCGGATGGCCACGACCGCCTCCTCGGTCGCCCGGTCCCGGTGCGCCAGCGCCAGCGCGCTGCGGGCCTGGGCCTGCTCCAGCAGCAGGGCGTACCACTCCGCGTCAGCCGCGCTTTCCCGGGTGGCCGTGTTCTTCCCGGCATCCTTCTGCGCCTCCTCCAGCCGTCGGTGCGCCGACCACTGGGCCCGGTGCGCCAGCTCGATCGCGCCCTCCATCCGGTCCAGGGTCCGCTGCAGCTCGTCCGGCCACGGCTCGGGGCCGCCTTCCGGGTCCGGGGCGGCGACGTCCGGGAAGAGAGCGGCGTAGCGGGCCCAGCGGGTGCGGTAGTACTCCCGCCCGGCCTCGGTGATCCGGTAGTCGCCGTGCTTGCCCTCGGCGTACGGCGGGGACGGGCGGCCGATGAGCGCGTCGTAAGTGTTGTTGCCCCAGATCCGCACCGTGCCCGGGTCCGCCCTCCACAGCCGGACCAGCCGCTCCCACGCGTACTCCGAAAGCTCACCGGCACGGCGCCTGCCCGGCTCCTTCGTCCCCGCCCGAACTGCCGCGCGCCCCGCTCTGGTGAGCTTCGCCTTCACCGTCCGGGACTTCCCCCGAGGCCCTTCGCTGACCTCATCCTGCACCTCGATCAGCCCGTACCGCTGCAGCGCTTGGAGCGTCGACCCGGTGCCGTCGTCCCTCACGTCCCTCCGAGCGAGCGCTCGCTGCACCGAGGTGAGCCTCGTCCCCGGCGTGACCACGTTCAGCCACCGCCACACCGATGCCGGCGTGTCGTCGTAGTACCCGGCGGCCGCGTCTTCCGCCCGCTTGGTCTCGACCGCTTGGTCGTGGTCGTACAACACCGTCATGTACGCCCGCTGCCGTTCGTTCAGCGCGTCCCATGCCGCTTGCGCCTTGGTGGCCACCACCGCTCCCTTCCCATACCGACATCAGCCTGACGCACCGCCAGGCCCCTCTTTGTTCAATACCGGTCACGGCCGACAGTTCTGCTCTGGTGCCGGTCGCAGCCGGTACCGTGTACTCGTACTCACGGCATGCCGCGAACCGCCGTTTCCGCTGCCGCCCCCGCGCCCACGCCGCACCGGGGCAGCGCCGCCGGACAAGGACCGAGGTCGGGTCCCGCGCAGCAGTACCCGTCTGTCCGGCTGCGAGCACTCACGCGACGTCCGGCGGGGAGCGTGGGATCCCGCTGTGGAGACGACCGTGACCAAGAGCGGACACGACCACTTCAAACGCCAAGCCCGGCAGATCGCCCGGGACACCGGCCGCAGCTTCCCCGACGTCCTCGCCGAACTGCGCGGAACACCCCGCCCGAAACCATCGACGGACCTCGTCCTTGTCTGCTCCGGCTGGGTGCACCCGCTGGACGGCGGACGATGCGCCCGGCCCGCCGGCCACCGCAACCACGACGGCAGCTGGGGCGGCTGCTCCCTGGACCCCCACCACCCGATCCACATCTGGGAGGGCTACTTCGAGGCCCGGACGGCCGCCGAGCATGCGCAGCACGAGGCGTGGCTGGCCTCCCTCACCCCGAAGGAGCGCGCCGACTACGAGGCGGAGAACGAAGCCGAGTACTGGGCGCAGATGGCCGCGGAGGCCGAGGAGCCGTACGACCCGTACGAGGACAAATACCGGTTCGCGGACGACGATCTGAACGCCGCTGAGGAGGACGGCTACGGACCGGACGACGAGTACTACGGAGACGACGACGGGGACGATTGGGACGGAGACCGGTGATGAACCACGGTCGGCCACGACCGACCCGGACCCTGGCGTCCATGCAGGGACGACCTTGGCCACCGTGCTCAGCTAAGCCGTCGCGGAGGCCACGCCCGCGTAGGCGGTAAGTCCCATACGCACCCGGGCCCGGCGTGTATGGTGGCTGCACCGACGCGGGGTGGAGCAGCTCGGTAGCTCGCTGGGCTCATAACCCAGAGGTCGCATGGTTCAAATCCTGCCCCCGCTACCAACGCACCGGCCCCCTCGACGTGACGTCGAGGGGGCCGGTCGCACGTCCGGGACGCTGCGCTACGGGCCGCCCCGACCATGCACGCGACGCCACTGATCTCAGGCTGTCCGCTTTCGACGGCACCCTGACGCTGTACCCCCTGACCAGTAGCGGACAGCCGGAGATCAGCATGGACCAGCTCACCCACAGTCTCGAGAAGGCAGAGCAGCCGCAGGCCGGCGTCCTTCATGGCGTCATCGTCGACGACCCTGGCACCCCGTGCACTCCCGCCTACGCGCGGGAACTCACTGAGAAGGCCCTGCGCCTGGCCGACGAGCTCGACACCACCATGCAGGAGATCGTCCGGGTCCGAGCCTGGGAGCCCCTCGGCTACCGCGATCCCCGTGAGTACGTCCTGAAGGAATTCACCCAGTCCTCGCAGGCCCACCGGTACAGGCTTGCGCGCTTCGCTGCCTTCGCACACGGACTCGCTGAGCGGCTCGGGGACGACGCCCTGGAACTGAAGCTCACCGAGCGTGCCCTTCGCGAGGTCCCGAAGGCCCGGGACGAGAAGGTGCTTGAGGCACTGGAGAGCCGCCTCGCCGATGTCGATGATCCTGAGCAGGCGGACGAAGTGGTCGCCGAGACCCTGCGCGCGCACTCCCGGAACGCGCCACCGCCCGACGAGGACATGTGGGGCGACCTGGAGAGCCAGGAGCCTTCCTCACGGGCCGCCGGAGGGGAGTCCGGCGGGCGGCGCAGCGATGCCGACGACGGATGGGGCCACGACGACCACGACCTTGATCCGGACGGCTTCGACGACATGGACGAGGACAGTGAGGCGGATGTCCGGTCGGCGGCAGCGGTCCCACCCAGCAAAGCGGCCCTCGCGGAAGCCGGCCGCTACGAGGAGTTCTTGCGTGCCATGCGGCTGATCGCGGCCACCGGAGGTGAACTGCCGGGGATCCTCGACAACGCTGACGAGACCGAAGAGGAAGAACTCCGAAGTCTTGCCGAGCAAGTGGGGGTCGTCGCGACGGCGACGAGCGAGGCGCTCACCTACTGAGTCGGCCCAGCAAGGCGGGCCACTGGGGGCCGCGACCGCGACCGCTGCCTCTCACAATCTCGCGAGCAGTTCTCCGCTGGCGCCTCGTCGCCGAACCTGTGGCACGCCCCGCCGCCCGCTCCCAGCCTTGGAGAACCCGTGCCCATCTTCGCCCGTTCCGCCCGGCAGTTGACGCACCCGCTCGCCACCGACCCGGCATGGCTGGATGTTGCCCGAGAAGTACAGACCGCCTCGGACCTCATGCTCCGGTACGGCTCTTACGGTCTGAGCCGTGCCAGCGCCGGGTGGGTCGCCGAGGATCACCTGCGCCAGGCCCTGATGTACTGGGAGCAGATGATCGACCGACACGTCGCCCAGGCCCGCACCAGGCTGGGGCGGGCCTGGCGGAGGCGTACGACACGCCCCTACGTCGAGCAGCTCCAGGAGGCGTTGTGGTTCACCCAGCGCATGCAGGGCTGGGGCGAGCTGATCTGGCCGCCGGCACTTGTCTTCCGCAACGGTGCGCTGCCGCTGCTCGACCAGGCCATCCAGCAGCTGGCCAGCCGCGACGAGGAAGCGCTGCACGCGTCCACGGCCTCAGGCGACACGGGCGAGGTGAAGCGTCCGGTGCGCGGGACGCGCCGCCGCCGCGCCGGTGCGGCCGTCACACGTGAACAGTACGTGTGAGACCGCGGTCAGCCGTGCCTGCGCGGTCCCGGCTGACTGCGGCTGACCGGACCGGCTCCTATCAGGCAGAGCAGTTCGCACGGCTCCCTTGGCGGCGAGGCGCAGGGGCGCGACACTCCTCTCCAGGAGATCTAACCGCGTGTGGGAACCGAGGAGTTGCTGTGACGACACAGCCGACACCGAACGGCAAGGACCCCGAGCCCGGCGGGACCGGCGCGCCGATGCAGCCGTCCACCAACGGTGACCCGGGCGGTAGCGACGAGGACCGTATGGGCGGCGGCCCGCCCAGCGAGTAGACGGGCACGCACATGGCAACGGCGGTGACGTATCGCAGGCAGTGCGCCGAGGCCATCAGCGCGTACTCGGGAACCGGGTACTTCCATGGCCGGCCGTGGCTGCGCGTTCTGTTCGAGGACGTACCGCGCGAGTTGTTCACCCCGGACCGGGTGTGGTGGCACCGCCGTGACGAGACCGGCCGCTACCCGGTTCTGGATCGCCATCGGCAGCCGGACGAGTGGCTGAAGGCCGTCTACACGCCTGACGCTGCGCTGATCACGCAGATCGCCGACGGGGCAGTGAGGATCGAGGACGGGCCCACTGAGGCATCGGACTTCACGGCCTCGATCTCGTGTCCGGCTGTGGTGGTGGACATGCTCGGCTGCCTCAGCCCCCGGCCCGGCCAGAGAATCCTGGAGATCGGCACGGGCACGGGCTACAGCACCGCGCTGATGGCCCGCCGCATCGGCCCATCCAACGTAGTGTCCGTGGAGAACCAGCCCACCCTCGCCGAGCGCGCCGAACGGAATCTGAAGAGGGACCTCGGCCGGGCTCCTTTGATCGTCACCGCGGACGGTGAGGAGGGGTATCTCCCCCGGGCGCCGTACGACGGGGTTCTGTCCACCGCCTGCGTCTACCAGGTCCCGCCGGCCTGGCTGCAGCAGACCAAGGCGGGCGGGGTGATCGTGACGCCGCTGGCCACTCCCTGGGGGCCGGACTCGCTGGTGCGCCTCGTCTGCGACGGCCAGGGGGGTGCCGACGGCGAACTAGTGAAGCCGATCTACTTCATGAAGGTGCGCGGCCAGCGTGAACGGCTCAAACCATGGAAGGAGTTGGGCTGGCCCCTGTGGTCCTCGTACCGGATCTCTGTCGCGGCGGACGGCCCAGCATCAATTCGGACGGCACCGTAACGCCCGCTGGAGAGGTCGGTGCGGAGCAGACGCCGCACCGACCTCTCCAGCGGGCGTCGGCCGAGGGGCGGTGGCTCAGGCGACACCCTGCCGAACTCTAGAGACCGCATCTTCGTGAGCACCGGCTCCTGCGGCGATGGAGATTTCCGCACGCGATGAGCACTGCTTGTGGGGGTGGATCACGAGCAAACCCTCCGAGCGGGCAGCCTTCGAGCACCACCGAGTTCTCCGTCGCGGGCCTGTATGAGAAGTTCAAGACCTTCAGCGGCTTCGCCGACAGCTCGAAGTCGGCACGGTACGGCGCCCGCCCCAGGCCGGGCGCCGTTCGGCTCGTGCAGCTGAGCCATGCGACGGACTGCCTGCCTGCGGTCAGGGGTCACGTCAGGACACCGACGCGCGCGGCGAGGCCACGCAACTCGGTGGTCGTACGCCCGGAGACCAGTAGCCCGGAGACCAGGGACTTCACCGCTGGGCGGGCGTGGGTCTCTTCCGGGGCGTGGTGCTCGGCGGCCAGCAGCGCGCGGATGCACTCGTCCCGGCGGCTGCAGCGGGCGAAGGCGGTGGCTACGTCGGTGTAGTAGCGGGCGCGGCGCTCGGTGCTGGGAAGACTCCCGGGCGCCACCGCCTTGGCCGCGGCGAGCGCGGCCAAGGGGTCGCCTGCTGAGTTCTCCGCGGAGACCAGGTGCAGTTGGACGGTCGTGGGGCTGAACCCGCCGCCGTGGTCCCGCAGCACGGCGGCGGGGCCGAGCTCCTTGGCGATCGCCGCGGCTTCGCCGGTCAGCTCCCGCATGCCGACCGCGTCCCCGGCGCGGGCGGCGGTGTAGGCGGCGGACTGGATCAGCAGCCCCCGCTGTGCCGCGAGCGCCGGATCCCCACCGCGGAGGGCGGGATGGTCGGCGGCTGCCAGGGCGATGGACAGTGCCTGCTGGTTCCAGTCGGCCTTGCGGGCCAGAACCGCGAGCTGCCGCGCGGCCTCCGTGACCAGCAGGGGCTCGCCGGAGGCTTCAGCCGCCTGGCGGGCACGGTCGGCGACCATCCACCCGAGCTGCTGCTCGTCGAGCTTGATCAGCATGCGCGTGGCCAGCAGGTAGCTGTGGGCCAGCAGCCCGTCATCCTCGGTGTTGTCACCGGTGGCGCGGGCGTGAGCGGCATACAGGAGCCGGGGCAGACGCACGGCGAGGCTGCCGTACTGGCAAGCATGGAAGTCGGTGAAGGCGCGGGCCAGATCGGTGCGTAGCACCGTCGGCGGCGGCACGGCGGTGTCAGTGTGGAGGCCGAGCATGGCGTCGCGAACGCGCGCGACCAGGACCTCGCCGATAGCGGCTTCGGCGGCGTGTGTCTTGCCGGTGGGCAGGATCGGGGCGCCCACGGCCGCGGCAGCCGTGACCGCGAGGTTGGCCAGCAGCTTCCTGCGCCGCACCGGATCCTCTCCGTCTCCTGGACGAGCTGTCCCCGCCAGCCTAGGGCGCGGAAGGCGCGGGTAGGCGGCAGTTGGCCCGATTCTGCGCCCGTGCCGGACTTCCGGCGAGGCGGTCAGACCGAGGGCCTGCGGCGGGATGCCGAGTGCGTCGGCGAAGCGTCGCAGCACGGTGACGTCCGTCAGGGGTGAGATGCCCCGTTCGTAGCGGGATACCTGGGCAGCGGAGTACCCGGTCAGTTTCCCGAGCTGAACAAGGGTCAGGCCCTGCTTCTTGCGGGTACTCCGGATCAGCTCGCCCAGGCTGTCGTCTGCCGCTGGCACTGGCTGTGCTGTGACCGCGTCCATACCCGTCCCCCGCTTGCCGGGAGTGTGCCGCCGCACACCGTAGCGGCACCGGCCGCCCGGGGACAGAGGGCTTTGCACCGGATGCAAACGGCTTTGCGGCCCACGGCAACACCCCTGCCACCGCCCTGCTGGTCGCAGTGTCCTCGAAGGGCAGGCGGCTCGGACGGCGGGCCGCCGCCGCGCACCCGAAAGGGGATGTGAGCGATGACCGTGCACAAGAGGGCCGCCGTGGTGGGGCTCGGCGGCCAAGCCACCGGCGACCACCTTCCCGGCCTTGCCCAGTGTCATCTCGCCGAGCTCGCCGGCGTCTGCGACGTGGACGCCGAGCGGGTCTCTGCCGTGGCCGGCAGGCACCAGGTGCCGGGCTTCACCGACATCGAGCAGCTGCTTCAGGAAGTGCGGCCGGACTTCGTCATTGTCGCGGTGCCGCACCATGTCGGCCGGGACGTGGTCGCCGCGTGTGCCAAGGAGGGGGTGCACGTGCTGAAGGAGAAGCCGTTCGCCACCGACCCGCGCGAGGCCGCTGAGCTGGCCGCGCTGTGCGAGAGGGCAGGGATCGAGCTGATGGTCACCGTCCAGCGCCGCTTCCACCCCGTCTACGCGGCCACGCTCGCCCTGCTGGAACGCATCGGCGACCCGTACCTGGTCGAGGGCCGCTACACCTTCCACTGCCCGGACCCCGCCGCCGGCTGGCGCGGCCGTGCGAAGCTCGCCGGCGGCGGGTGCCTGGCCGACATGGGCTACCACCTCATCGACCTGCTCCTGTGGTACCTCGGCCTGCCTGACCGCGTCCTCGCCGACATTTCGGCCGCCGCAGTACCGGAGGCTGAGTACGACGCGGAGGACACCGCCCTCGTCCATCTCGCCTACGACCACGGGCTATACGGATCGCTGCTGGTCTCCCGCTCGGCCGGGCCGAAGACAGAGCACCTGGCCATCACCGGCCCCCATGGCACGCTCACACTCGACCACGGCGTCGTGCGCCTCCTCGACCCGGCTGGACAGGTCGTCGAGTCCCTGCTGCGCGAACCGGCCTGGCCCTGCCCGCCCGCCGCGCTGATCGACCGCTTCTGCCGCGTCCTCGACGGCACCGCCACCAACCCCTCGGGCCCGGCCGAGCACCTGCCGCACGCCGCGTTCCTGGCCGCCGCCTACGCCTCCGCTGCCACCAACCGTCCCGCCGACCCCAAGGAGTACCTGGCATGAACGACTCCACGCTGGCCGTGCTCGGCGGCACCCCGGCCATCACGGCCCCCGGCCCGCACTTCACGTGGCCGCCGATCACCGAGTCTGACCGCGGGGCCGTGGCCGCCCAGCTGGAGACGGCCGTCTCCATCCCGGACCGCTCCGGCGTCATCGCCGATCTGGAGGACGCGCTCGCCTCCTACCTCGCTGTCCGGCACGTGGTGACCACCTGCACGGGGACGGCCGCGCTGCACTCGATGTACGCGGCCGCTGGCATCGGACCCGGCGACGAGGTCATCGTCCCGGCCCTCACCTTCCACGCCACCGCCACTCCGCTCTTCCACCTCGGCGCCCACCCTGTCCTCGCCGACGTCGACGACCGCGGCCAGCTCGACCTGGAAGACGCCGCACGCCGCATCACCGCCCGGACGAAGGCGGTGGTGGCCGTGCACCTGTGGGGGCTGCCGGAGGACATGGACGCGCTGACCTCGTTCGCCGACGAGCACGAGTTGATGCTGCTGGAGGACGGCTCCCATGCCCACGGCGCCACCTGGAACCGCCAGATGGTCGGCACCTTCGGCACCGCCTCGGCGTTCAGCCTCAACGGGCCCAAGCCGCTGTCCGCCGGCGAGGGCGGCTTCGTCGCCACCGACGACACCGAGCTGTACTACCGGGTGCTGCTGCACAGCCAGTTCAACAAGCGGTGCCGCCGCGAGATCCCGGCCACCCACCCGCTTGCTCGCTATGCGGTCACCGGCATGGGGCTGAAACTGCGCATCCATCCGCTGGCCGCAGCCCTCGCCTGCACCCAGCTCACTCGTTTGGAGGACCACCTCACCGGGCGTCAGACGATCGCGGCCCGGATGTGCGCGGCCCTGGACGGCGTCCCCGGCATCCGCGTCCCGGACGTACCGGCCGCCGCGCGGGCGTCGTGGTACGCGCTGTCGCTGCGCTACGAGCCCGCCGAACTCGGCGGGCTGCCGATCGAGCGGTTCCTTGATGCCCTCCACGCCGAAGGCGCCACCGAAGCCGACCAGCCGGGCTCCACCTGCCCGCTGCACACGCATCCGCTCTTCCAGGCCCCCGGGTCCCTGCTGCCCGGCTACGCTGACGGCCACCACCTGCCCGGCGACGGTTTCCCGGCAGCGGAGCACGTGCACGCCACGACGCTGAAACTGCCGGTCTGGAGCGGGGCGGACGACGTCCGCCTCGCCGACGCCTACACCACCGCCATCGCCAAAGTCGCAATCCACGCGAAGGATCTGTCGTGACCCCCTCCACCGTCACCCCCGACTTCCTGGACGACCTCGCCCGCACCGCAGCGCGGGACAGCATCGAGAAGACCGTCGTCGGCGCCGTCATCGCCAGCGAGGACAGCAAGGTGCTGCTGTTGCACCGGCCGGCCGACGACTACCTCGGCGGGCTGTGGGAGCTGCCCTCCGGCGGTGTCGAGTCCGGCGAGAGCCTGATCGAGGCCCTGGGGCGCGAAGTCGCCGAGGAGACCGGCCTGACCGTGACCGAAGTAGGCACCTACCTGGGGCACTTCGACTACCGCTCCTTCTCGGGCCGCCGCACCCGCCAGTACAACTTCACCGCCACCGTCACCGGGCAGACGGTGACACTCAGCGAGCATGACGCCCACCTGTGGGCGGACAACGGCCAGCAGACTCAAGTCTCCAGCGCCGTCCAGGCCGTCCTGGACACCTGGCGACAGACGACCATCTGACCGCCGCCGCGCCCGGCAGGCTCCGGTCCGTATCCGTCCGAAGGACGGATACGGACCGGAGCCTTTGCTGGCGCGGTGGGGGCCGACTTCGCGGTCGGAGACCGCGGAGACGTCGCAGGTCATGAGATCCGTTGCTCACCGAACCGCGGAATTGCTCGATCGGTGCCCAATCACGCGGAATTGCTCACGAGACCGCGGAACCTAGACGAACGAGACCCTCGCGCAGGTCCGCGAGGTGTTCACCATGACGCCAGGCAAATTGGCGAGCGCGTGCTTCCATCGCTGGATATGACGGCTGGGCCGTCATCTGTTCCGAATGTTTTCGGTAGTAATACACGACCTCGGGGATGAGGGCTCCCCGGGCACCACCGGTAATTCCGACGAGGTAGGCATAATCCTCCCCTTGGGGAAGCGCGGCATAACCGCCCGACCCTCGGATTAGATCGGTCCGGGCGAGCAGCGTCGTGGGGCCGATCGGAATGGTGGCCTCGGGAGTGGTCCAGTAGCGCCACACATCACCCGGCTCATGAAATCCGGGTGGCGTCGGACAGCGCCAGGTCGTCGTGGTGCCGTCCAGATGGAGATCGGCCGACCAAGCGCCACACCATCCCAGCTCATGTTCACGGGCGTGCCGAAGCCGCACGGACAACGACCCGTCCGGCAGCAGGTCGTCGTCATCCGCCGTGGTGCACCAGGACGCGTTGACCTCGTTCAACGCAAAGTTCCTCGCCGCGCCGGCGCCAACAGCGCGGGGCAACTCCACCACCGTCACCCGGGAGTCGTGGCGGAGAGCTTCGGGCACCTGGGCGTTCGACACACCATCGAGGGAGAGAACCCACTGCCACGACGTGTCCTGCCGCTGCAGGCTCGCATAGAGCTCGAGCAGGTACTCCAGGCGTTCGGGGCGCAGGCGGGTCGGAGTTATCACAGCGACTTCGCTGATATTCCGGACGGTCACAAGCTGACTTCCTTGGGGCGCGTATTTGAGTACAGGAACCCTCGCGGTCTCAGGACTCCTCTACCCTGAGGCCCGCGAGGCATCGGTGCAGCAGCGGATGGATATTCGCATCGATACCGGACACCGCCCATGAACAGACGCTTCGTCACGCCTGAGTGAGCATGAACTGAGGAAATCCGTTGTCCTCCTCGGCAGCCGTCCAACAGACCCCCATCCGCTTGAGCGCGATGAACTCCGACTTTCCAGCCGCGGGGTGCCTATGCGGCTCGCCACTGCTGGGGTGACCGGGCGGCACCGGGCCTCTGTGACCACGGACCAATGACGTAGCGGGCGGACAGGTCAATCAGGTGGAGACCGGGCGGCAGCGACGCCTGGAAGGCCTCAAGGTCGGCGCGGGTCAGCGGTGCGGCAGGAGCTCGGGCAGCTGCGGCTTCGAGGAGAGTCGGTGCCTGGCTCTCCTCGCTCGACGGGCCGGTCCAGCGCAGCACGAGCATGCCGTGGCCGTCGTCGGCCTGCTGCTCCGGCAGGCCCGGATGGACGGGCCGGAACCAGCGGTGAACCGGGTCAAGGATGGCGATCGGATAGATCGCACCCATGCCGTAGCAAGCGGCCTGCACTCCGTGGTGGGCAGAGCGGTACGTCATCGTGGATCCCTTCTGGCGTGTGGCGATGGGCAGCGGTGGATCAAGGGTTGGATTCGGCAGACCCTTCGGTCGACGACTTGTCGGTCGGCGCGGAGGCGCGCCCGGGAGTGCGCAAGTTGAAGCGCGTGATCGCGAATCGGAAGATCCCGTAGTAGAGGACCCCGTACGCGAGCGCGAGGGGCAACAGCAACAAGGGACGCCGCGAGATTGAGTAGTTGAGGACGTAGTCGATCGCCCCGGCGCTGAATACGAACCCTGAATGAATGTCTAGCAAGTTGACGAGCGCCAGACTGATGCCGGTGAGAACGGCATGCACCAGGTAAAGGGGGAAGGCCACGAAAACGAAGGTCAACTCGATCGGCTCGGTGACACCGGCGAGGGAGCAGATGGCGGCCGCGGGCAGCAGCAACGCGCCGACGCGGCGGCGATGTTCAGGCAGTGCACTGCGCCACATGGCCAGCGCAGCGGCGGGCAGGCCGGCCATGTAGACGGGGAAGAAGCCGCCCATGAACACGCCAGCGTGCGGGTCATGCTTCTGGATGAAGCAGGGGACATCGCCCTTCACACCGCCCCCGCAGTCTCCGGTCAGATACCAGACGACCGCGTTGAGCGGTTGATGCAGACCGATGGGCCCCAGGAGCCGACTGAGGAAGCCGAAGACGCCCCCACCCACGACCGCGTGCTCCGAGACGGCGGCCGCCGACGCGGTGAGTGCCCGCTCGACTGCGGGGTAGGCGAGACCGAGCAGAGAACCGACGATGATGGCTGCTGCGGCGACGATCCCGTACGCGAGGAACGGAGGGGTTCGTCGGCGTCCCATGGCGACGTGCTTCCACACCCACATGGCCAGCAGGGCGCCGATGATCCCGGCGAGCACGCCGTAGGGCCAGCGCGCGGGCGGCGCGTCGAGATGGTCGGTGGGCAGAGGATTGAGGACCAAGATCACCTTGGCCAAAACCAGGTAGGAGATGAGGCAGGCCAGGACCGGACCGGCGACGTCCTTGGTGCGGTTCAAGCCAAGGGCGATACCGATGGCGAAGAGCGCTGGGAGGTAGTCGAGGACGGCGGACCCTGCTCCGGAGATGACCGCGGCTGCCGTGTGAAAGCGCTCGACGCGGCCCAGGAGGTCGTCCTGCCCGAGGCGTAGGAGCAGGCCGGCGGCGGGCATTGCGGCGATGGGCAGCGCGAGCCCCTGGCCCATGCGGCGTAGACGGGAGACCAGCGTGGAGCCTTCGTCTACCGGCGGGGGCCCGTCGGCGCTTGGCGGTTGGACTGTCCGGGAGAGTCCGACGGTCCTTCTCGTGAGCGAGGACAACGTCATGCTGTCCTCCGCACGTGGCCGTGGGCTCCAGGTTGGGTGGTAGGAGCTGGGTGCATCGGGACTCCGGGCTGAGGGATCGGTACGACGGCCGCGTGAATGACGGTCGGTCAGTGCTTGAGCTTGGCGAGGGTGGCCTTGGCGTCCTTGACGAGCAGCGGCTCCAGCGTGCGGGCGCTGTAGAGCCGGGACTTGTCGCTGGTGGAGAGGTCGCTGCCGGTGAGGCGAATCGAGTACTCGGCACCGCCGTCGACGGCGGTGAGGGTCACCATGCGCGTGTTCTTCAGGTCGGTGGTCACGAGGAAGGCGTGATCGCCAAGGCCCTCGATCGTCTTCACCGTCGCCTTGGAGCCCGGGGCGTAGCCCGCGCTTTCCGCCTCGGCGATGACCTCGGGCGCTGGGTCGGTCTCCTTGTGCACGACGAAGGAGATGCTCGTGGACACGCTGCTCATGGAGGTGTCCTTCGGCTCCAGCTCGCGGTAGCACTCACTGCGGTCGATGACCTTGTGCTTGAGGGTCGCAGCTTCTCCGCCGTTGGCGGTGAACAGCGATCCCAGCTCTGTGATGGCGGCGTCCTTGCACAGGTTGGCGCTGACCTCATAGCCGCGGGCCTCGGGTGCCTTGACTTCCGAGGGGCCGGTGAGAAGGAGGACCGCGCCCCAGACGAGTGACGCTGCTGCAGCACCGATGGCCAGCGGAAGGCAGCTGTGCCGTGCGGGACCGTGCGTGGGCAGCGCGACCGTGTACGGCTCGGCGGCGGGCGGACCGTACGGCGCGGGGTGCTGCGGTGTGTTCATGACGCGAACGTATGCAGCACACCGGACATCACCACTTTCCCGTGCTGCGCGAATGACCGGGGGCTGTGCCTGTCTCGCGTCTCGCCGTCATCGAGGGGGGTGTCCGCTTTCGTTCGTACCGTGCGCCTCAGTTCGAAGCCGTTGGCAACGACGGCGGTTGCTCGATACGAGAGGTTGATGAGAACGCATGAGTAGGAAGCACGCAGCACCGCGCCGACGCATGGTGCAGGCGGCGTCGGTCGCCGTGATGGCTGCCGGCGTACTGGGAGTGTCCACGGTCGGAGCGTCCGCTGCGGAGGTGACGACGCAAAGCAAGGTGACGTCCGGTCCGACGGCCGATGCCAAGGCGACTGCGGCGAAGGCCGCCGAGCCCAAGGCGGACGGCGACGAGCCGCCGACCGATCCGGGCACGGACCCGAGCAAGCCCGATCCGGGCACCGACCCGGGAACGGACCCGAGCAAGCCGGACCCCGGCACCGACCCCGGTACCGATCCGAGCAAGCCGGACCCCGGTACCGATCCGGGCACGGACCCGAGCAAGCCGGACCCCGGCACCGACCCGGGAACGGATCCGACCCCGGACCCGAAGCCCGATCCGAAGCCGGACCCGAAGCCCGATCCGAAGCCGGACCCGAGCGGGGACGGTGATTCGAAGCCGGACGGCGGGTCGGGTAGTGGACAGGGCGGTTCCACCGGCGGCGGTAGCGAGGCCGGTGGGAACGGCGGTGGTGCCGAGGCGGACAGCAGCGACTCGTCCGGTACGGCCAAGCCGACCGGCGACACGCAGAACGTCGCGGACAGTAAGCCGAGCGGCTCGCTTGCGCACACGGGCGCGGACGGAAACTCCACACTCGGTCTCGCGGCCGGCGGCCTGCTCGCCGCTGGGTTGGCCGCCCTGGGCGCGGCCGGACTCAGCAAGCGCCGCACCGCGCGGCGCGAGAACGACGCCGCCGCCTGACGCACCACAACGCCAGCAGTACAACCGCCGGGGCGAGGAACTGCTTCGCCCCGGCGCGCCCCAACAGCACCCCTTTTTATGGAGGTTCACTCATGAATGCGCGCCGGATATCTGTCCTGGCCGCGACCGCCGCCGCGGTCGCGCTGCCGGTCCTGGCAGCCCCCGCGGCCAGTGCCGCCCCAACGTCCGCACCCACCGCGATGAAGGCCAGCCGCGCATGCGACAGGGTCGGCCCGTGGGAGATCCACACCAACGCCGTCAACCTGCGCAGCAAGGCGACCACCAACTCCAAGGCTGTGGGAGTCCTCTACAAGGGGCACCGCTTCAAGGTCCACTCCACGAGCGGCTCATGGGTCAACGTCACCGACCTCACCACCGGCGTACGCGGCTGGGCCAGCCAGAGTTACGTGTACCGGGACGTGTACATGTGCTTGGACTAGATGATCATCCGCTGTGCCCGGGGACATGCGTCTCCGGGCACAGCAAGCCCGCACAGTGCCACAGGTCGAGGCGGCGCGGCTGACGGAGCCCACGGAGGTTGTCCTCCGATCACCACACATCAACTTCTCGCCCAGCGGACCCCTCGGAGAGGAACCGACAAAGTGACATCTGCAGCGCAGCCGAGCCGCGGCCGCCCGCGTCCTCTCCGGCCACGTCGAGAGCCGCTATCCCCGAAGCCCCAGTGGCAGGGCATCTTCCTCGAGCCCCGCTACCACCCCGACATCCAGCAGCAAATCGACGACGAGCGGGAGGCCGAAACGGAGCCGCGCCGCCGCCGACACCACTGGACCTGACCGACCGGTGGCCGGGCCCTGACGCCCACCCCCACCCACCTGAGGACCTCTGAACGCACCAACACGACCTGGACTGGAGTGCCATGCCAGCCATCGCTACCAAGCCCTTCACCAGGGGAATCCCGTCAGCCCTCGGCCCTGACGGGGCACCGCAGCCCCATCGCTCTGCACGAGCCGGGATGCGCGTGGTGCTCGCTCTGGCCGAACTGGGGCTGGACCAGGAGCACCAGGTTGGTGTCATCGCCAGCAAGGCTGGCCTTCAACAGCCGCACGCCTCACGGCTGCTGCGTGCCGCCGTCAACGAAGGGCTCGTACGGCACGGTGAGCGATACGGCACATACGTGCTGCCGAGCGAGGTCCTCGGTGTCCAGGTCAGCACGCGGTCCAGCACTCCCCTTGTCCACGAGACCGTGCAGCACCTGGCCCTGGAAACAGGGCTGGCTGTGGCATACCACGAAACTGGCTGGCGTCCGGGCACCGGCATGTACCTGGAACTCGTCGACATGGTCTGCCCCAACCTGCATCTTCGGGACACCGTCGAGCAGTCGCACCATGATCTCCGGAAGTCCGCGGCCGGGCGGGCCGCGGTCACGTTCAACAGCGGGGCCCTCGCCTGCGACGCCCTGGGCGAGCCGCTGCTCCTGGAACCCAGGCTCCAGGAGTCGATCCGAAAGAACCGTGTAGCCGCAAGCCGTGGGCCGGACACATGGGCTCTGGCCACCCCGATCCTCCGAGGCGACATGGCCGTCGCGACGCTCACCGTCACCGGCGCGGCAGGCTGCTTCGCCGACCAGCTCACCGCCTCCGACTTCGCCGTGCTGCTCCGACGCGCAGCCGTGCGGATGGCCAGCGCCCCCGCTTGGAGCCGATGGACGGCGGATGGCGGCAGCCAGCCCGGCTTGCCGCACACGGATGCCGCGTGACCGCGCCCGTCGCCACGGTCACCGCGCCCCGTCTAGGCCAGACCGAAGCGCGAAATGCCCGGTATTCCGAGGCGGCATGAATTCAACGTCGAAGTCATGCCGATGCGGCCATGGTCCGTCGCCCGGCTCCCTGCCCGGCTCATACCGTCGCACCACCCCCGCAGCCGCGGGGAACTTCGCTTCACGAAGGAGGTGCCCGTCATGCGCCCTTACCGCAAGTCCGCCCGATCGGTCCGATCCGTTCGCGCTCAGCGTCCGTAACCCCCTTACGGACAACCACTGACGAAGGCGGCCGTGCTCTGGGCACGGCCGCCTTCGTGCTGTCCAACTCGCTCACACCCGCAGGCCATGCCTGCAAGGAGAACTCCGGCATGGCCACCACCACCGACACCGCCCCCGCCATCACCGACTCCAGACCGAGTGCCGCCAAGTCCGTTGTCTGGGTCCTGATCGGTTCCTCGCTCGTCATCAAAGGGTTCGGATTCGCCTGGGACTTCCTGGGCTACTTCATCGGCGACAGTCTCGGCCACGGAACGACGGCCGTGGGGGCCGCCCTCACCTGCTTCGGCATCGGCTGGTGCGCTGGTCTGGCCACGGCCGGCACCCTCACCGACCGGTTTGGGCAGCGCACCGCCCTGACCCTGCTCATGGCTCTGTCGTCGTTGGCGTGCTTCGCCCTCGCCCTCGTCGAATCGCTCCCCGCCCTGCTTGCCGTCTCGTGCTTCCTCGGCATGAGCATGGAAGTCCACCGGCCGGCAGTCTCAGCAGCGATCAACGACACGATCACCACCGAGGCCGGCCGCACCCGCGCGCAGGCGTGGCTCTACTGGGCATCGAATGTGGGCATCGCGATCTGCGCGGCGATCGGCGGCTACTTGGCGTCCCACTCGGGCTACCGGTTCCTGTTCGTCCTCAACGGCCTGGCCTGCATCGCCTTCGCCGCTGTCGCTCACCGCGTGCTGCCCCAGCGGGATGCCGGTTCGCGTACGTCGCACCGGAGTGCGCCGAGCACCACGTACCGAGAGGTGTTCGGCGATCGCTCGCTGCGCTGGATCGCTCTCGCCGCCGTGTGCGGCATGACCTGTGCCTGGGGCCTGGTTTCCGTGCTACCTCTGCTGATGACCGCCGACGGGCTACCCCCGACCACGTACGGCGTGGCCATGCTGGCCAACACCATCACCGTCCTGGTCTTTACCCCGCTCCTCACCCGGCTCCTCGTCGGGGCAGGCGATACGCCTCGATATCCCATCGTTCCGATCCTGGCGGCAGGCTGCGGCATCCTCGGCCTCGGCATCAGCATCGCCGCCCTGCAGCACACCACCCTCGGGTACTCCCTCGCTGCGGCCCTCCTCGTACCTGGCGAGATCGCCTTCTCCGTCGCACTCGCCGGGTACATCTCCACATACGCCCCCCAGCACGCAACCGGCCGATACCAGGCCGTACTCAGCGGCGCCAGCGCAGTGGCCTCCCTTCCGCCCATCGGTGTCGCGCTCGCCCTCAACGCCGGAGGTCGCCCCCTGGTCGCCGCGCTACTCCTGTGCACTGCCCTGATCGCCGTTGCCGCCTGCCGCCCCCTGCACCGCGCTCTGCGCACGAGCACACCCCGGGTCTGAACAACACCACAGTGGACACGAACGGTCGGTATCCACCGTGGATACCGACCATTCGTCATGCGGGAAGTCAGAAGGTCACCAGGAGCCCGAGCACCATGACGGCCGCGATGATCCCGGCCACGATGATCCGCGTGTTCGACTCGGCCGATCGCCACCAGCGGGAAGTCACTGGCCACCCGGACGCCGAGACCGCCTTGGAACCAAGCCGTCTTGTGAGCGGCCGCCGCTCCTCCATCTCCACATCCTCGGACGTGCTGTCGTCGCTGTCTTCCGCGTGGCCGGCGAGCTCCACCAGCAGGTCATCCAGAAGTTCTCGGTCGAGTGCGAGATGCAGCTCCCTCTCGTCGTTCCCCAGCACCAGCGTCGGCCATGGATGCTCCGAACTGGGCGCCGTGACCGTTCCCCAGCTTGCGTACTCCGCCAGCACCTGCGGTGCAGAGTCCGGATCGCTGTACCCAGGACCGGGATCGACGACGTGTTCAGCGGACATGGACGTGACCTCCTGACGAGCCACCCCCGTGGTGACCCCGGCGCATGATCACCGCGAAACCGGACAACCCCAGCCCCGCCGGGCGGGCTGGCGGGGACTGTCCGGATCAGCAGGGACGATGCCGTTCCCGTATCCGCCCTTCTGAGGGAGCTCGGCATGATGAACACCGTCGCCTTCCGCGGCACTTCGGCCCGCACACCGGCCGCACGGCTCTACCACGATCCGGCCCGCGCGGAGTTCCTTCGCATCGACCATGACCAGGGAGACCCCCCGAACCGCGACACCACGGGCCAGGCAGAATCCCTCGCGCTGATCGCCGTGTACGACTCCGCCGGGCACAGAGCTGCTCCCCGCCCCGTCCCACTGCAGCACCGGCTAGAGGCTCGACGGGAACTCACCGAGCACGTTCACGTCCTGGCCGCCGCCCACACGGACTTGTCCCGCTGCGATGCGCTCACGGTGCACCTGGTGTGATCCCTGGCGCCCCGGGACCGCGGTCTCGGCTCAACGGGCCGTGACGCTGCCGACGAGAAGTGGAGCCCCGGACGGCGGGGCCCCGGGGTTCCACCGCCGCACCAGCAGACCTGTCCGAGCCTGCTGAACTCCTGATGGCAGCCCTGACGGGCAGTGACCAAGCGGGGCGTCCGGCATCTCGCGGCAGCTCCCAGCAATCACGTCGGACGTCGCACTCTGCGTGCGCCCCAGACTTTCCCCTCGGAGGACCACACCACCGCCATGAACACGCTCATCACGATGTCGCTGTGTCTCCCCGTCCCCGGATTGGTCAAGGCACGTCTGGACTACGACGAGAACGTCCCCTACATCGTCGCTGTCACCTTCGACCTCGGTCCCGAGTCCGAACCGGTCGTTTGGGAGTTGGGGCGGGATCTGGTCCGCGACGGTCTCATCCGGCCGACCGGTGAAGGCGACGTCTTCATCAGTCCCGGGGACGGCTCCCGCACCGTGTTCCTGCGCCTCGCGTCAGAGGAGGGGGCCGCGATCCTGTACGCGCCACGGCAGGCACTTCATGATTTCCTCAAGCGCACCGCCAAGGTCGTGCCGTACGGCCGGGAAGAGAACGTGCCCGCTGTACGCGCCAGTCTGGACCGTGAGCTGCGGCGGATCCTTCACGAGGCGTGCTGACGACCAGTGGTCCCGTGTGCGTGCACGGGACCACCCACCCTGCGCGCTAGGGTGTGCGCGAGGTGGAAGCGCCCGCCTGGCCCGTGCCACGGATGCCCATGCCGTCCGGTACCCGGCCGCAAGGATGACCCGGACTGCCGGGCGAAGGTCTATGACCCAGCGCCACAGTTCGAGACGACCACGTTTCTCACCGGCGGCATGGGCGCCCAGGAAGCGATCACACATGCCCAAGCGCAACCGTGCCGTTCAGCGTGCAGCTCGTCAGCTCCGCGACCGAGGAAGCGGCACGTACACCGAAGCCCGCGCTACCGCCCGCACCGGCCAGCGCCTCCACCCCATGCTGCCCTGCCCGGCCATGGTGGACACCGTCGTCTGGTCGCGGTACGGACGGTGGGCCTTCGGAACCGACGACTGGCAGAACTGGGCCTTTCGCACCGGCTGCGGGCACATCCAGTCTCCGCGCGACGTCGCCCGGAATCTGCCCGGTGCGCGCCCCGAAGCGGCCCTCACCCAGTGCCTGCGGCACGACTCGGACACGGATCTGTCGACGTGCCCTCCGGCCGGAGCCCCAGGGACGAAGTACTACCGCGTCTTCTGGTGGCACGCCTGCACGCCGGTCTTCCCTTTCGCGTACGACCGACCTCATGTCGTACGCGGGCCACTCACCGAAGCCGACGACCTCGACGTGATCGTGCCGGGGATCACGCGTCCCGTGGACAACGCTGCGGTCGCCACCGTGGCGTCACACCGGGGAGGCTCCGCGATCTTCGTTCGTTCCGCCACGATGGAACGATGCCAAGTGGTACGAAGTCGTGATGGACTTCAGGGCTGCTCAGAAACTCGTGGATGAGAACAAGCGAGCCAAAGGATTCAATCGGGACGTTCCGACCGAACTGTGTCTCCTTCAAGGGGAGATCACGGAGCTCTTCCAAGCGTGGAGGAGAGCCGAGGCAGGCGTCGGTGAGGAACTCGCGGACGTGGTGATCTATGCCCTCGGGCTTGCGGGAATTTTGCAGATCGACTTGCAGAGTGAGGTCGAGAAAAAGATCCAGAAGAATGCGGGGCGACGATACATTCCTGGGCCGAATGGAATCCCTGTGAAGACCGAAGGGCGTGAGGAGGCTTCGTAGCGGACGCTGTCCAACCTGATAGGCAGCCCGTCAGGCACCTGGCATTGAGATCTGCCGGGTGCCCTACGGTGACCTCAGGCCTCGACGTGCCTGAACCTGCCCCTAACCGATCAGATGATCCAGCTCGCCAGCCCGGACGGCGTCGAGAAGAAACCGGACCTCATCCTGCGTGTAGACCAGGACAATCTGCGGATTGTGCGAGTCGCGCCACACGATGTACTCGCCGGCGGATCCCCACTCGAAGCAGGCGTTATTACCGCCACTGCCGGTGGGCTTCGTCCATGTCACCGCCGTGAGATCCAGTTCATCCGCGGCAGGCTTGAATGAGGACGCAGGGGCGCTTTGTGCGCTCTTCACTTGGGTAGCTCCTTGATGGCTTTCTCGATCAGGCAGACGGCATCAGCCGCCCAAAGTGCCTTCTCCCAAAGGGACGTGAAGGCATCGACGTAGGGAGTCACCTGCTCCCGCTTGTCGAAGTACGTCGACGTGGCGAGTAGTTCAATCCACACCACGCCTGGACTAGGGGGTGCGAAGTCCATGACTTCGAATGCTCCGTACAAACCGACATGTGGACCGATGTCCTTGGGGAGGATTCGAACTTGCCACGGCGACTCCTCCTGCACCCATGTCAGCAAGTGCTCCAACTGCTCGCGCATGACGGCCGGTTCAGCTGTCGATCGGCGTAGAGCCGACTCGTCTACCAGGATCTGAACCTCGGCACCGCTGGGCTGCGAAAGGTGGTCCTGCCTCTGGATGCGGACGTCCACGAGTGCCTTGATCTCGGCCGCAGACAGCCCGGGGCGCAGTTCCTGGAAGACCCCTTCGGCGTACCGGCGCGTCTGGATGAGGCCGGGCAACCAGGCGAGCTCATAGATGCGCAGCTTGGTGGCGGATCGCTCCAGCTTGATGAAGCTCCCGTACTGCGTGGAGTTCAGCAGAGCCTTGATCCTTGGGTGAGGCTCTTCTTCGGCCAAGCTGGCAAGCGTGAGGCGAAGGACCTCGTCACGGTCTGCTTGGGTGGCGACGTCCGGATATGCCTTGTCGAGAAGGGCGATCACGAGGTCGACGGTGGTCCCACGCTTGCCGTTCTCAAGACGGCTCAGGTGGCCCGGGCTGATGCCCACGCGAGCCGCCACCTCGGGCTGAGTGCGCCGCGAAGCCATCCGTAAGGCCACCAGGCGTGCCCCAAGATCGCGACGGAAAGGAGAGGCCGGCCCGGCGTCATCTGATGCCGCCATGCCTGTCAGTGTGCCGGTAGGGGCGGGGGTCCAACAACCTTTCTGGAGGCAATTTGCCTAGACACATTGCCTGAGAGTCGAGTGGGCGGCATGCTGGCCATGGTCACGCCGTGTGTGCCACGAGTCGCGCCGCGTGGCATATGCCCATGTTTTGGTGGGTGCACCGGCACAGCGCACGGCAGAACGCCGGAGCCACCAGGGCCAGGGAGGGACGGAGGCCACGATGGTGTCGAGAGCAGCCCCGAGTCTATTCCGGGTGCTCGCTCAGCAACGCCGATGGTCAACCTGGGAAGTCTTCGTCACCCACTTCGACAAGGCCGCACGTGCCCTCGTTAAGAACGCACCCTCCACCACGGTGAGGACTCCCAGCGTAGGTCGACGCACCTTCGACCGTTGGTACAGCGGCGACTGGTACGGCCAGCCTCGTGGCACATTCACCTGCCGCGTGCTGGAGGACATGTTCGGCTTCCCCGTGGAGGAGCTCTTCCGGCCTGCACCTGCCGTGCTGCGACCGACCGAATCACCGCTGGGCCGGGATCAAGTCCGCGCGGCCCAAGCCATTGAGCGGTCGTGGGCGACCTCCCGCATGTCCCTCACGACGGCCAGTGGCTTCGGCTGGGACACCTGGGAACTCGCTGGTCGACGCACGTTCGACGGAACCAGCCTGGCCGTACGCATGCACCTCCTGGAGCCCCCCGACGGTGGACTGTTACGGCTGGGACTCGATGATGATCCGTCACTTCAAGGGAGCCTGCGACCTGCCGGGGCTGGCGCACTGATCGGGGTGCTGCCCTCCCACTCGGGTCCTGAGTTGTACGTCATGGACGCTGGGGTGGCGCGCTCGCACCTGCTTCGTGCGCCAGGCGCCGACGCCCTCCCTATTCCAGATGCCTACCGTCTTGACGACTTGACCTACGGACTCATCTGGGCCGCCGCGAACCTGGACGCCGCACTGCTGGCCGACGACTGGCAGCTCGACGCCGAGGAGCCGTTGCTCACCGCCTATCTCGACGTGCCGCGAACGGCCCCCAGCCGATCGCTCCTGCCCGAGTTAACGGCGATCGGGTCCAGCTGGGTTGGCTCATCCTTTTGCGCCCAGCACATTCAACGGAAACTCGAGTCGGCCAGCGGGACTCCCGTCTTCTGGACCCGGGAGCAATTCGGTGAGGAGGCAGCTGGCTGGCTGCTGTGGAAACACAAGATCCAGTACGTCCACACTCTCCAGGAGCGGTTCGCGACCAGCGCCGGCCCGTCCCTCAGCCGGGCATTCTGCATCCCCGAAGTCGCCGTGAAAGACAGCGACCAGTACGAACTCCTTCTCCTGCTCCTGGCTGTGGCCTGCATGGAAATGCATGACATCGTCGTACATGTGTGCGATGACGCGAGCATGTCCTCCCTTGAGGGTTTCGTTCTGATCCCTGGTCAGAGCGCCATCATCGCGAACTGGGTACGTGCCGAGGGCCTGTGGTACGCGGACGCCACCAGCGCCCGGGCGCAGCTGCGTAGCTACGCCGACGCCGTCCAGTACGCCGCCGAGCAGACCATCGCCAAAGGCAACAGCGCTCGCGAGCGGCTCCAGGCACTCGCTGCCTACTTTGGCGTGGACTGGACCTGGTTTACCCGCCGCTGCCGAACACTGGCCGCTGCAGGGATCGACGGCCTTGTCCGGCCGCGCAGTCGACTGATGAGTAACGCCGAGCTGGAAACCACCCTGCGCTTCGTCGGGAGCCTATGACGTAGCGACCAGCATTCCTGCCAGCACGCCCGTCCCGCGCCTCCCGAAAGGCTGCACCCAGTGGTCTACCCCGTTCCGCCCCGCCCCGAGGTTCACCTCATCAGCCTCGGGGGCACCATCTCCATGGCCTCAGACCAGGGCGGCGTGACGCCGCAACTCGGAGCCGACGCCCTCCTGCGCACCGTTCCTGCCCTTGCCGAGACGGACGTCGATCTCAAGGTCTCAGACTTCCGGCCCGCTCCCGTCCCCGGCGCCTCCCTCACCGTCGACGACATCGCCGAACTGGCAGAGCTGATCAAGCAACGGGAACAGGCTGGAGCGACCGGGTTCGTCATCACCCAGGGAACCGACACGATCGAGGAGACCGCTTTCCTCCTCGACCTCCTTCACGCCGGAAGCGCGCCGGTCATCGTCACCGGGGCCATGCGGCATCCAGGGCTCCCCGGGGCCGACGGGCCCGCCAATATCTTCGCCGCAGTCCAGACTGCGTGCGCGCCCGAGGCCCGCGGCGCTGGGACGCTCGTGGCCTTCTCGGACCAGATCCACGCCGCTCGGTTCGTGCGCAAGCTCCACGCGAGTGCTCCCTCAGCCTTCGCCTCACCAACAACTGGCCCCATCGGTCTCGTTATCGAAGGGCGCCCCCAGTTCCTCCTCCGGGCACCAACCCGCCTCGCCGTCCCTGGGCCCTTCACCCGACAGGCGAAGGTGGCGCTCGTGACGACGTCGCTTGGTGACGACGGAGAGCATCTTCACGATCTGGCCGACCGATATGACGGCGCGACGATTGCCGCATTCGGTGTGGGCCACGTCCCCAGCAGCTGGGTGGACGCGCTGGAAGTAGCTGCTCACCGCATCCCGGTGGTGTACGCATCGCGTACCGGAGCAGGAAGTACAGCCTCGGGTACGTACGCGTTCGCTGGCTCGGAGACCGATCTCCTCAAGCGCGGTCTAATTCCTGCCGGCCTGCTCGACCCGCACAAGGCCAGGCTCCTGTTGCTGGCACTCCTGCGCACTGGTGCGGACCGAGCCGCGATCGAGGCCGCCTTCGTCGGACAGAGGGAGTCCTGATGCGATTCGCCGAGCTGACCCCGCGCCGCACATTCTGCGTTGCGCTCGACGACGGGGAAGACTTTCTGCCTGCGATCCTAGATTTCTGCACGGCCCAGGGAATCCGCTCCGCCTATATCCCCATGTTCTTGGGCGGATTCCGCTCAGTCCAGCTCGTCGGCACCTGTGACCCCATCGAGAATCCCGACGCTCCCGTCTGGGACGCCGTGACGTTCGAGGGCGTTGAGGCCCTCGGCGTCGGGACCATTGCCTGGAACGAGGAGGAAGAGGCGCTCTCCCCTCACGTCCATGTTGCTGTGGGCATCAAGGGTCAGTCCGCTGAGGCCCGCACATCGCATCTGCTCGCAGGCACCGTGCAGTTCATCTCAGAGCTCATCGTGGTCGAGGTCGACCCTGTTCTACTCCGTCCGAAAATCGGTCCGTACGCGGTGCCCACCCTCGGCTTCGTCGGCGGAGTCGGACCGGACATGCGCACCCGATGAATGAGGCGACGTGCCGTTGAAGCAAGAGCCCAAGACGACCAACTTCCGGTTAGAGGTACGGAAGCGGAACTGGACCTGGGAGGCATTCGCGGTCCAGTGGAGGAGAGCGTGCAACGACCTGGCACAGAAGGACCAGGAGCCCCAGCTCGCCTCGCTTCCCCTCTCGCGACGGACGTTCGACCGATGGATGAGCGGCGAGGTCACCGACGGGCCGCGGCGGGCCGCGGCCCGTGTCCTGGAGCACCTATTCGGCCTCCCCGTGCAGCACCTGATGTCGCCACCACAAGCAGGCACATACCTAAGCGTCCTGGTGCACGAACGCAACTGGACCTACGAGACGTTTGTCAGGATCTGGAAGCGGTCCAGGGAGGAACTCGCTCGCCTGGAGGACGACCCGCGCCTCGCACAGATCAAGGTGCCAAAGCGCACCTTCGACCACTGGATGAGCGGAGACATCTCAGGCACACCGCGCCCCGACGCGGCGCGCATCCTGGAGCACATCTTCCAACTGCCCGTGACCTCGCTGATGAGCCCGCCTCCAGCCTATGGGGGCCGACATGTTGCCGGGTTTCAGTCGTCCGGCGAGCCAGCCAGCCCCCGCCCGACATCCAGGGACGCTGTCAGCGTTGCCATGCAGCAGATGGCCGACCAGTCGATCGTCAGCATCGTGGATCGGTACGAAGCGCTGGGGCCCCACCAGCTGGCTGGCGAGACGCTCCTGCTACGGAAGGTCATCCAGACGCTGATGACGACAGCGTCCCGCCCCCAGACCGACCAGCTGATCCTGGCCTCCAAGACGTCGGGGCTCCTTGCCTACATGGCCGTGAACGCCGGCCAGCCGCAGCTCGCGGAGTGGTACTGCACGGAGGCCGACTCCCTCGCCATCGCAGCAGGCGAGATCCCGCTGCGGATGTGGGTCCAAGGCACTCGTGCGCTGAACTTCTACTACATGGGCGAGTATCAGCTGTCCAACGAAGCGGCTGAGGCTGGCATCGCGCTCGCCCCACAGAGCGCTCACGCGATCCGACTCCTCGCCAACGGCCAGGCCCGCGCGCTCGCACGCCTCGGTGATCGGCGAGGTGCGGGGCACGCAGTCGCACAAGCACTGAACCTCAGCGGACGGCAGAGGCAACTCCCCAAGGGCATCACCTCCTGCATTTCGTTCGAGCCCTACAGTTACGAACGCACGCTCGCCAACGCCATCACGGCTCACGTCTCTGCCGGCGACGTCGGACAGGTGCTGCAGTACGCCGCGGAGATTGAAGGGTTGGTCGCTGACTCAAACTCAGAGTGGACCAAGGCGCTCGTCGGACTCGACGTCGCGACAGCTCTCCTGCAGCAGCCGCGGCCAGACCTGGAGCGGGCCATCTCACTGGGCCAGGCTGCTGTCCGGGTTGGTGGCGCCAGGCCCATCGAATCAGTGCGCCAGCGGGCTGCCGAACTGCTTGAACGCGCTGGACGATGGCGTTCGGAACGTCCCGTACGCGAGTATGCGGACGAACTCAGCGTTCTGGAGCGGACCCCGCCGCCAGAGCTTCTGACCGCCACCCTGTGATGCAAGGAGAGCCTGTGACGACCCAGCTGGTTGCCGACGGCCGGGCCTTCCCTCCGGTCCCGCCGGTGGACGTGGATGACATCGGCTCCGTCCTATCCGCGGATTGGCATGCCTTCCGCAGCATCGACCGGATGTGCAACCACTGGGACCGGCCCGGGTGGGGCACGCACGATCGCACGTACTACTGGATGCTCACGTTTCCTGCGGCCACCGATCTCATTGCCGAGGCGCGTGCCTGCCAGCAACACCTGGCTCACCATGGGCTGGACCCCGTCCCCGAGGACGGCTTGCACATCACGATGAACAGGATCGGCTCCCTGCAGGACATCCCTCGCGTCGGAGTTGATGAGCTGGCACGACAGGCCGCCGCCCTTGTCGGCGGGCCCTTCGAGGTCCAGGCGCACCCCATGGCCGGTTCCCGCGGCGCAATCCGGTTCACGGTGACGCCCTGGTCCTCGCTCGTTCGCCTCCACGTTGCCCTCGGCCAAGCCGCTCACGCCGCAGGGATTCCTGTACGGGGGCGGCCAACAGGCCTCTTCCGCCCCCACCTCGGCATCCTCTACTGCCCCGCCGACAGGCCTGCGGCTCCCGTGATCAGATCCGTAGCGGCACTGCGTCAGCGACAGCCCATCCCTCTGAAGGTGGAGTCCGTGGAGCTCGTCGAACTACGGCGCGAGCGCCGAACCTACCGATGGAATGTGATTCACACCGTGCCGCTGCGAGGTACCAGCCATGGCCCCTGACCAGTGAAGCAGTCGCCCTGTGCTGCGCACCGCTGATGACAGCCGACGTCGGATCTGGCCATAGACCCCAGCCACGAACGACATCTCCTCCGAGGTGAGCAGCGGGGCTGGAGCAAGATTCAGCTCGACTTGACGAGGTGTCGAAAATCCCGCGGCTACCACGGTGTGATCGCCCTGCTGAAGGGCGAAGCGTAAGGCCACGCGCGTCAAGTCGTCCGGTGTCGGCCCGAAGCGTTCACGAAGAGCTGTGAGCTCTTCGTCGATGACCGCCAGGACGGGGAGACTGAAGAGCGGACTGTCGCGACGATGGTCACCGGGTTCAAAACGCGGGCGTTGCCGGGGCGTGTACTTACCCGTGATCAGTCCTTGGGCCAACGGCTCCGTCAGCATCAACGAGACTCCATGCCTGGCCGCGAACATCCCGAGCGGTTCACCTGCGACGTGTGGTGGCGGAGCGAGCGGGTTGCAACTCGCCCAAATGACATCAGGGCGCAACAGCCGAAAGATCTGTACAAATCGGGTGTGGCCCGGATGCTCCGCTATGCCCTTCGAGGTCGCATGCCCGACGGGCGGTCCAGGCATGCCGATCGCGCGGATACACCCGGCTTCTCGAAACGCGCGGAGTTGGTCATTGGCGACATGGAGGTACTCATCTCCATGCCCGAAGTCCAGGTTGTGCAGCGAGTACAGGTCGACGAAGTCGGTATCGAGGTTCTCTAGCGTCTGCTCGAACTGGTGCCTAAGAGCCGGGCCGGCGTATGGGTGTGGCGCAGTGCCCTTTACCCAGCCAGCCTTGCTGGAGAGTAGGACCGACCGTCGGCCCACCTCCGCGACAAGCTGGCCCAACAGTCTCTCTGAGTGGCCAAGTCCGAATGCATCAGCGGTATCGAAGAGCGTAGATCCGAGGGAAGCAGCAGTGCGCAGCCCCTCAAGGGCAGCATCGTCAGAACTGGTGCTCCAGCCCACGGAGGCACCGTTGTGGACGGCTGGTCCTCCGATGGCCCAGCAGCCGACGGCCAGCGGACGCACTGCCAGCCCCGGCGCGAGGGACCGACGCGAACGAGCGGACGAGGTCATGATCCGGCGCTCTCCCCGCTGCCCCAAGTGAATCCCGCCATGACTTCCTTTCCTGCGCCCGGCTATCAGGCCGAAACCCACACTGATCTGCACGGCGTGACATAGGTACGCCACAGGGTTGCCATTTCGCTGCCACTTGGTGACCGCCCCTCCCTCGTAGCCAGAAGGATGTAGGCCTCCTACCAGCACGTTTGACTTGAAGGACGTATGGGCGGCAGCGCCCCATATGGATGTCGTGGCACGTGCCTCTGTGTCTCGCGAGGGCGGCGCAGCATCGCGCCCCGTTGGAGAGCACGAGAAGAGGCAGGTCAGGGGCCGTGGACACCCCACCGCGAGGTCACCGGGCTTCGTGCCGAATGGCGGTGAAATGGCAACCCTGTGGCGTACCTCTGTCACGGCGACGGCGGAATCCTTGAGGGCGTCTGGTGCTGCCCTCTTCCGACGGCCGGACCAGTCGTGGCCCGCCTCGCGCGGTACCCACATGAGATGTCGTCCCTTGAGCCCCATGCCTCGCTGTCCTGTTCATCGAGACGAGTGCAGATCCCCAGGAGGAAGTGCTGTGGCTACCAGCAGACGTGGGCATCACCGTGCCGCGACTACTTTCACCAGCCTGACTCTCACGGAGGTCCGCGTCCTGGAGCAGTTGGCGCAGGGCCGTGACACCGCTGAGGCGGCCGGCCAGCTCAAGATCAGCGTGGGCACGTTCAACGGCCACGTGGGAAGTATTGGGCGCAAACTGCACGTCGGTAGCCGTGCAGCCAAGGTGCATGCCGCCATCGTGACTGGTGAGCTTTCTCGGCCGGCTCGCGTTGAGCCCCCGGAGGACTTCGGTCCTGACGATGTGGAGTTGTGGCGTGCCGTTGCCACTCGGTCGCGGCCTCAGGAGATCGCCGACGCCGCTGGCTTGTCCCGAGCCACCACGAGGGAGGCGATCCGGGATCTGATGGAGCGCGCCGGTGCGAAGAACGAAACCCACCTGGTCGTCCTTGGCCATGCCTTCGGCGTCATAGCCACGGGCGAAGGCGTGGAGACACCGGCGGTCGTCGTAGGTGCGTCAAGCGGGGAGAAGTGAGGTGTCCTCGCATGGGTTCCTTGCCGCAGTGGCGCGACGTGTACGTATGGACGGGGCCGAGCGCTTTGGCCGTTCAACGGAGGCGGTGGTTGGGGCTAACGCCCTTGCCCCTGCGCCTCGGTGGCGGTGTTCCCGAGGAGAGGCAGCGGCGATGACATCACAGTCGAAACCCGTGGCAAACCGTTCGGCACTCCTGCACCCGATGCCGGCTCGCCCGATGGGGCTCGGCCCTGCGCGACGGGCTTTGCGCGGCCAGCTGGACGACTGGCACCTCCCGGAGAAGCTCGTCGACGACATCGTCACGGCGGCGAATGAGCTCCTGGTCAACGCCGTGATCCACGGTTGCCGTGATCTCCCTACGGATAGCCAGGTCACCCTCAAGGCGTGCTGCACCGCCAGAGAGGTCCGAGTGGAGGTTCACGACCCGTCGGTGAGCAAGCCTCGTCCGCGCCACGCCTCTCCGGCATCCGAAAACGGGCGCGGTCTCGAACTCGTTCAGGAGTTCTCGGACCGTTGGGGGACGACGATCAGGCCCGATGGGACGGGCAAGTCGGTGTGGCTCGAGGTGGATCTGCCCGCCATCGAAGACACCGTCGTCGTCCCCGTCACCCGTCCCAGAACGCGGCGCGACTTCGCGTGCGGCAGAGGCGAGGCCGTGCCGGGCGATCAGTCCAGCGCCGCGCCGTGCAACCCGAAAATCGACCCCCAAGGACGTTCAATGTGTGAGCACGAGCCGCGGTGTCCCGACGCGGACTCCTCAGACCGGGAGGCGGCGGTCGTGACGGCCTCCTGCCCCCAGGACGGTTACACCGTCCGTTGCAACGGCGTGATCATGTTCGAGGACACCGGCGGCATCCTCCCCAACGGCGAACTCATCGCCCCCCACCGGGCTATGGCCGATGCGGGAGCCAGCACGTGAACATCGGCCGGGACGTCGTACTGATGCAGGGCGGGTTGAGGGTGCCGTTCGTGACCCTGTGGACGGCTGAGGAAACGATGGTCAAGCCTCAAGTTGTGCTGCACCGCACCCCGTACGGCCGCGGCATCGGATATGTCGATCAAGATCCCGCGGTGGATCGCGACTGGCATGGAACGCTATGGGTTCGTCAGGGCCTCGCTCGCGGTACGGGCCGCGCCGTGTTCCCGACTCTTCACGCGCGGCGGCAACGGCTGTGCATGCGAGACCAGTTGTGCCAGGTGTGCGGCGCACCGGCCATCAGGAGCGACGAGCGGTACCTGTACGTCATGCGTGCCACAGCAGGACAGCCGATTGCCGAAGGCGAACGGACTACCGCGCCACCGGTCTGCGAATCGTGCGCGCCCATCGCGGTACGGGAGTGCCCGCACCTCCGGGATACGTACGCTGCCGCGCTGGTCAGCTACCCGGAGCCGTGGGGTGTGGCCGGCATCGTCTACCACGAGCGCACACTGCAGCCGGTCCTTGAGAAGAAGCGCGCGCTGAGCGAGGTGCACTATGAGGAGGAGCGCCTCCGGTGGACGCAGGCGGCCCGCGAGGTCCGCGTCCTGCGCCGTGTCACCCCGGTTGATCTCGGCGACCTTGGCATCGATGTGGACTCTGCCGCGATCAAGGTGGCGAGATGACATCACGCCGGAGGCTTTCCTCCCTTTTGCTGTCTCGCCCCTCGCAGTGGGCAAGGAATCGCAGGCATCGGCCGGACTGGCCCGCACACGAACGGGGAGCGGCCGCCGCCTCTCCCCTGGAGACAGGGCTTCGGTCCTCGGCTGTGCCCTCCGAGGTGCAGGTGCTGCCCGCGAATCAGGCATACGACTTCGAGCACGCCGCCCGGCAGATGGCGAACCCGGAGCTCTTGGAGCATGCGGTCGCGCTGGCGGCCTATCGCGCCCCGCTCGTGGCCATCCCCGTCGGAGAGGGCCGCCAGGGAGGCTGCCTGACCGTGGACCACCCCTCCATCGGAGAGGCGTTCCTGACGGCATTGTCCGGCCGCCCCGGCTTCCCGGACCTTCGCCTGCGGACGACCGCGAAGGGGAAGGCCGTCCTGCAGTGGGGCGCTGAACCCCCTTCCGGGAACGACCCCGTAGCGAGCGCCTGGTTCTACGGAACGATCGTCCCCCCGACGTCGGAGACGACCGATCGCGCCTACTCGGGCGAGGTGGATGACGTCCGCGTCGCGTGCCGCACGCCGCTGCGCCTTCCCGCTCCTCCCTCGGTGTCGGATCACGATGTCGCCGTGTTGGAGGCGATGACCGCAGGGGCTAGCGAGCGGCAGCTCCACGACCAGGGGCTGTACGCCACTCTGGCCGAGACCCGCCGCGGCGTGGCCGCACTGGGGCGAGCACTGAGCGGCGGCCCGCCGGTGCGATGGGCGAACATCGTGCACCGGGCGGTGGCACTTCGGCTTGTGGTGCCCCAGACCAAGGTGCCTGGCATCACCCTGCCGGAGTGGCAACTCGACCTGCTGCGCGCCTGGGCACGCGGTCTGTCCCTGACCACCTACGGGGAAGTAGCCGGGCTGGAGCCCGACGCTGAACGGGAGTTGGACGTCATGGTGCGTCTGGCCCTCGGCGGGGTGAGCGATGACCATCAGGCCGTGGCAGCCGGACACCGTGCCGGCGTTCTGACCCCCGACGACCCGCTGATTGTGAAGTTCGGCTTGTTCAAGGACGACCACATGTCGCCCCGCACTCGTGACCGGCCCCTGATGTCGTAGCGCGCGATCGACTTCCCTGCGCCGATGCCAGGCTGGGCCGCCTCGATGAGTCCCTACCTTGCCCGTGTGACGGCGCAGCCGTCCTGACCGGAGTCCTCATGTCCTTCTCGTCTTCTTCACCCCTGCTATCCCGGCTGCGCCTGTGGGACGTCCGCCTGGACGAGCGGCCCCATCCCGATGTGCTCCCCTCCGCGTTCGACGTGGTGCGCGTGGGCGCGGGGGTCGGCAAGCCCGCCCTCGACGCCCTGAACGCGGGTGAGGCAGGGCCGGTGATGGTCTGCACACGGCACCAGCTGCTGTTCACACCCGTTCCGCTGGGAACGGCCGACTGGTGGCGAGCGGCGCACTCGCAGTGCCGTCCGGGACGGCAGTGGTTGTGCATGGACCCGGAAGATCCTCAGTGGAGTCCTGTGCGGTGCGGCCCCCGGCTGTGGCTGGTTCCCGGACGGGACTGCGGTGCCACCACTGTCCCCGAGGCGCTGTACGAGAGCCTGAGCCGGACCCGGGCACGGTTGCGGACACCCACCGTCCGTCCGCGCCCCGTCGCCCTGGCGGAGCTCGGAGTGGGGGCCTGATGGCGGGCAGCGGGAAGCGACGAGCTGTGCCCGAGGTCGGTCGGCAGGCGCCAGGTTCCCGGGCACGCGTGGTGCTCCCCGGCCTGGCCGTGGGCACCATGGTCGCGGCGGCCTGGGCGGCCCAGACCATGCTCGGAGTGCCGGCACCGGTGGCGGTTGGATCCGCGGTCGTGACGTCGGGAGGGACGCTGTGGCTGTCCGTCCGGCGGGCACATGTGGCGTGCCTGGTCGACCCTTCGCCTTCGGAACCTCGCGTCGACGCCGAACCCGATCTGTCTCAGCCGCTGCTGGACCGGCTGATCACGCAGCTCGCCATCGGCCGGGACCAGATCGGCCATGCACTGGCGCAGGTCGAACAGGGCCACATCGTGACGAAGTTCGATCCGGTCACGGTGCCCGCGGGCGACCTGATGACGTACGCGGAAGGAAGCCTGCAGCGCGCCCTGGGTGAGGCACAGCAAGCCGTTTATCGCGCGGCGGCCAGCGTCCACGCCCGGGCAGATGATGGTGGCCAGGCCGCGATGATGGTTGCGATCGCCGACCGTCTGCGTGCCGTGCTGGACCGCGTCGTGGAGGCGATCAGTGTCATCGAGGCGGACAACGAAGACCCGATCCTGCTCAAGCATGTCTTCAAGGTCGACCACTTGGTGATGCTGATCCGGCGGGCGGTGGAGAACGTGGCCGTGTTGGGCGGGAGTATGCCCCCGGCGAATCAGAAGCCACTGCCGGTGTATGAGGCGCTGCGCCTGGCGGTCAGTGAGGTCGAGGACTACCCGCGGGTGGAGGTCCCGCCCCTGGCCGAACAGGGTTGGCACCTGCACGGTTACGCAGGCCCGACCGTGGTCCACCTGCTGGCCGAGCTCGTCGAGAACGCCACTTCGTTCTCCGATCCGCAATCCACGGTGTACGTTCGCGCCACACCGGGGCGAGGCGGGCTGGTCATCGCCGTCGAGGACAGCGGACTGTCCATGCCGGCTCATCAACTCGCCGAACTCAACGCGCTCCTGGCCAACCCGCAGGCAGTTGACACCAGCGCGCGCATCCGTCGTGGCCAGCTCGGTCTGCTCGTAGCCGCCCAGCTTGCTGCCGTTCACCGGATTCGAGTCCAGCTCCGTCCCCGCGACTCGGGCGGCCACCGGGCCCTGGTGCTGCTGCCCGAGGACCTGCTCCATGTCTCCCGTGCCCAACCTGAACCGCTACCGGCCGGTGCTCCGGCCCGTAGCGGGTCCACCCGCCGTGGCCCGGCACCTGTCGTCACGCCGACGGGCAGAGCCGCCGCACCGGCCGGCGCGGCACGGCACCCCGCCCATCTGCCGCCGCTGCCCCGCCGCCAATCCACTCCCCCAGCGGCCACACCAGCCGCCCCCATGCACGGCCCGCCCGTGGCGGTGCGGCCCAACCCCAACCTCATGGCCGACTTCTCCGACGGCATCCACAGCGCCCAGTCCCCCGCCGGGAACCACGGCCCGTGACCAACCTCCGCCTCTCGTCACCCTCGCTCGTGAAGGGACCTTCCCCATGCCATACAGCACCCACGCCGCCAGCCGCGCCGACCAGCAGCTGGGCTGGCTGCTGAAGGAACTCATCGAGAAGACGCCCGGAGCCCAGCAGGCCGTCCTGGCGAGCCGGGACGGCCTGAAGCTGGCCTGGGAGGGCCTGGATGAGACCGCCGCCGACCAGATGGCGGCCGCGCTCTCCGGTCTACGAGGCCTGTCCGTTCCCCTCGCCGGCGTCGACGAGGACATGCAGCAGGTCAGCGTCCAGTTCGGCAGTGTCTACGTCTTCGTGATGCGTACCAGCGACCGCGGCCCGAACCAGGTCAGCGAGATTCTGGCGGTGCGGGCCGTGCCGGACGCTGACGCCAGGGTGATCGGCCACCGGATGGCCACGCTGATCCAAAGCGTTGAGCATCACCTCACCACTGCGGTCCGTGATCGTGCCGCCCAGTGACATGGGCAAGGCGGCCAGTGCCTCGTGGACCGGGGCCTCCTCGGGGGTGCGCCCGTACCTGGTCACGCGAGGGCGTACGGCGCCGATCCAGGACTACGGACTGCAGATGGACTCGCTGCTGATGACCCAGTCCGCGCCCGGGGTCTTGGGCCCGGAGGACGAGGCGTTGCTCGGCCTGTGCGCTGGCACATGCCGCTCGATTGCCGAACTCGCCGCCCGGATGGGGCAGCCCATCCAGGTCGTCAAAATCCTGGCGGCCTCGCTGGTCGGAACCGGCGCGCTCAAGGTCATCGGACACCGGCCGGAACCGGGCGGAGACATTCAGACGCTGGAGGATCTTCTTGTCGGGTTACGCAACCTCTGACGCCGGGCCGGACCCCACGGCACTGAAGCTCCTCGTCGCGGGCGGGTTCGGCGTCGGCAAGACCACGTTCGTCGGCGCGGTCAGCGAGATCTCCCCGCTACGGACCGAGGCACTGATGACCAGCGCCGGCCAGGACAGCGACCCGCTTCCCGACGACAGCACCAAGACGTTCACCACGGTCGCCCTGGACTTCGGAAGGATCACGATCCCCCGGCCCCGGCAGATGATCGTGTTCCTGTTCGGCTTCCCCGGCCAGGAACGCTTCTGGTTCTCCTGGGACGAGTTGTCCTACGGAGCCGTCGGAGCGGTCGTGCTGGCCGACACACGGCGTCTGGGGGACTGCTTCGAGGCCATCGACTTCTTCGAGCGGAGAAGGCTGCCCTTCGTCGTCGCCGTCAACGAGTTCGAGCCACCCGAGCGCCGATACCCGCCCGAGGCGGTCCGTGATGCCCTCGGCCTGCCCGAGCACGTACCCCTCATCTCCTGTGACGCCCGCGACCGCCAGTCGTCCCTCGACGTGCTGCGCACGCTCACCGCGCACGCCCTGTCCCGCCTCACCGCACCGATGGGAGTCTCCCCATGACCCCGGCCCACGAAGCTCCGCGCTCACCTGAGAACCTGCTGCAGACCCTCGGCCTCACCGAGGCCAACCCGGTGCTCGACGAGATCGCCCGGGACCTGGCCACCCGCGCGGGCGCCCCCTACGGCATGGTCAACGTGTTCACCGCGGACGGCACTCAGTTCTTCGCCGGCCTGCATGCCGACAGCGACGTCCCTCAGATCGGCCGGACCATGCCTGGCGACCACGGCTACTGCCCCGAAGTCGCCCACCGGCAACGCGCACTCGTACTGCACGACGTGTACATGCACCCCAGATTCCGCGGCAACCCCGTGGTCGACTCCATCGGGATCCGCACCTACGCCGGGGTCCCCCTGATCGATCCCGGCAGCGGCCAGGTCTTCGGCACGGTCTGTTTCGTCGGCCCCGTCGCGCTGCCGGAGGACACCAGCACCGCCAACCTCGAGCTGCTCAAGGAGGTGCGCGCCCGGCTCATGGGCCTGCTGTACCCGCAGGCCGACACGCGCGCGCCGCAGCACTAGTCAGCGCCGCCCGCGAAGTCCCGGCGGGTGGCCCAGGGAGGGGAAACAGGGGAATGTCCGAGCTATTTCTGATGCGCAACCACCGTGAACTACGCGAGGAAGTACGGCACTTCGCGGAGAGCGTCGTCGCGCCGCGCGTAGCCGACATGGAGGCCAGCCGCGCGATCGAGCGGGACCTCGCCGAGCAGATCGCCCTCCGCGGATGGATCGGCGTCACCATCCCGACCAAGTACGGAGGGATGGGCGAGGGCCACCTCGCCAAGACGCTGATCGTCGAGGAGCTGTCCCGGGTCAACGGTGCGATGGGCGCCGTGGTGCAGGCATCCCAGCTCGGCGTCGCCAAGATCACCCACTTCGGCAGCGAAGAGCAGAAGCAGACCTGGCTGCCGCAGGTGGCCGCCGGCACCTGCCTGCCCACCATCGCCGTCACAGAAGCGGCATCCGGCAGCCACGTCCTCGGCATGGAGACCACCGCCGTACGCGACGGAGACGACTACATCCTCAACGGGTCCAAGATGTACGTCGGTAACTCCCACATCGGGCACCTCCACGGAGTCGTCGCGCGCACCGGGGAAGGCTCGAACGGCCTCACCGCCTTCCTCGTCGAAGCCGACCGCCCCGGCCTGTCCCTGACCCCGCACCAGGAAACGCTGGGCCTGCACGGCTTCTCCTTCGGCGAGCTGGTCTTCCAGGACTGCCGAGTCCCCGCAGCCAACCGGCTCGGGAACGAGGGAGACGGCAAGGACGTCGCCTACTCCTCCAGCATCCTGTACGGGCGGCCCAACCTCACCGCCGTCGCACTCGGCCTGCACCAGGCGATCCTGGAAACCACCACGGCCTTCTGCCAGGAGCGCATCCGCTACGGCAAGCCGCTCCACGAGCTGCCCACCGTCCAGCACAAGCTCGGACAGATCCAGTCCCGGGTGATGACCGCACGGACCACCGCCTACCACGCCGCCAGCCTTCTGGACCGGGGCATGCCATGCGACGCGGAACTGATGAACGCCAAGTACGTCAACGTCGAACAAGCCCTGGACTCCGCCCGCACTGCCATGGAGATCCACGCAGCCGCGGGCCTCTACACCAACCGCCCCATCGAGCGCTATCTGCGCGATGCCCACCACATCTTCGCGCCCGCCGGCACCTCCGACATCCAGCTGCTGCGGCTGGCCGAGACAGCCCTGGGCACCTCCAAGGGCCAGTACTCACGACGCCTTGCCCACCCACACGAACCACTCCCGGAGAAGGCGACCGCCGTCCCCCTCTGACAGTGCCCCAGCACGGCCGGTCCTCACCCTCCCGCCCGCTGCTCGGCTGTACACCGGAGACAACCCACGCCCCCTGGAGCCACCCGCATGTTCACCGACAAGGCCGTACTGTTCGATCTCGACAGCACACTCACCGACCACGACACCGCCTTCGCCCGCTGGGGCGAGCAGTTCGCCGACCACTACGGCGTACCGATGGAGTGGCTCGTCGAGGCCGACCATCGCCACCGCGGCCAGCGCCACGACTTCTTCGCCGACATCAAGAACTCCTTCGGCGTGCCGGAGTCCATCGCCACCCTCCACGCCAAGTACCGCCGCCGCACCGCCGAGCTCGTCCCTCACCGAGCTGAGGTCTGCGCGGCGATCGGCGCGCTGAAGGACACAGGCTGGCGGCTGGGCGTCGTGACCAATGGCGACCCGGCCAGCCAGCGTCTGAAGCTGCGCCGCAGCCGCTTGGCACCCTTGTTCGGCACCGTGGTGATCTCCGGCGAGTACGGCATCCGCAAACCAGACCCCACGATCTTCCGCATCGCGCTCGACGACCTGCGGACCGACAGCGCCGTCGTCATCGGCGACGACCTCGGCGCGGACATCGCCGGGGGCAACGCTGCCGGGCTGACCACCGTGTGGGTCAAGGGAGACAGAGAACGCTCCGAGCAGGACCCCGTACCAGCGCACACCGTCTCAACTGTGATCGAAGCCGCCGAGCTGCTGCTGTCCGGGGCCCTCGCCCCGCCGCTGCACCCCACTGCGGCATAGCCGCCGTACGGCCAAGGACCACACGAGCCCTTGCGTGTGCCTCTCGCTTCTGCCCGCCACCACCCCAGGACCCGCGATGCCCACTGCCACCACCTACCAGGTCCGCCCACTCGACCCCTCAGAGCGCACGGACGCGATCATCCTGGCGGATGCCCGCTCACGGTGGCTGGACCGACGCCGGCTGTCCCGGAACACCACAGCCATACGGGCCGCGGTCCGCGACGACGCCGACGTCGTCGCCCTGCTCGAAGACGGTGAGCTCGTCGGCTTGCTGCAGCTCCACCGCACCCCGACACTCGACCGCTGGGACCAGAAGCAGCGGACCGAGCCGACGATGCTGGTCTCCGCCGCCTGCATCGTCCCGGGCCGGACCGACCGGCCGGGCAAGCTGATGACCCTGTGGGCACGCGACTTCGCCGCCCGCCTGGGATCGCGGTGGGTCCGTTGCGAAGTGCCCGTCTCCCCCGGCGGGGAAGAAACCCGGCTGGTCACCTATCTCCGGGAAACCTGCGGGTGGCACCGCGTCAACGTTCACACGGAGGGCACCGGCGCTGCGGCCGGGTCGGTCGTCCTGATGCAGTGCCCGGCCGAGGAGATGCCCGGCCTGTCCGCCCTGATCAGCAGTAGCGTCCCTCTGACCGAACAGCCCGTCACGCCGGTGGCACCATGACCGGGCCTACCCCGGAACAGTCGGCCGACCGGTTGCGGGCCCTGCTCGCCCCGTCCTGGTACCGCGTCTCGTGTGACCAGCTCGACCATGCCCTCAAGCTCCTCGCCGAGGCCATCGCCGCACCAGGCCCCGTCAGCGGTCTGGTCAACACGCTCGACAATCTCACCCCCGCCGACCGCCTCGCCGCACTCCTCGGCACGCGCTGCTGGCCGAGCCCCGACACCTACCTCGCCAGCAACGGCGCCGTGCGAGGCGCCGACAGAGCGCGGCTCGTGCTCTTCGCCGACTCCACCCGCAACAACCGCCTTTCCGCCGCCACCGAACTCCTGCGTCAGCACTCCGACACGGCCGAACCTCTGCCGCACCTGGAGATCGCCGTACTCGTCGACCACGGAGCGCCAGCACGCACTGTCGCGTATGCGACCTGGCGCACCCACGCCCACCTCGCCCTGCCGGGCTCACCCCACGCCCCCGCGCTCGCACGCCCAGCCCCCGAGCCTCACCTCCACCAGCACACCGTCCCGCGCTCGCCGGTCCAGGGAGCGCCATGACCACCGGCGCCCCAGCCCGTGCCCCGCCGCGCGGCCGTGCCCACTCCGTCAACCTGCGCGTACGCGACGGCACCGCTCGTCGCCCCCCTTCGAACGATGCCCGGAGAACCCATGCCTGTCACCGCGCCCGCACGCGACGACGCGCGGCCCTGCCCTGGCCCCACCACGACCGCCACCGACGGCCTCCCCTCCCTGCCCGCCGCCGTCAGCGCCATCCTGCAACTGGCCTGCGACGTCCTCATCTCCCGAGGGTGGACTCCGTACCTCCAGAGGCCCGATGACGCGGCGTCCACACCGTGCACGATCAGCCAGGCCATCGAGGCCGTGACCGGGACGGACCGCAGCGGCATCCCCCACCAGCTGCGACGTGAGGCGCTGGCCCGGCTGAACTCCGCACTCGACACAGGACGTCCCGCTCACCTTGGCACCACCGACGTCTCGATCTGGGAGAAGGTCCACGGACGCACCCAGAACGACGTCCTGGACCTGCTGCGCACGATCAGCGCCCCACCCACGACGGCATTGCCCACCTGCGAGGGGCCACACACGCACGACGAGCACCGGCCGGTGCACGACGACCCGAGCCGTAACCACCGAGTACGGACCGGCTCTCGGGAGCGCATCCAGTGAACATGACCGCGGTCGCCCTGGGGGCGATAGAGCCTTTGGCACCTCTCCTTCTTCGCCAACTGCTGGCGTCCCTGTGGCCACGGGAGACGTACGCCGGGCCGATAGCGACGTTCCACACAGACGAACCGCTCCGCATCCCCGCCCACCTTGCCATCGCCGAGCCCTCCGCGGCCGCGGAGGGAGCACGCGATGACCACAAATGAGATCAGCGGATCGGCACACCTGTCCGGGATGGCCGTGCAGGCCGGCACCATCTTCGGCGGCGTCCACCACCACGCCCCGGCCGTGATCTACCCGGCACCTCGTCAACTTCCGTCGGCGCCCCGCCACTTCACCAACCGCGCCGAGCAGCTGCACGCCCTGGAGACGGCGCGTACGGCCGGGGCCACGATCCTGGCGATCACCGGTCTTGCTGGCGCCGGCAAGACCGGACTCGCGACCCACTGGCTCCACCGTCAAGACACCTACGAAGACGGACACCTGTACGCCGATCTGAGCACCCTCACCGGGAGCACCGCGGCACAGACGGTCCTGTCCGGATGGCTGCGTGCCCTCGGCCTGCCCGCCCCGTCCGACGATCTTCAAGAACTGGCCGGCCTGTGGCGCACGGCCACCGCTCACCGGGCTGTCGCCGTACTCCTCGATAACGCCACCTCGGCCGCACAGATCCGGCAGCTGCTGCCGGGCGGGGCATCGAGCCTTACCGTCGCCACCAGCCGAACCGCGCTCGGCGAACTCGCTGCGGATGCAGCCGAGTTCATCCGAGTCGGGCCACTGCGTCCTGCCGCGTCGCTCGAGCTGCTCGGTCGATTCGCGGGCACCACCCGCATCACGGCCGACCCCGAGGCCGCCGCCAAGATCGCTGAGGCGTGCCTCCACCTGCCACTGCCCCTGGTCCTGGCAGGTGCCCGGCTGGGAGCCCGGCCCGAGCGGAGCCTTCGCTCCGCCGCCGACACCCTCACCTATCCCACTGATGCCCGTGCCCACCCCGAGGACCGTGTCCGGATGGCCATCACCACCGCTCTCGCCGCGACGTACAACAGCTTGGACGCGGACGCCCAGCGCCTGTATCGGTACCTGGGTCTCCTGCCGACCGATGATGTCGATCCGGACCTGGCGGCCGCAGCCGGCGCGATGGAATGGGCCACCGCTGAATGGCTCCTGGAGGTCCTGGCCGACGAGCAGCTGCTGGAACCGCTCGCAGCACATGCCGCCCGACCCGTGCGCTACCGGATGGCCGCCGCAGCTCGCGAGTATGCCTGCGACCTTGCCGCTGAACACGACCCGGAGCAGGACCGAAAGAACGTCCGCCGACGCCTGTGCGACTGGATGCTCCTGATCGCCACCCACGCGCAGTTCCGCCTCACTCCGGCCCAGGCCACGCTGCGCCGCGTCACCGATGGCCCCCCGCCGCCGGTCCGCCTCCCCTTCGACGACGACACGGGCGCGCTGGCCTGGCTGGACTCTCACCAGCGCAACCTCCTCGGCACCCTGCGCGCCGCCGAAACCGCTGCCTGGTACGACACCGCCTGGAAGACGACCGACGCCTTCTGGCCGCTCTTCCAGTTCCGCCACCCCTACACCCTGTGGGCCGCCGCACACGAAATCGGGCTCGCCGCCGCCCACAGCGCGAACAACCCCGCCGCGCAACGCCAGATGCTGGCCTCCGGGGCCATCGGCCTGGCCGCGGCCGGCCGCGGCCAGGCCGCCATCGACTGGTACACCGGGATGCTGGACGCGGCCCGCGCCAGCGCTGATGTTCGTGACGAGGGACAGGCTCACCTCGGCCTCGGCGGCTGCCACCTGGAGGCCGGACGCCCACACGAAGCCGAGGAACACCTCGCTCTGGCCGTCGCCCGGTGGGAACAGTGCGGGTACCAGCGCGGCGTCGGCCTTGCCCTCATCCGCCTGGGCGAGACCGCGCTCGCCACCGGCACGCCGCACCAGGCCCTGTCCAGACTCGGTCGAGCCCGCACGCTCCTCCTGGACGCCCAGGAACCCTACGAAGCCGCCCGCGCACTCGCTCTCCACGGGCACACGCAAGTCCTCCTCGGCCAGACCGCCACCGGCACCACCGAGATGGAAACCGCCCTGGAGACCATCACCGAGGCAGGCAGCATCCTCTGGCAGGCCCGCACCCTCGGCATGCTGGCCGAAGCCCATCAGGCCAACGGCGACCGCGAGCGCGCGCTGCGCCACTACCAGCGCAGCGCGGACCTGTACGACCGGGTCCGCCCCACCGAGGCCGACCGCATCCGGCAGCTGGTGGAGGAGCTGTGACCGGCCTCCTCAAGCCCGGCCCAGGCGGCACAACGGTGGCGAACACGATCACCGGCGGCGTCGTCAACGGTCACAGCGTGCAAGCCGGAGTGATCCAGACACTCCACCTCCACCATCCCGCGCTCCTCACGCCACCCACGCCGCACCAGCTCCTTCCCGTCCCGGCGTCGTTCACAGACCGCGTCACCGACATGGCCGCGATCGAGACCGGCCTGAAGCGCCTACCGGCCGACACCGCGCGGATCGTCGCGATCAGTGGAGGAAGCGGGATCGGCAAGAGCGCCCTCGCGACGCGATTCCTCCACCAGCGCCGCGACCGCTTCCCCGCCGGCCAGCTCTACGCCGACCTGCGCGGCTACGCCCCCGAAGGCCCCGCCCGCACCCCGGAAGTCCTCGCCCAGCTCCTGCGATCGCTGCGGCCCGGTGCACAGCCCACCTCACCGGACGAGCTGGCCGCCTCGTGGCGGTCGGCCACAGCCGCCGACCCTGACCGGCCGGTGTGCCTCCTCCTGGACAACGCTGTGCGCGCCGACCAGATCCGCCACCTGCTCCCCGGCGGATCGGGCCACCTTGTCATCGCCACGAGCCGTGAGCTGCTGGCGGATCTCGCCTCCGACGGCGCCGTGCTGCACCAGCTCGGCCCCTTCGACGAGGACGCCGTCCTGGACTACCTCACCCGTTGCCTGGGCGAGGACCGCGTCTCCCGGACACTCCCGGTGGCCCGGCAGATCGCGCGCCTCACGGCGGGACTCCCCTTCGCCCTGGCGCTCACCGTCAACGAACTCGTCGCCCAGCCGGACCGGTCCCTCGCCGAGCTCAACGCCGCACTGTCCGCACGGCTCCCGCAACCGAGTAACGCACGCATCGCCTACGACTCCCAGGAGGCAGCCGTGACGACGGCACTCGACCACGCCTATCAACAACTGCCTCCAGCGGTTGGCCGGGCCTACCGGCGCTTGGGCAACCTCTTCCTCCTCGACCTCGACACCGCGACGACAGCGGCCGCGTGCAACCTGACTCATGACGCCGCAGCCCAGGTGCTTGAAGATCTGCACGAGGCACACCTGCTCGAAGCAGCCAGCGCCGACGCCCACCCCGCGCGAGGCCCCCTGTACCGCTTCCACGATGCCGCCCGCGCGCATGCCGCCCACCTCGCCGCCCAGGACGACACCACCGAAGACCAGGCCGAGACCCTCCGGCGCACCCTCGACTTCTACCTGGCGACCACCACCACGGCCGAGCGCCTCATCACCCCGACCCACCGCCCCCTGGCCCGGGACTACGACTACCTGCCCGCCGAGCCGATCACCTTCCCCGATGAGGCCACCGCCCTCGCATGGCTGAAGTCTCAGCGGTACAACACGATCGCCGCGATCCGCGCCGGGGACACGGCTGGCCTCGACGGGTACGTCTGGCAACAAGCCCACGCCTGGTGGGTCTACCTGCGCGAATCCCACGACTATCCCCTGTGGTTCGAGAGCCACGAACTTGGCATCCAGGCCGCTCGACGGGGCGGCGATTGCATGGCCGAGCGGGAACTCCTGGGCACCATGGGCGTTGCCCTGCGGGGCGTCGGCCGCTACGACGAGGCCTTCGCCGCCTACACACGGGTCCTGGAGTCGGCATGCGCGGACAGGGACGAACGCAGCGAGTCCCAGGCCCGGCACGAACTCGGCACCACGCGCCTGCAAGCGGGTCTGCTGGACGAGGCCGTCCCCCTGCTCCTGGAAGCGCGCGCCCTACGAGCGCGTCTGGGCGAGAGGGCCGACAACGAGCGGGACCAGATCTTCTACCGGCGCGGAATGGCGCTCACCGATATCTGCCTCGGTAAGGCCCACCTCGGACTCGGTCGTCCTGGCGCCGCCATCACCGCCTTGACCTCGGCACGCGCTGTCCTTCTTTCGATCCCCGACCCGTTCGACGCCGGACGGGCCCTGGCTTGGCTCGCCCGTGCGCATGCGCAGAACGGCGAGCTCACCCAGGCCGAGACACTGGGCCGCCAAGCTGCGGATGAGTTCGCCGCGCACGGAGCGGTGCGCTGGACCGCTCACAGCCTGGAGATGCTCGGCCAGACCGTGCAGGAAGCAGGGCGCCGAGACCAGGCTCGCAAGCTGCTCATCGAGGCCCTCCGCCTCTACGAGCCCATCAGCCGCCGCGATGCGAACCGGGTCCAAGACCGGCTTCAGCGGATCCAGTGACCGAATCTACCGGCCGCACCGCGCACCAGACTGGCCAGCAGGTGCGTCAGGGGCAGGCTCTGCGGCCCGGGTTACCAGTACCACCAGTGCGTCCGTGCCCCTGCGGTATGCGCATCCGTGTCACCCCAGAACTCTCGCGCGGTCGCTCATCCCCCAAGGCGGAGCGGTTGGGATGAACTCCGTGCTCGTCGGCTCCGGACGCGGCGGCCCGTGCCGTCAGCGTCCGGCGCGTCCGCTCCAGGACGCGACCTTGTCCCTGGCCGGCATCGCGCCGTAGCGGGATGGGCCGACGCGAACCGGCCAGGGACACCCGAACACCCACTCCCCAGGAGGCACCGGCATGACCCGGCTCAACGAGATCCTCATCACCCCTCTGACCGCTACGGAGCGTCTGGTTCTTGAGCAGATCTCCTTCGGGCACGATCCGGGCGTCGGTGCGGCCAACCTGCGCATGGCGCGCTCCACCTTCAACCGGCACTCGGCACAGATCGGTCACAAGCTCCAGGTCAAGACGCCCCCGGTCAAGGTGCAGATGGGTCTCGTCAGCGGGCAGTTGCCCCTGCCCGAGATCCTGGCTGCGCCCGCCT